>CAYLZO010000353.1:0-3800 GCA_964387775.1 uncultured Anaerolineaceae bacterium
AAATGCCCGCATCAACCAGGTGGGCATCCTCCAGTCGGGCTGGCTGGAGCGGGAGCCGGGCCTGACGGGCAAGAGCGTGCCCCAGATCCTGGCCGAGCAGTTCCTGCGGGCAGCGGGCGCCTTCCACGTCTACCCCGACCGGACGGTATGGTACGGCGCCGACCGGCCGCTGCTGGGGCCGCTGGCCGGCGCGTTCGCCGTCCTGGGCATGGCCTGGGCCGCCGCCCATTGGCGGCAACGGCGATACTTCCTGGTCCTCATCTGGTTCTGGTCCGTGATCGTCACCGGGGGGATGCTGACCGAGAGCCCGCCGTCGAGCCAGCGGCTGGTCATCGCCATCCCGGCGGTGGTCCTGCTGGTGGCCGTGGGGTTGGAGCAGACGGTGCGGCTCGCCGTGCGGCTCACCCGCCCGGGCGAGCGACACTGGGCAAACGTGGCCCTGGGCCTGCTGGTCGCCGTCCTGGCCGTGAGCAGCGTGCGCTTTTACTTTCTCGAATTCACCCCCTCGCGGCGCTACGGCAGCGCCAACGGCGAGACGGCGACGATGATCGGCCACTATCTTTGCGATCTGGAGAGCGACTACCGGGCCTACTTTTTCGGGGCGCCGCGCATCTACTGGAGTTTTGGCACGATGCCGTTTCTGGCGCCGGAGGTGTCGGGCCTCGACGTCACCGAGCCGCTCGACGCCCCGCCCGATTTCGTGGACGAAAGCCGGCGGGGCGTCTTTGTCTTTTTGCCGGAGCGGGCCGGGGAGCTGAGCTGGGTTCGAGAAGCCTTCCCCGACGGCCAGGTGCGCGAATTCCACGACGCCTCGGGGCAGTTGCGCTTTACGGCCTACGAGGTCGGAAAAGCCGATTTCTGACGTAGCGGTCAACCAGACGGTTCAGATTTTCCCACCGCCAAGACGCAAAGTTTGTGCAATTTCTGGCGCTCTTTGCGCCTGGGCGGTGGAGTCTCGCAGCTTGTCGGGGAGGTCGTTTGTAATGCGCGCTTTTGCACGTTAAAACGATTGCATTTGGAATCGGCCCGGGCCCAAATGCTGTTTACCATCACGATGAAAGACCTCCACCGGCCATCTGCCCTGATAACGGGAAACGATCTCCACCAAAGACAACCGGCGCTGACCGGGGATGAGCGTCTTGAGTTTTCGGGCATCCTTCTCGTTCTCACCACTTTTCTCATCGCCCTCACGGAGGTAGCGGACAACGACAAACTTGACCGGAAGGGGCGGTCGTTTCTTGTCGTAGGATGGCGGCAGCAGATAACCCCAATAAGCCGCGGCATCCACCCCCAGCTCCGAGAGAGAGTGGAGAGAGCTAGCCTTGGCGAATTCTTCCACACTGAACGTCTCTGCCCACCTCACCAACGCATTTCGTGCATTTTATACTCGGTTTCGTGTCCCCAACTTGAGACGCTCACAGAGCGAACGCGACACGGGGCTCTCCACTAAAGCGCAGCGAACCGGGGAGAGGGCGGGTAGGCCCCCTCCCCGGTGATATCCGACAGTCGTGCTTGCCCGCCGAGTCTACCTGGCCATAGACCGGCGTGCCGGCCGGCAGCGGCCAGGTCGCGTGGCTCAGCGAGGGCCAGTAGTAGGCGTCGCCCACCGATAGCGTCAGGGACTCGCCAGAGAGGAAGGGCAAGCTGCTTTCGGGGATGCCCCACACCAGGCCCTGGGAGCCCAGATCGCTCCAGACTTGCTGGACGGCTTCAGGGGCGGTGTCGGGATCGATGTAGACGTCAACCCAGAAGGGCTGGGAGACGGGCGCGTTGCCCTGATTCTCGATGGTCAGGGTGATGCCGTTGCTGGCGGCCTGGATCTCGCTCACGACGAGGTCCGGCCCCACGGGCAAGGTCCGGTCGGGGGTTCTGACGATTGGCAGATAGACGTGGAAGGTGGTATTGATGGCCGAATCGCTGTTGTTGGTCATGTCGGGGTCGCTGGCCGAGGCCGGAGGTGCGATGGTCGCCGTATTGACGAGGGTCTGTTTGGGGAAAGAAGGAGACCGCATCGCTTGGATCGTGTAGATCAGCATGCCGCCCACAGGTACGTCGACGTTGCGGTAGATATCGCCAGAGCCGGCGGGCGTGCAGGATGCTTCGTCATAGGCGAGGCATTCCCACGTCGTGTCCACCAGGCTCTCGGGCATCGCCTCTTCGATGGTCGCGTTCGTGGCGTCACGTCCCGCGACACGGACGGCCCCAGGTTGCTGATTTGGTACTCAAAGTGCATATCAGCGCCGGCCCGGGGCGTGCCAACGGCAAACTTGGACGGGGCCAGGTCGGCTTCGGCCTGGATCGTGGTCTCTACGGTGGCCCGGTTGTCCACGAGGGTTGAGATTTCCTACGGGATTGGTTGGAGAAAAGTTGGAAAAGTTGGAGGCGGGGGGGGTGGCCGCAAAGAGCCCTTGTCAGGGGGCGGCTTCATCCAGGCTCCCGGATAGCGCTCCCGAGTTGCCCACCAGGGGGATCTGGGGGAAAAATCGATGCGCCTGCTTACACAACGCCCCCATCTTGTAAGCGTTGGATCTTTTCTGCTTCATAGCCCAATTCGGCCAGCACGGCGGCTGTGTGTTGACCCAGGAGCGGCGCAGGGGCAGGGGCCTGCCTCTCTAGCGCAGAGAGACGAATCGGGGGCAGCAGCCCGTCTCCGGCCATCATGTTCAGGGCCCGCACCGGTGCCGACTCTAGCGCCTCGCCCACCTCATAGACCGGCTCGCAGCAGGCGTCCAGACCCGCCAGCGTCTCGACCCACTCCTCCCGCGTGCGCGTCCGGAACAGCGTGCACAACTCCTCGTAGACGGGCTCCCCGGGGAGCGCCGGCGCGAACTGCTCGCCTAGCAGATCCTCGCGCCCGGTTGCCGAGCAAAAGACAGCCCAGAACTCGGGTTCCAGGGCCGAGAGGGTCACGTAGCCGCCATCGCCCGCCTCGTAGAGGTTGTAGCAGATCAAGCCGCCGTTCAGGTCGCTGGCTCCCCGCTGCATGGGCTGCCCGCCAAGGTGGCGGGTCACCGGCAGCGTCATGCAGGCCAGGGCCCCGCCCAGCAGCGAGCCGTCCACGCGCTGCCCCAGCCCGGCCTCGTTCCGCTCCAGAAGCGCCAGGAGGATACCGACCGCGGCCCAGAGCGCGCCGCTCAGGTCGGCCGCGGGTGCGCCGGGCATTGCCGGCGGCCCATCGCGCCTGCCGGTCAGGTCCAGCAAGCCGGCCAGCCCCTGGTAGTTGAGGTCGTGGCCGGCCCGGTCGCGGTAGGGGCCTGTGGGGCCATAGCCGCTCAGAGAGCAATAGACGAGCCGGGGGTTGACCTCGGCCAGCACCTCGTAGCCGAGACCCAACCGCGCCATCACGCCGGGGCGAAATGTCTCCAGCAGAACGTCGGCGGTCTCGACCAGCCGCAAAAAGACAGCGCGTCCCGGCTCCGCTTTGAGATTCAGGGTCAGGCTCTTTTTGCCGCGATTGAGGGCGCGGAAAAGCACGCCTTCGCCACTTTCAGGGTCCAGCGGCGGCACGTAGCGCGACCAGTCGCCGCCGCCGGGGCGCTCGACCTTGATGACCTCAAAGCCAAAGTCGGCCAGGATACGGGCGCAGTATGGACCCGGGAATAACCGGGAAAGATCTAGGACTCGCATGTTGCCCCCCCCGAACTTGGATCGGTTTCGTGCTATTTTGACGCTTTTCTATGCGACCTCTGCGCGTGCTGCGACAACAGGTGTTTTCAGCAGCGTCATTATAGCATAGGAAAAGGGAGGAGACAATCCCCCATCGCTTCGAACAGGCAGGGGCAAGCATACAGACAATGGAT
>CAYLZO010000354.1:0-3788 GCA_964387775.1 uncultured Anaerolineaceae bacterium
TCGTACGAGGGACCCTGCGCGAAATGCGTAGGCCCGCCTACGTGTTTTGGCGTAGTTGAGCCAAAGGAACGATTGGCAGTTTGTGTCTGGAAAGAACTGATGCTATAATCCGTTATCATCAACACACAGGGAGGAGCCCATCATGTGGGAAGAATTCAAAAAGTTCATCATGCGCGGCAACGTCATCGACATGGCCGTGGGCATCATCATCGGCACGGCGTTCGGGGCCATCGTCAAATCATTGGTAGACAACGTGATCATGCCACCCATCGGCCTGCTGCTGGGCCGGGTCGATTTCACGAACCTGTACGTTAACCTGGGACCGGGCGAGTACGAGAGCCTGGCAGCGGCCCAGGAAGCTGGCGCAGCGACGATCAACTACGGCCTGTTCATCAATACGCTGCTCACGTTCGTGATCGTCGCCTTTGTCGTGTTTCTCATCGTCCGGGGCGTAAACCGGCTGGAAGAGAGGCAAAAGGAAGAGGAAGCACCTGCCGAGCCGACGACAAAAGAGTGCCCCGAGTGCCTGTCCGAGATCCCCGTCGAGGCCCATCGCTGCAAGTTCTGCACGGTAGTGGTGGACCAGACCACGAGCTAGCGAGCACAGAGAGAACAAACGGCGGAGACGAATCCCGCAAAAAACCCGCAAAAACCCGCAATGAAACCCGCAAATCGCCAGAAATACAGAACGCATGTTCTAATGACAAAGGTCCCTGAGGCTGTTTCGCCCAGGGACCTTTTGGGTGCAGCTATGGCTTTCAGTCGCGCAAGATGTAGTAGCGCCCCCGGCCGCTGCTCACGGGCAGAGCCAGGCCAGCCTCTACCAGCCCTTTCAAGTCGTAGAGCGCCGTGCGCTCCGAGACGCCGAATTCGTCCTGGTACTCGCGGTTGGTCAGCCGCCCGTGCCTGCGCAGGTAGCCGACGGCCCGGATCTGGCGGTCGTTGAGGCCCAGCCGGGCCAGGTCTGGCAGGGGCCGGGCCGGCGGCTCGCCTTTGAGCGTCACCCAGAAGGAAGAGCCCCGGTTCTCAAAGACGGGCGGCTCGCGGCCGGCGTCGGTCATCACCCGGATCATCTGGTCCACGCCCAGACCCCGCCGCTCCACGTAGCCGAAATCTTCGAGGAGTCGCATGACGTGCGGGTTGCGCGTGTATTGCTCGTAGGCGATGTTGTCTACGGTCAGGTGGCCGCCTAATCCGCCGGGGCTCTGGACCTCCAGGCGGTCGGCGAAGAGGCGTATCTGGACAAAGCTCCCCGTCAACTCGTAGTCTCGATGGGCCACGGCGTTGACGACGGCCTCACGATAGGCCAGCTCCGGATATTCGAGCACGTCCTGCCGGACAAAGCCATCCAGCATCCCCTGTTTGCTCTGTTTCTCATAGATAGTCGCCCGCGCCGAATCGATCATGGCCGGGACGGTGCCCCGGAACTCGCGATTGTCGAGATAGAGCGGCCCTTCAGGTGCCTCCCGAGCGGCGGACGTGCCGGGAAAGTGGAGAAAGGTGATGGTAAACGAGGGATAGAAGCGCTGGGGATCGTGGCCGAAAAAGAGCATGCCAGTCAGCGTGGGCTGCAATGCCCCACCTCCTGGGACCACGGCGCCCGTCTGGAGCAGCAGTGCCTCGGTCGGCTCGTGGATCAAGGGCGAGCCGGGCCGGCGCCGATCCAACGCCTCCCGATAGGCCTCGATGCGGGCCGTGTCCAGGTCATCCAGCACGGCACCGGGACAAGGCGACAGATCGACGTAGGTGACAGCCATCAGACGGCCTTTCGGGCGCATTCGGGCGACGGTTGAGTCAAGACAGCAGCTCCTCTTCCACATTCACGGGCAGGCGGATGTGGAACGTGCTGCCCGGACAGCGCTCCTCGTCACGGCCGGGACTCTCGACCCAAATCCGCCCGCCGTGGGCCTCCACGATGCCCTTGGCGATGGCCAGTCCCAGGCCCGGCCCCGCGCCCTTGAAGTGGACGTCGTCGGTGCTATGCCGCAACAGGTCCTCGCTGCGGTGGAACTTTTCAAAGATCAAGTCCCGCTCATCCCGATCGATACCAATGCCGGTGTCGGCTACCCGGAGCTCGACGTGGGCGTCCCGAGCCGAAGCGGAATCGAGGTGGCCTGAGACACGAACCTGCCCGCCGTCCGGGGTAAACTTGACGGCGTTGCTCAGAACGCCCACGATCACCTGCTCCAGCCGGCTGCTATCGGCGTGGACGTAGGGCAATTGCGACAGATCCTCGACGGTCACGGTCAGTCCGCGGTGTTCGGCCGCCCCGCGCACGGTCTCGACGGCGTTCTGCACGACCACGCTCAGCGGCAACACCACCGGCTGGAGCCGGAGGGACCCGCTCTCGATGAGAGACATGTCCACCATCGCATCGACGACGCGCTTTAACCGGGATGCCCCCCGGGTAATCCCCTCCAGGAACTGGTGGACCACCTGAGAATTGCCCAGATCGTCGTCCTCCATCCGGGTCAGGATGTCGGAATAGCCATAGATCTGGGTCAGGGGCGTGCGCAGTTCGTGGGAAGCAATGGTGATAAAGTCGGTCTTGATCTGATCCAGGCGTTTCAGTTGCTGGTTGGTCTCAACCAACTCGGAGCCGATGCGGTGCAGGTCGTCCTGCATGGTGCGTAGATCGCCCACCAGGCGGGCATTTTCCAGCGCGGTGCCCGTCAGCCCGGCCAGCGTGGTGAGCGTTTCCAGATCCGACTCCGAGTAGCTCTGCCGCCCGGCTTTCGGCCCGAGCCCCAGCAACGCGACCAGCTCATCGCCAACCAGGATGGGGATGTATAAATCGAGGCTCAGCTCTTTGAGCCAGGCCCGCTCAATGGGGGGCATGGCCTGGAACCAGGTCAACATGTCGAGGTCGTATTGGCTCAGGGGCCGGCGGAGGTTCTGAAAGTGAAGCAGAAAGCGGCTATCGGCGTGGAAGCGTATCGGCTCGGGCAGAGGTTGGATGTCAGCTTGCAGGACGCGCAACTCCACCCCCTCCTCGCCCCGAGGCGTCAGCAGAAGGAAGGCCAGATGCTCCGCACCAAACGTCGCTCGCAGCCAGTCGAGGGTGGTGTCGGCCACCCGCTCCACGTCGAGGATCAGGTTGATCCGCTGGCTATAATCCCGCAGCGCGGCCTGCACGTCGTAATTCCGGCCGAGGATCGTCCGGTCGAGCCAGGCCTTGAGCCGGGGGCGGAGGAGTACGTCGAGGCCGGCCGCCAGCAGCAGGCCCAGGCCCGCCGCCGGCACCAGGACCCAAAAGGACTGATAGTCAACGCTCACTCCGGTGAGCGACGCCACACCGGCCAGAATCCCAGCGTAGAGCAGGGCCGTCAATGCGCTCAAGAGAACGAAACAGAGGGTAGTAAGCGATAGCTGGCGCAGGTCAGGGAGGTGGTAACGCAACAGCGCGAACGTGACAATGCAGAAACCAAAGAGCCGGACTGCCAATCCGACGTGGAGGTTGGGAATGCCCCCGGCAAGCACCAAGAGATCGCCCACGGCAAAGGCCAGCAGAGACGCCACTAGATACCGCACCCGGTTCCGATGCTTCGATCCGGCGGTTTGGCGGATGGCCCGCACCCCAACCCACAAAGCAGCGGCCGAAGTGAAGAACCAAGCCAGGGCCAGAAGCGCGGCGGCCAATTCGGTGTTGCCGGGGGTGACGTACAAGACGGGCAAGGTCGGGATGGGCACCTGGAAGGGGAGGAGGTCGACGACGATGGCAGCCAGAGCCAACAGGCCCACAAAACCCGCACGCGGCCAGGAACGCCCGCGCCGCTGGACGAAAGCAT
>CAYLZO010000355.1:0-3776 GCA_964387775.1 uncultured Anaerolineaceae bacterium
CTGTTGTCAATTGCGACAAGCCTCCGGAATTGTGGTATAATGGCCCCCGTGGACGCACAAGATCGCCTTGAAAAACATAGACCGGTAGCCCTGAGGCGCCTCGTTCCCGGCAATCTGCTCGGCCTGCGGGGCCGCCTGGCCCGCCCCTTCTGGGGGCTCCTGACAATCTGGGCCGTGCTGTGCGGCGCCCTGGCCTCCGACCAAGTGGCGGAGGCGCCCGAGGCGCTGCTGACACTGGCGCTGGCCCTGCTGCTGGCCGAGGTGGCCTGGGGCGGGCTGTGGGACCTGGCCACGAGCGGCTCTTGGTTCCGGTCCCTGGCCGAGGACTGGCCTGCGGCGCCGCCGGCCTCGTGGCGCGGTTTGCCCTACACCCAGCCCGGTTCGCCCGCCGGCCGGATCGTCCGGGGCCTCAACCGGCTGGCCGGTTGGTGGCGGGCCTTTTTCTGGCCGGAGGCGGGATCGGCCCTGCTGGGCGGCGTCGCGGCTGCGCTGCTGGCCGTCGTCCTGGCCCTCCTCCTGCCGGACCGGCTGCGGCTGCTCTACGCGGCGTTGACGGCGCTGGTCGGCCTGGGCCTGGCCCGGGCCTGGCGGCGGAAGGACCTGCTGGCCGGCCAGGCCCTACTGCAGGCGGGGCTGGGCTGGCTGGCCGGGCACCTGGCCTTTGCCGAGATGCGCGCCGCGTCGCTGGCCCTGGCCCTGGGTTTTGCGGCGGCCGCATTAGGCAGCTTCCGGCTCGAGGCCGGGCAGAGGCGGGGCCTGTGGCTGCTGAACGCCGGGCAGGGGGCAGTTGCCGCCCTGCTGGTCGCCCTCGAGGAGCCACTGGCAGCAGGAGCCATCGGGCTCCTGCTCCTGGCCCAGGTGGCCCAGCAGCCCGCCCTCCGCCTCGGCACCGATCCGGCGCGTATTGCCCGGCGGACGTGGCCCTGGCTGATGGCCGCCATGCTGGCGGCGGCGGTGGCGCTGCCGTGACCTGGCTGGGGGCTGTCCTGATCGCCGCCGCTGTCCTGGCCGTCGCGGCGCTGCTCTACTGGCAGTTGGTCATCGCCGAGGGGACCTACCTGGGCTCGGGGGTGGTGGCCAAGACCTACGACTGGGTGGCCCGCCGCTACGACGCCATCAAGCAGTTCAACCCGAGCGACGAGCGGTGGTTCCTCGCCCGGCCGCTGATGCGGACCCTCACGGGCCTGGAGCGCCCTCGGGTCCTCGACGTGGCCACGGGCACCGGCCGGCTCCCGGTGGCGCTGCTGCGCGAGCGCTTTGCCGCGAGCGGCGGCTACCTCGTCGGCCTGGACCTGTCGCGGGGGATGCTGCGCCAGGCGCGGGCCAAGCTGCGGCCCTACGGCCAGGCCGTGGGCCTGATCTGGCAAGACGCCGCCCACCTGCCCTTCGAGGCGGGGACCTTTGACGCCGTCACCTGCCTGGAGTCGCTGGAGTTTATGCCCCGGCCTCACGAGGTATTGGCCGAGATGGTCCGGGTGCTGGCCCCCGGCGGCGTGCTGATCCTGACCAATCGCGTGGGCCGCGAGGCCCGGCTCATGCCCGGCCGGGCCTTTCCTCGGCCCGAGTTCAAGCGGATGCTGGAGGCGTTGCCGTTGGCCGACGTGCAGGTCCGGGCCTGGCAGGTGAACTATGACCTGGCTTCGGCGCGCAGAGCAGGGGCCGCCGGGCCGCCGGGAAACGGCGACGCGGCGCTGGCCGATTTGCTCCGCTGTCCGGCCTGCGAGGGAGGCTTGCAGCGGGCGGCGGGCAGCCTGCGTTGCCAAGCCTGTGAGCAGACCTATCCGATCCACGATGGGATCGTGCACCTGGCAAACACAAGGAGGAGAAGCGAACTGTGAAGATTGGCGTGATCAGCGATACCCACGTGCCGGCCGAGAGCCCGGTGCTGCCCAGCCGCATCGCCGAGGTATTCAAGGGATTGGACATCATCCTCCACGCCGGCGACGTCTGCGAGCTCTACATGCTGGCAGAGTTCCAGGAAAGCTACACGCTGACCTTTGCCGTGTGGGGCGAGTGTGACAGCGACGACGTGCGCCACTACCTGGAGGAAACCCAGGTCGTGCGTTTTGGGGAGCGGCGCATCGGCCTGATCCACGGCCACCAGTTCGAGCCCGAGCAGCGGGGCGTGCTGGGCCGCCTGCGCCACCTGCTCGGCAGCCGGCCCGATCCCGAGGCCCTGCCCCGCTTCCTCCTCGAACAGTTCGCGGACGAGGAGGTCCAGGCTATCGTCTTTGGCCACACGCACCACCCCTACGTCAAGATGCACGAGGGCGTCCTCTTTTTCAACCCTGGCTCGGCGCTGGCCGGGCCGGGCCGGCGGCCCAGCGTCGGCATCCTGGACGTGGGCCGGCGGAGCATCACGGGCCGGATCGTGTACCTGTAGCCAGGAGTGATTCGATGATCTGTGGCGATGTGCGGAATGCGGTGCTTACCGATCACGCTCTGTTAGAGATGCAACAACGGGGCATCTCTGAAAACGAAGTGAGGGAAGTCCTGGCAAAATCAGAACAAAGTGAAAAAGTTCGTTCTGGACGTTGCGTGTACCAATCTCGGCAAACCTTTGGCAAGCCGCCAAAGGTCTACCTGCTGCGTGTGTTTGTAGATGTGGACCGCACACCGCCCGAGGGGGTCACAGCCTATCGCACCAGCAAGGTGGACAAGTACTGGAGGTAGGAAATGCGTGTCATCTATGATATTCATACGGACACACTCACTGTTATTCTCAAGGAAACGGCTGTGGTGGAAAGCGACGAAGAAAAACCTGGTGTCATCCTTGACTACGATGCGGTCGGAAACATAGTCTCCTTTGAAGTGTTGGATGCCTCGCGTCGCGTAACACAACCAATGCAAATGGTCTATGAATTGGCTGGACAAGCCGCATGATTTTCTAATCTGAGAGGCTCGAAATGGCATCGAAGCAAGCTCCCTCCCTGACATCGACTGAGCCGGGCGCGTGCCCCAGTTGCGGCCGCTTTGTCGGCCCCCACGAACGGTGCCCCTATTGCGGCGCCGACGTCGGCCAGCGGATGACGATCCGCGCCTTCAAGTACGGCAGCCTGGTGCTGGCCCTCGCCGGGCTGGCCGTGCTCCTCTTTGCCGCCACGCGCAGCCAGGTGCCGGCGGTCGAGATCGGGGAGCTGGTGGGCACCATGAATTGGGCCTACGTCCGCGTCGAGGGGCTCGTCGTGCGCCAGCCGGCCTACGACCCCGAGGCCGAGAGCCTCAAGTTCTGGCTCTGGGACGGGACCGGCGAGATCCTGGTCACCGCCTACCGGGCCGAGGCCGACTGGCTGCTGGCCGAGGGGCGGGTGCCGGCCATGGGCGACACGATGGCCGTGGAGGGCACCTTGCGCGTCCGGGAGGACTTTCAGTATCTTATCGTCAACGTACCCCAGCACACCGAGATCCGCCCCGCCGAGCCCCTGGCGATGACCGTGGCCGAGGTGCACGCCGCACCCCTCTACCAGGCGGTGACGGTCCGAGGCGTGATCCGCGACGATCGCACGCCGTACGAGGGGCTGCACATCCTGACCCTGCGGGACGCCAGCGGCGAGATCGACGCCACGCTGCCGGCCACGGCGACGCTCCTGGGCGGCGAGCTGCCGCTCCTGAGCGTCGGCCAGTCGGTGCAGGTCAGCGGGGCGGTGGACCAGTACAAAGGCACGCCCCAGATCTCGGTGGGGCGGGCCGACGGCCTGGTCGTGCTCGACGAGGCCCTGACCCTCGCCCCGCTGCGGCGGATCGCCGACCTTTCGGCGGCGGACGTGGGCGCCCTG
>CAYLZO010000356.1:0-3767 GCA_964387775.1 uncultured Anaerolineaceae bacterium
TTTGGGGCGCCGCCCTCTCGCCGGTGGACGGCCTTGATTTCGACGGGACGCTGGCCGCCGCCGCCGAGGGCCGCCTGCAGGCGCTGTGGATCGTGGGCGCCGACCCGGCCCGCGACTATCCGGACGCCGCCGCCGCCCTCGACCGCCTGCCCTTCCTCGTCGTCCAGGACCTCTTTTTGACCGACACCGCCGAGCGAGCTCACGTGGTGCTGCCTGCCGCCGGCCCGGCCGAGAGCGAGGGCAGCTTTGTCAACCTGACCGGCCGCTGGCAGGCCCTGCGCCCGGCGCTGCGCCCGCCCGGCTTGGCCCGCCCTGACACCTGGATCATCACCGAGTTGGCCCGGCGGATGGTCGACGCCAAGCGTCGGAAATCGTGGGCCTTTTACCGGCCGGCCGACGTCCTGGACGAGATCGCGCGCGTGCTGCCCGGCCATCGCGGCCTCAGCTACGCGGCCCTGGGCGATCAGGGCTGGCAGCCCCCGCCCCGAGAAACCACCCCCCGCCGCACCTTCGTCCACGTCGAATCCGACTACCCACTACCCACTACCCACTACCCACTAGTTCTAGCCACCGGCCACCTCTTCTACGACCGGGGCACGCTCCTCTCCCGCTCGGAGACCATCCAGGCCGTCGTGCCCAAAGCCTACGTGATGCTCCACCCCGCCGACGCGGCGGCGCTGGGCGTCAAAGATGGCGACTCGGTGACGGTCGAATCGGCCCACGGCCAACTGGAACTCGTGCTCAAGGTCGGCGACGAGGTCGTGCCCGGCGTCGCCTTTGTCCCCCACAACCTCAGCCCCACACCCCTGAGCCTCCTTTTCGCCGACCGCCAAACACCGCCCCACGTGAGGATCGCAAAATGACCACCAACCACCCGGTTTCCCGATTCCCTGATTCCCCGATCCCCGATTCCCGGCCCGGACGGAGTTGCCCATGGACTGGGTAGCCAACCTCTGGATCCCCCTCATCAAAGCCATCGTCGTCGTCCTGGCCTTGCTGGCCGGGGGGGCGTACATGACTTGGGGCGAGCGCAAGATCTGCGCCCGCTTCCAAGTCCGCTATGGGCCGAATCGGGCCGGGCCCTTCGGCATCCTCCAGCCCCTGGCCGATGCGGTCAAGGCGATTTTCAAAGAAGAGATCGTGCCCAACCACGTGGACAAGGTGATTTACGTCATGGCGCCCGGCATCTCGTTCGCGGCGGTGCTCATCACCTTCGCCGTCATCCCCTTCGGGCCGGAGGTCAGCCTCTTTGGCCGCCAGGTTGGGCTCTGGATCGGCGACGTGAGCGTGGGCTTGCTCTTCCTGATGGCCGTGGCGGGGCTGGGCAGCTATGGCATCGTGCTGGGCGGCTGGTCGTCGAACAACAAGTACTCGCTGCTGGGCGCATTGCGGGCAGCGGCGCAGATGATCAGCTACGAGCTGCCCCTGGGCCTCAGCCTGCTGGCCGTGGTGCTCGTCGTCGGCAGCCTGAACCTGAACGAAATCGTCAAATTCCAGGGCGCCTGGCCCCTGATCGCCTTACAGCCACTGGGCTTTCTGCTCTTTCTCATCGCCATCATCGCCGAGAGCAACCGCTCGCCGTTCGACCTGCCCGAGACCGAGAACGAGCTGGTCAGCGGCTTTATGACCGAGTACGGCGGCATCAAGTTCGCCCTCTATTTCATCGCCGAGTACACGGCCATGGTCGTCAACAGCGCTATCGTGGCGACCGTGTTCCTGGGTGGCTGGAAGTGGCCGGCCCTCGTGTCCGACCTCCATCCGCTGGCGGGCGTGGGCCTCTTTTTGGTCAAGGTCGTCTTTGTCCTCTTTCTCTTCGTCTGGATCAGGACGGCTACGCCCCGCGTCCGCTACGACAAGTTTATGAAATTCTGCTGGAAATTCATGGTGCCGCTGGCATTGGTAAATTTGGCTGTCACAGCAGTAGTGGTGGCACTGGTGTGAGCATACATACCCAATATCTAATACCAGATATTGGGTATTGAAATCGGTTGGAAAGATATGATACGAGACTCAATCGTCGGCTTTTGGCACATCCTGCGGGCAATGGGCTTGACGCTAAAGTACTTTTTCACCAGGCCGGTGACGGTCCAGTATCCCGAGGAACCGGTCAAGCTCTATCCGCGCTTTCGGGGGCGGCACGAGCTGCGCCGCTACGAGGAGGGGCCGTACAAGGGCCTGGAGCGCTGCATCGGCTGCTCGCTCTGCGCCGCCTACTGCCCGACGCAGTGTATTTACGTCCAGGCGGGGGAGAATATCGACGACGTGCAGCGCTCGCCGGGGGAGCGATACGCCGAGGTCTATGAGATCAACATGCTGCGCTGCATGTTCTGCGGCTACTGCGAGGAAGCCTGCCCCACCGGCGCCATCGTCCTCCGCCGCGAGTTTGCCCTGGCCGACTACAACCGCGAGCGCCTGATCTACACCCAGGACCGACTGCTGGAGCCAGCGCAGCCGCACGTGGTCGTGCTGGACGACCAAAGTGCATCCCCCAATATCTAATATCCAATATCCGATATTAGATATTGGGATGCTTGAGAGGCTGAGTCTCACGTGGAAATGTTATTATTCTTCATTCTAGCGGTGGTCGCCGTGGCGGCGGGCGTGGGCGTCGTGGCCCAACGCAGCGCCGTGCGCAGCGTCCTGTTTTTGCTGGTCAACTTTTGCTGCCTGGCGGGGCTCTATCTGCTGCTCAACGCCCAGTTCGTGGCGGTGGTGCAGGTCATCGTCTACGCCGGGGCCATCGTCGTGCTGTTCCTGTTCGTAGTCATGCTCCTGGGCATGGAGCGCGCCGAGGAGACGCCGGACCCTTCGAGTGGCTCAGGGCGCAGCCCCCGTCGCTACCAGTGGATCGCCGGGAGCTTGCTGGGAGTGCTGCTGTTGGCGGGCGTCGCCTGGGCGGTATTTGCCACCAGGGTCGAGCCCTTTCCGGCCCTGACCGCCAGAGACAACGTGCGCGACGTGGGCGCGGCGCTGCTGACCGACTTTACGATCCCGTTCGAGCTGGCTTCAGTGGTGCTGCTGGTGGCCATCATCGGCGCCGTGGTGCTGGCCAAAAAGAGGCCCAGTTGAGACGCATGCGGAAGCTGTCTGGGATGAACCTGCCTTACAGCCGGCGAGATTTCCTCGCGGCCCTGGGCGGGTTGCCTCTGGCTCGCCTGGTCGAGCGCAACCCGGTCTTGGATGGCAAGCCCCGGCATCGCTGGGTGCCTCACTACCGCCAGCGGCATACGCTGAGCTGCGAGATGGCGGCCCTGCACATGGCGGCCGACTACTTTGGGCGCAACGTGTCGGAGGAGCAGCTCATCGAGATGCTGCCGGTGCACGAGGCGCCGCCCCGGCTCGCACCGGACGGGCGCATGATCTGGGGCGATCCGAACCGGGCGTTCGTGGGCAGCATCGACGGCAAGCAGATCTGGCACGACGCCCTCGAACAGTATCCGCCCGGGACGGACCTGGTCTGGGAGTGGGGCTATGGCGTCTATCCGCCGGTCATCGCCGAGGTGGCGACGCGGCTGAACCTGCCGGCCTATCTGCTCGACTCGCTGGAGGACGTGTACGAACACCTGGAGCGGGGAAACCCGGTCATTTCCATCGTGCCCTACGCGGGCGAGACCGAGGCGCTAACCTGGGCCTGGTTCACGGAGCGGGGCGACCGGGTGCCCGTCATCGATCGGGAGCACGCCGTCGTGATCCGGCCCCTCCTCAATGAGGATTATGTCTATGTCAACGATCCAGGCCTCTATCCAGAAGATCTGGTGTGGAAGTAT
>CAYLZO010000357.1:0-3765 GCA_964387775.1 uncultured Anaerolineaceae bacterium
CTTGGTCAGGGGCCAGGTCCGGATGCCGGTCAGGGGCAGGACGTTGCCCTGGCCGTCGAGCCAGCGATAGCCGAGTTCGACGGCCCGGTTGCCCGCCTGGGGCCAGGGCTGCGTGCCGACGTTCTTGACCCGGAGCAGGGCCAGGCCCGTCTCGGCCACGTGCAGGCGCTGTGGGCCGCTGTATTCCAGCCACTCGGCCGCGTAATCGGGCACGGCCGGCGCCACCGCGACCTGCGCCTCGTGGGGCGGGGAATCCTGCCAGTGGAACCAGGTGACCATCTCTTCGACCAGGTCCATCATCAGGATGTACTGGCCCGCTTCGGCCGGAAACTGGACGCGGGCCTCCAGCCGGATCTCTTCCCAGGGCTCGACTTCTTGGCCGATGGAGGTCCGCAGCCCGTCGGCGGCGACCTGGTTGCGGTCCTGGTCGAGCCACTTGTAGGTCAGGTTGACGGGATGCTCGCCGCCGGGCACCCAGGTCTTGGCGCCTTCGTTGCGCAGCCGGACGGAAAAAGTTACCGTCTCGCCGGCCATGCCGCTCGACGGCGCCGCCACCTGGAGCCAGTTGACCCGGTAGCGGTCGCCGATGCGCACATCGGCCTTTTGCCAGGCCGGCGAGCCCTTCTCCTCGAACCAGCCCGACGCTCCTTCCACCAGGTCCAGCTCCAGGGTGTAGAACCCCGGCTTGTCGGGGGCCTGGACCGCAAACTCGGGCAGGGTGACGCTCTGGCCGGGGGGCACCGCCACGGGCAGGTCGGCCCGCTCGCCCTCCGTGGCCGAGCCATCGGCCTCGATCCAGCGGTAGCCCAGCTTGACGGCCTGGGTGCCCGTCGTTGCCCACGTCGCCCGGCCGTCGTTGCGCAGCCTCACGAGAAAGCTCACCTCGGCGTTCCGGTCCATCCGGCCCGGCGCCCCCACCTCCAGCCAGGCCACCCGATATTGGGGCTTGCCCCGGGGCAGGACCACGCGATATTCGTTGTTCATCGCCTGGCGAAAATCTTTCTGCACGCCGGGCTTGTTCTCGATGGCCCAGCCGACCTGCTGCAGATCGTTCGGATTGCCGATGATCCAGCGGTAAAGAATAAGGGCCTGGATCGGCTGGTTGTCGGTGTTCTGATTCCAGTTGTGGATCTCCTGGTAGGCGTTGCGCACCCAGCCGGCGTTCTCGTTCTTCCACGGATCGTCCTCGTCGGTCTCGGTGATGTACACTGGGCGGTCGCGCAGCGATTCAGGGACGGCGTTCATGAAATCGCGGTAGGCCCGAAAGTGCCAGTGATAGTTCTGGAAGGGCGGCTGCATGGTGGCGTTGCTGAATACAAAATTCGGGTCCTGGCCGTGGGTGTAGGTGTGGAGGTTGATGCCGTCCACCGCGTCGCCCAACAGGTCCAGGAGGTCGGCGAAATATTGGACCCAGTCGCCGTCGGGATTGTCGGGGTACTTGGTTTGCACGTTCCAGGGCGCGACGGCCCCGGGGATGACCTGGTCGCCGGCGTGACCCGCACGGTTGCGGATCTCGTTACGGCATTTTCGAAAGCAACTGGCGTACAATTGGGGCGTGATGACCTGCCCGTTGGGGCCGCCGGGCCGCTCCCAGGCCAGGTTCATCTCGTTGCCGATGAGCCAGATGTGGCAGCCGGGGCTGGCCTCCACAAAGTTGCCGCAGCGCCGGGCAAAGTTGTCGTACTGGCTGGAGTGGGGGATGGTGCCGGCCGGCGCGTAGCCGTTGTTCAGCCGGACGATGACGCCCAAGCCCTGATTGGCAAGGTCCGTGTAGTTGCTGCCGCTGTGGTTGTTGGGGTCGGCGCCCAGTTCTTCGGTGACCAACACCCAGCCCGGCTTGTTCTTGTTCAGCATCAGGTGTTCGCCGCCCCGGTCGTGCATTCCGAAAATGTATGGGGGATAGACGTCAGGCATGGCCAACCTCCTAATTCGCGTCTAAAAGTGGATGAAACCTCCAACAACGCCATTATACCCGAAATTGTCCTTGGAGGCAAGAGGTTTTTCAGTCACTTGGAGCTATGGTATACTTGCACCATGGCATTGCTGACGAGGTTGGTCGGGACGAAAGAGGGGAGCGGTCGTCACCGTCTGCTCCTGGCCGGGGTCATTCTGCTGGCCCTGGCCCTGAGGCTGACCCGCCTCACCTTCCAGCCGCTGTGGTGGGACGAGGGCTGGAGCCTCTATTTCGCCACCACCGGCGTCGGCCGCATGTTGGAGCTGACCGCGGTGGACATTCATCCCCCCTTGTACTACCTGCTGCTCCACCTCTGGACCCGGCTCTTTGGCCCCGGCCCCGTCTCGGTGCGGCTGCTGTCGGTGCTCGCCGGCACAGCCGCGGTGCCCCTGCTCTACCTCGTCGGCCGGCGGCTGCTGGGCCAGCGGGGCGGGCTGCTGGCCGCCTTTCTCCTGGCCGTCTCACCCTTTCACGTCTACTACTCCCAAGAAGTGCGGATGTATGGATTGGTGACGCTGCTGGGGTTGGCGGCCCTTTATTTTGCGCTGCGTTGGACCGAGGATACCGGGGATTGGATATTGGGGATTGGCTACGTGCTGGCAGCGACGGCGGCGCTCTACACCCAGTACTACGCCGCCTTTTTGCTCCTGGCGCTGAACCTGGTCGTGCTGCTGCGCCGTCTCCCCCTCACCCCAGCCCCGCCGTACCGGCACGGTGTCTCCCCCGTGGGGAGAGGGAGTTTGTGGCCCTGGCTCAGCGCCCAGCTCGCCGTCGCCCTGCTCTACCTGCCCTGGCTCTGGTACGCGGCCGACAAGCTGCTGACCTACGTCCGCTTCAAAGTCGGCGTCGAGGCGGACCCCTCGCTGGGTCTCTTCCCCTACTTGGGCCGCCACCTGGCCGCTTTCACCTGGGGGCACGCCGCTCCCTGGTGGGTGGGGCTGCTGCCCCTTGCGGTTCTTCTTCTGCTCCTCGTCTGGCGCCGCGTGGTTGCGAGATATTGGATATTGGAGATTGGTCACTGGTCATTGGTCATTCTCGCAGTCACCCTAATTTGTGGATTCGTGGTCAACCTCGTCTTGCCCTTCAACCCACCCCGCCTGGAGCGGCTGTTGCTGCTGGCCCTGCCGGCCTACCTGCTCCTCGTCGCCGGCGGCCTGTTGGCCCTCTGGCGCCGGCGCCGCCCCCTGGCCTTGCTGTCGTTGGGCGCATTTTTGGTCCTTGGCATCTGGTCCTTGGGCGTTTTTTACGCCACGCCCCGCTACGCCGCCGACGACTACCGCCCCGTCGCCGCCCGGCTGCGCGCCCTGGCGTTGCCCGGCGACGCCGTCGTCTGCGTCCACCCCTGGCAGGTGGGCTATTTTCGCGCCTACCTGTCCGGCGAGGAGCAGCGCCCCACGCTCTTTTTGACGCCCCGTGAGGTGATCCCCCGCGAGCGCCAGCTCTGGGCCGACGACCCGGCGCGGATGGCGGCCGATCTCGACGCCCTGTTGGCCGAGCACGGCCGCCTCTGGCTGGCCGACCACCGGGCCATGGGCCGCGTCCTCGAAGCGCAGATCGACGCCTACCTGGTCGAAAACGCCTACCCGGCGCTGAGCGAGTGGTACGGCGACAACACGGTGCTCAGCCTCTTTGCCGCCGGCGAGCCGGCGGGCCAGGACGTCACCGCCCGTTTTGGCGAGTGGCTGGCCCTGGAGGGCGCCGCCCTGAGCCGCGGCCCGCTGGAGGCGGGCTGGGGCGTGGTGGCCGCCGACCTGACCTGGCGGCTCTCCGCGCCGCCCGCCGAGGAGTACACTGTCGGCCTGCGGCTGGTC
>CAYLZO010000358.1:0-3754 GCA_964387775.1 uncultured Anaerolineaceae bacterium
GGCGGTTACGCCCGAGCCGACGTTGGCGCCAAAGTTGATGCCCGACACGCAGAGGTCGGGCTTGCGGGATACCAACTCGACCAGGGCGTAGAGCACGGCCTGGGCCGGCGAGCCGTGGATGGCATAGGCCGGGATTTTCCTGCCCGCCACCTCGTATCCGACCTCGTGGATGGCGCCGTCGTTAAAAGTCGGCAGGCTTCGGCCGGCGCCCGTCTGCTGCTCGCACGAGGCCGAGACGATGACCTGGCCCAGGTCCAGCACGGCGCCGACGGCGGCGCGCAGGCCGGGCGAGTCGATCCCGTCGTCGCAGGTGACGAGGATCAGGTGTTTTCTTTCAGATGCCACAGGGGCCGCCTCCTCTTTTTGGAATGCGGCCCCATTATAGCAGATTCTTCTCAGTTGTGCACGTCTAGCTCGACGCGAGCCATCGCTCCAGTTGGGAACCGATGACCAGGTAGCGGAACTCGCGGCCCTGTAAGGCGCGCACCGCGCCCCACAGCCCGCCGACGATCCAGAGGCCCATGAGGACCAGCGGCACGACCATCAATGCCAGCGAGATCCAAAAGATGGCCGGCGGCTCGGCGGAGGCTTCGGCGGCGGCGATGAGGGGGATGAAGGAGAGAAAGTAGAGGGCTGTCCAGCAGCACCAGGCCACGATCTGGACCAGCACGCCGGCCATCTGGTAGACCAGGGCCTGGAGCGCCTGGAAGCCGACGTAGCGCGAGGTGTCCTTCTGCGTAACCCAGATGATCACGGCGGCGACGACGCCCATGCCGGGCAGGATGGCGCTGCCGTGGGCCAGAGCGGCCATGACCCGCTCGTCTTGGTTGGGGATTCTATCGTTCATGTTGGTCTCCTTTTGGAGCACTGATTCGCTGAAAAACACTGAATCCACTGAAGGGGCTCAGCGTCATCAGCGAATTCAGCGGCTCAGCGATTCTGCAGGAACACCGTGCCGGTACGGCGTGCCCTCGGCTCCTGTGTCGGGTAAGGGATTCAAAAACCCAGGGTCTGGCGCGAGTTCAGCGCTGATTCTCCAGCCACTTGCCGATGATGACGTACCGAAAGTCGTGGCCGCTCAGGCAGCGCACGGCGCCCCACAGGCCATAGAGGATGGTCACGCCCCAGATGGCAAAGGGCACGGCCATCAAGAGCAGACCGGCCCACATCCCCGGCGGCGGAGCATTCTCGTAGGCTTTGGGGTTGGCCATGATCGGCGGCATGAGCAGCGCCAGAAAGAGGGCGATCCAGCAGCACCAGGCCAGCATCGTTACCAGGAAGGTGGCGACCTGGTAGACCAGGGCCTGGAGCGCCTGGAACGCGGCGTAGGCTGACTTGTCCTTCTGCGTCAGCCACAGGACCAGGGCGGCGACGACGCCGCCGACGCCGTTGGTCAGAAGCCCAAGCAGGATGCTGCCGTGGGCCAGTGCGGCCAGGACCTTTTCGTCCTGGGTGAGGGTGGTCGTTTGTTCGCTCATTTCTGCCTCCTTTTGTTCGCTACGCGTGATACGTGATGCGTGAGCCGTGATGGGCTTTATTGGAATAGCTGTAGGATGGAATCGACGAGGTACATGCCGAAACCACAGACCATGGGACAGCCGAAGAACAAGACGAAAAAGCCGAGGGCGATGACGACGCCCCGGGCCTTGCGTGACAGATGTTGCAGGCTGAGGAAAGCCAGGATGGCAGCGGCGATGCTGGTCCAGTCGGTGCCCTGGTCTTGAGGATGATGGGTTGCGGCGGGTTGTCTCGCCCTCTGGGGCACGGCCTCCCCTTGTAGCGCGTGGCCGCAATCCATGCAGAAGCGGGCTTCGGCCGGGTTCTCGTGCCCACATTCCGGGCAGAATTGTCTCTCCATGCTTTGTGCCTCCCTGAAGTGTGATGATGGTTGATACCGGAGCGCAAGAAATCGTCCTGTATCCTCTACGATAGATCCTCGGAAAAGTCTTATTCGTAACGCAGGGCCTCGATGGGATCGAGGTTGGCCGCGCGGTTGGCCGGCAGCAGCCCGGCCAGCAGCGCGATCCCCGTGCTGAGAGCCACCACGGCGACGACCAGCCACAGGGGAAAGGCCGAGATGTCGAAATCCCGGTAGTCCTGGAGGAAAGTCAGGTGGGCGACGAGGTTGATGATCTGGCCCGCGATCCAGGCCACGACTATGCCAAAGAGGCCACCCCAGAAGCCGATGCTGCCCGCCTCGACGGTAAAGAGCCAGCGGATGGTGCCCTTGCTGGCGCCGACCGATTTCATGACGCCGATCTCGCGCGTCCGCTCATAGATGGCCATGATGAGGGTGTTGATGATGCCCAGCGAGGCGACGGCCAGGGCAATGAGACCAAAGACGCTGAGCACAGCCTGGATGACGCGGAATCCGCCGGCCAGGGCGCCGGCCGATTCCTCGGGGGTCTCGGCCTCGTAGTCGCCGGCGTCCTCGATGGCGGCGGCCACGGCGTCGAGCTGGTCCGGGTCGTCCACGTGGACGGCCAGGGCAAAGCCCATGTCCGCCTCGGTGTAGGCGTCCTCGTCCTCGTTAAAGTAGCGGGCCATCTCGATGCCGTCCTGGAGCGGGACGGCCACCTCGGTGCTGAGGATCGACTCCTGAAAGACGCCGACGATCTCGAAGGAATAGTCGCGGCCCTCGGGCTCCTGGGAGCTGAAGGGATTGACCTGGTAGCCTTGCGGCACGCGGACGGTGATGGTCTGGCCCAGGGCGTCCTGGGCGCCCTCCAGGCCCCAGACCTCCAGGAAGGCGTAGGCGACGACGGCCACGCCCGATTCGCCCGGCTCGAAGGCGCGTCCGGCGGCCAGTTGGCGCTGGCGGATCTCAAAGTCGGGCGGGGCCATGAGCTGGGCCTGGTACTTTTCCTCGTCGCCTGCCAATTGCACCCAGCGGGGCAGGACAAAGACGACGGGCGCCACGGTGTCCACGTGCGCCAGGCCCTCGATGCGGGCCACGTCTTCGCCGCTGAACTTGGGCAGGTTGACGTAAGGGTTCTGCTGGCCCTCCTGGACCTCCTGCGGCGCGCCAAAGCCGGTCGCGCCGAACATGACCGAGGCCACGTTCTGGCCGCTCTCGGGCTCGACGCCGATGACGTCGGGCACGGTGAGGGCCGTGAGCTGGCCGGTGACGTACTCTTGCACGCCCACGCCCAGGCTGACCATCAGGGCCACCAGCGTCGCGCCGATGACCACGGCAAAGATGGTCAGCGTGGTGCGCAGTTTGCGCTTCCAGAGGTTGCCCAGGGCCATGCGGAGATAGTCTGCGAATCTCATGATACGATCCTCCCGTCGCGGAGCAGGATTTCGCGCTCGGCCAGGTCGGCCATCTGCCGGTCGTGGGTGACCAAGAGCACGGTCAGGCCCCGCTCCCGATGGAGGCGGGCCAGCAGGCCGACGATCTCCTGGCCCGTGGCCGTATCCAGATTGCCCGTCGGCTCGTCGGCCAGCACGTAGTCGGGATCGACCACCAGGGCGCGGGCGATGGCCACCCGCTGCCGCTCGCCGCCCGACATCTGGGACGGCCGGTGGCGCAGCCGGTCGCCGAGCCCCACGGTGGCCAGGGCTGCCTCGGCGCGCGTCCGGCGCTCCTTGGGCGGCACCCTGGCAAAGATCAGGGGCAGGGCGACGTTTTCCAGGGCGGTGTAGGTCGGTTGCAGGTTAAAGGTCTGAAAGACAAAGCCCACGTGTTGGTTGCGAAAGGCGGCCAGCTCGCGGTCGCTGGCCTGGCCCAGGTCCCGGCCGCCGACGGTGACGG
>CAYLZO010000359.1:0-3739 GCA_964387775.1 uncultured Anaerolineaceae bacterium
GTCAACACGTTAGATTATACCACATCTGTCCCCAGATGGCAAGTTCTCGTTTTCCTACTTGATTCTTACGGTTCGATGGCCCTTTGTCAGCTTGGGGCGACGAAGGCCATCGTCAGCAAGGGATCAGACCTGGGGCGCCTCCAGTCCCTTGCTCTCCAGCTCCCGGACGTACGCTTTCCAGCCGGGGCACCAGCCGGTGTGCCAGCGCCAGATCCGGGCGATGAGTGAACCGGGCTTCTTTTCGGCGCGGGCGCGCAGCCCGCAGTTGTGGCAGTTGCTTTCGATCTTTACATCTTGAGACATTTCACTCACAAGCTCCTTTTCCGCAGTTTCTCTCTCAGTTCATCCAACATCTGGTCAATGCGGGCCAAGACGCCTCGCGGTAGATAAGGGGGATATTGTCCATGGATCAGTGGGGAGAGTCGTTCTCTTCCGGCATTTGTTTGCCTCCATTGCCTCACATGTTCGCTCATGAACGTGCCTATTGCATGCGCCCGCCAGCTTATGACCAGACGTACTCCCAACACACCAGGTGAAGATCCTCCCGAGTCAGTTGTTGAGCTAGCCTCTCGTCCTGGCTTTGTTCCTCCGAGGCCGCCTCCAGGCCCTGAACTGTCGCCAGCAAAGCTGCCACGTCGGCGTCGCGCCGATAGGCTTCGGACGCCTCTCGCAGATCCTTGAGGTAGGCGCCGGGCAGCGGTGTCTGGAGCGCCTTGAGGGCGTCTTTCACCGCCTTGGAGGAAAGGGCCGGGTTGTTGCGCTGCCCCTGAAGCACCGTCGCCACGAGCTGCTGCACAGAATCTACGATCTTGGGCGCTGCCTCGACAGCCTGCTGGTGCTGCACGCTGCCCAGGATGTCGTCAATCACCCGATCCTGGATCTCAAAGACGTCAGCCTGGCCGAGCACGCGGGGCTCGTTGGGGCCACAGCGAATCAGGTTGGCGATCTCGAAGCGGTTGTCGAGGATGCGTCGACTCGAAAGGTCGTAGTAGCGCCAGAAATGTCGCCGCTGGTCGGGGCCATCCCCGCCGACCGGCGCGGTAAAGTAGAAAAAGAGGCCCCGGTAGCCCGCCCGCTCGCGGCCCGAGTGAATGCCGTCAGGCAGGTCGGCCGGGTTGATCTCGCCCTCGGCCAGCACGTCGCGCAGCGTCGCCAGCAAGAAATCGCTGCTGACCAGGTCCGTCTGCGCTTCGAGCTCGTCGAACACGCTCTCATCCTCGTCCGCAATGCGCTGCAAGGTGTTGAAATTGCGGGGATGGACGACCTCGCCCAACACGCTGGCATCCAGCAGACCAAAGTGGTCGATGGTCGCGATCTTGCGTTGTAGATTCTCCACCAGCCGCAGCAGATCCTCCAGCCCGGCCTCGGGAAAGACGTTGTACACCCAGAGCGTGTCAAAGGGGGAGCCGATGCGGTCGATCCGGCCGGCCCGCTGGACCATGCGTGTGGGGTTCCAATGTAGATCGTAGTTGAGCAGATAGCCGCAATCCTGCAAGTTTTGGCCCTCGCTGAGCACGTCGGTCGAGATCAACAGGTCGATCTCCTGGTCGCTGCCGGCCAGGTCGGGACGATCGTTGGCCATCGGCGCAAAGCGGGCGATGCGCGGGGTCCGGTCCTGGGGCGCCACGTCGCCATCCATGCGCGCGATCCGGGGTTCCCCGACAGCGTCCAGGAACCCGCTATCGCCGGTCAGTTCGCGATAGAGGTAGCGGGCCGTATCCTTGTAGTAGGTAAAGACCAGCACCTTCTTGCCGCGCAGTTCACCACGTAGCCGGGCTTTGAGCTCTTGCAGCTTGGCGTCGCGTTCGGGTGTGATGCCCTCAATGCGGTCCCAGATGCGGGCCAGCACTTCGACGTCGTGCTGTAGCGCCTGGCGCAGGTGGCCCAGGCCGTATTGAGCCGGGTCGAGCTCCGGCAGCGCGGCCAACAGCGCGCGCGCCTCCTCATCTTCGCTCATCCGTGCCGCCTGCGAGCCGGGGATGGTCTCCTCGTCTTCTTCCTCCTGCGCCAAATAGCGCATCGCCTCGCGAAAGTCACTGCTGTTGAGTAGTTTGCCCTCTTCCAGCAGGGCGGCAAAGGTCTTGAAAAAAGACAGCGACCGCCGCACGCTGATGCGAAACGCCTCGACGCTCGATTCGAAGCGCTTGAGGAAGCGTGTCTTGAAAATGCCCACCAGGGCCTGCTCCCGGCCCAACTCCCACTCGTCGCGCTCGATGCCGGTCCGCTTGTAGCTCTCCAGGTTGTAGGGCGCCAGTTGCAGGCTTTCGATGCCCCGGACGATGGCCCGATAGAGGCCGGCGTAGGTCTCTTCCAGGCTGTAACGCACCGTCTCCAGGCGCCGCTCGGGCCAGCGGATCGGCTCGCCGTGGATGGTCGCCTGGGGATAGGCCCGGCGGATAAAGGGCCGGGTACGGCGGACGACGACCTCCTCCAGCAGGTTAAAGAGGGCGGCCGTCTCCTGCTCGTCGGGCTTCTGCCGCGCTGCGAGAAAGTAGCGGCGCAGGTCGCCGATGCCGGCCCCGGCGAAATAGGTGCGATCCCCCTGGGCAAAGAGCATGAGCTGGTTGTAGAGGTCAAAGATGGTGTTGTTGATGGGCGTGGCCGTGAGCAGGATGGCTTTTTTGCGCCGTCCCTCGCGGCCCCGCCCCCCGTTGGCGCCAATCAGGCGTTCCAGGTTCTCGTAGCGGTTGGTGCGGTGGTTGCGAAAGTTGTGCGATTCGTCAATCAGGATGACGTCCACGTCGCGGTGCGGTCGCTCGTCGAATTCCTCGCGGCCCATCATCTCCTGGGAAACGATCTCGGCCGGGATGGCGGCTTCCCGCAGCTCGGATCGCCACATCTCGCGCAGCGACGCGGGGCAGACGACCAGCGCCTTTTGCCGCTGGTGGTAGGCCGTGTCCTCCAACAACTTTTTGCCGATCCAGGTTTTGCCCAGGCCCACCGAGTCGGCGATCATGACGCCGTCGTAGCGGGCCAGGATGCGGCGCGCCTTGCGCACGGCGTCCTCCTGGAAGCGGGTCAGTTCCACGGCCGAGCGGGTGCCGGGAAGCTGTAGGCCATCGTCGCCCAGTTCCCCCCGAAAGTACTCGTAGAGTGTCTTGAGATAGACCTCGTAGGGCGTGTACTCGTGCTCGCCGAACTTGCTCTCGTTCAGGAGGGCGATAAGGTCCGGCTTGAAATCGCGGGATTCGGCCCAGCGCTCGTCGTACCAATCGAGCAGCTCCAGGATGGCCCGGGCGCCGACCTCGCTCTTGATCTCGCGGCGCGTCGTCTGCCCGACCGGCTCGGCGGGGGCGTCCACAAAGGGGGCAGCACCCGGCTGGTCCGCTCTCAACAGCGGCTCGACGGCGGCCCGGGCTTCAAAAACGTCGGCTTCCTCCACGGCGACGACCGACTTGTGGCTCAGGTTCAGCTCCTGGTTAGTGCTCAGGCCGGCCCGGGTAAAGTTGCTGGAGCCGACGATGCCGGCCACGGGCACAAAGCGGTCGCCGGGGTGCTCGTCGGCAAAAGCAAGGTAGGCTTTGGCGTGGAGAAAGCCGCGCCGGTAGAGGCGCACGGCCACGCTCTCGCGGCGCAAGAAGCGGATCAGGGCCTCGACGCGGCGGAGGGTCGCCTGGTCAAAGGGGGCGGCGTCCAGGTCGCGGCGCAGCGACTGCCGCAGGCCGAGGTCGCCGGCGCCCCCCGGCTCGGCGCCGAGGAGCAGTCGCAAGGAGCCCAGGTCTTCCAGCCCCTGGCGCAG
>CAYLZO010000360.1:0-3738 GCA_964387775.1 uncultured Anaerolineaceae bacterium
CCACCAACTACAAACCTAGCGCCGCATACAGCCGCTCAAAGTCAAACCGGTCGGCCAGCATCTCTTCAAATCGCTCCACCTTGCGGTCGAGGTGGAAGCGGGTTTTGCCGAAAAAGCGCTCGATGACCTCGACGGCCGTCAGCGTGTCCTGGCGGACCAGGATCATGGGCACGCCGACCTCCTCGGCGCGGCCCAGGATGATGGGGCTGGGGCGCAGGTTGCCGGTGAGGATGACGCACTTGGTGCTCGTCTCCAGCGCCGCCAACTGGATGTCGGGCCGGTCGCCGCCGGTGATGACGGCCTTGTTGGGCTTGCGCCGGAAATAGCTCAGCGCCGATTCGACGCCCATCGCGCCGACCATCAGGTGCTCGACCAGCTCGTCGGTCTTGTCCTCGCAGCAGAGGACCTTGCCGGTGAGAAATTCGGCCAGCTCGCCCACACTGACCGAGAGCAGGAGCCGCTCCTGGGGCAGGACGGCCAGCACGGGCACGCCCCGCGCCTCCAGCGCCGGCTTGGCCGACTCTTGCACGAAGGGCATGCGCTGGCGCGGGATGGCGTTCAGCACGACGCCGACCAGGGCCTCGCCCAGCCGCTTCTGCGCCGTCAAGGCGTCGTCCAGCACCTGGACGTCGCTGCCGTACTTGACCACCACCAGCGCCCGGGCGCCGAGCATCTCGGCCACCTGGGGCGTGGGCAGGTCGATGAAATAGCCCTCGCGCAGGTTCGATCCGCCCTCCAGGATGACGACGTCCCGGCCCTCGGCGACCCGCCCGTAGGCGGCCCGGAGCCGACCCTCCAGGTCCTCCTCCGCTTCGCCGTCGAGCAGATCCTCGACCAGGCGCGGCGACACCCCAACGGGCACCATATCCTCGGGCGCGTCGGGCAGATTGAAGGTCTGCTTAAAGAACTCGGCGTCTTCGTCCACCATGCCGGCCGCCAGGCGCGCCCCGCTGCTGACCGGCTTCATGTAGCCGATGGTGTAGCCATCGTCCTGCAGGCGCTTGCCGATGCCCACGCACAGGGCGCTCTTGCCGGAAAACGTCTCCGTTGACGTGATGTAGAGTGTGGCCATTCTCATCCTCCGATCTCAATGCACAATTAGCAAGGCACAAGGCACAAGGCTCAATTTCATTTTAGGTTCTTGCGGGCGGTTTTGACGGTGGCCGACAGGATCTTTTTGAGCTCCAGGGATTCCTGGATGATGGGCGCCATGCGGTCCTCGTCGAATAGGCCGCCGTCCCGTACCAGGCGGAGCCAGTAGTGCGTCTCGCGCGCTTCTTTCAGCGCGATGTTCATCTTGTTGACAAAATCCCGCTTGCTCGAAGCAGCAACCGCCTCCTCCGCATTGGCCCCGATAGACGTGGCCGCCTTTAACAACTACCGCCCCAACACCGCCCCAATCTTGTCATCGGGCATGGCCCGAACCAACTTGACCACCCGCAGCGCAAACCGATACGCCCGCTCCTCAATCGGCTCCAGCGCTCGCCCGCGCCCCTGCGCCATCCTCACCCACCCCTTGCGCCTTGTGCCTTGTGCCTTGTGCCTTGTGCACTATGCATTCAGCACAAGCCGCATGTCAATCCCGATGACGCCCCGCCCCTCTTCAAAGACGGTTAGTGGATTTATGTCAAATTCCGCGATCTCGGGAAAGTCGGTGCAGAGCTGTGAGAGCCGCAGCAGCGCCTCGACCAGGGCCTCCAGGTCCGACGGCGGCTCGCCGCGCACGCCGCGCAGCAGGTGGTAGGCCTGGATCTCGCGGATCATCTCGTTGGCGTCGCGGCGGTCAAAGGGCGCCACCCGAAAGGCCACGTCCTCCAGCGCCTCGACGTAGATGCCGCCCAGGCCGACCATCATCAGCGGCCCAAAGTGCGGGTCGCGCTTCATGCCGGCGATGACCTCTTTGCCCTCGGTGACCATCTCTTGCACCAGGCAGCCCCAGATCTCGGCGTCGGGCATGTAGCGGTTGGCCCGGTAGATCATCAGCTCGTAGGCGTCGCGCACGTCGGTCGGCGTCATGACCTCCAGCTTGACCCCGCCCACGTCGGTCTTGTGCAAAATGTCGGGCGAGGCGATCTTGACCACCACCGGGAAGCCGATCTCGTCGGCCACGCGGGCGGCCTCGTCGGCGTCGCGGGCCAGCTTGCTCCGGGGCGTGGGGATGCCGTAGGCGTCCATGATGTCCCCCGCCTCGGCGTCGCCGATGGCCACCCGGCCCTCGCTCCGCACCCCCCTCAAGACCGCACGGACCGCGTCCTGATCGACGTCAAAGGTCTCCAAGTCCAGCGGCGGCCGCTCGCGCCAACGCCGGTGCGCCCTCATAGCCGCCAGGGCCGCCACGGCCCGCTCGGGCACCGGATAGTTGGGCACGCCGTGCTGGCCCAAAATTCGGGCGCCCGGCTCGACGGTGTCGGCGCCCATGAAGCAGCCAAGAACCGGCTTGTCGCTGCCCCGGGCCAGCTCGCCCACGGTGCGCGCCGTCCCCTCGACCTCGGTCATGACCTGGGGCGTGAGGATGACGACCACGCCGCCCACGTTCGGATCGCCCAGCACGGCCTCCAGGGCCAGCCCGTAGCGGTCGGCCAGGGCGTCGCCCAGCACGTCCACCGGATTCAGGACGCTGGCCGCCGAGGGCAGCGCCTGCCGCAGGGCCTTCATCGTCCCCTGCTCCAGGGAGGCCAGTTGCAGGCCGGCCTGCTCGCAGGCGTCGGTGGCCATGATGCCCGGCCCGCCGGCGTTGGTGATGATGGCCACCCGATCGTTGTCCGGCAGCGGTTGGTTGGCAAAGGCCACGCCCAGATCGAACAGGTCCTGCACCGACCGGGCGCGGATCACGCCGCTCTGCCGGAAGGCGGCCTCGTAGGCCCGCTCCGAGCCGGCCAGCGTGCCCGTGTGCGACGACACCGCCCGCGAGCCGGCGTCCGTCGTCCCCGACTTGATGGTCAGGATCGGCTTCCGGCGGCTCACCTCGCGGGCGACGCGCATGAACGCCGGCCCGTCCTCGATGCCCTCGACGTAGGCCATCATCACGTCGGTGTGCGGGTCGTCGCGCCAGGCCTCGATGAACGTGATCTCGTCGGTGTCGGCCTTGTTGCCCAGGCTCACAAATCGAGAAAAGCCCACACCCTTGGACAGGGCCATGTCGAGCACGGCCGTGCACAGCGCGCCCGACTGGGACATGAAGGCGATGGGGCCGGGCTCGGGCATCCCGGCGGCGAAGGAGGCGTTGAGACTGGAGACGGTGTCGATGATGCCCAGGCAGTTGGGGCCGATGAGGCGCATGCCGTGCTCCTGGGCGATCTCGACGATCTCGCGCTCGCGCTTGCGGCCCTCGGGACCCACCTCGCGGAAACCGGCCGAGATGACGATGGCGCCCCGGATGCCCTTCTGGCCACACTCCTGGAGCACGTCGGCCACGTACTTGCTGGGGATGACGATGACGGCCAGGTCTATCGGATCGGGCGCGTCGAGAACACTGGGATAGGCTTTCAGGCCCAGGATCTCGTCGGCCTTGGGATTGATGGGATGAATCGGACCACCGTAGCCGTACTGAACGACGTTGTGCAGCACATCGTGGCCCAGCTTGCCCGGCGAGCGTGAGGCGCCGATGACGGCCACACCTTCCGGGTTGAAGAACATATCGAGCACGATTCCGTTGCTCCTCGGGTAGCAGGCTGAGACGACAATCTCGCTCGCCTCTATGATACCCCAAAATGGTCGAAAGCGCAAAGCGCGTAGCGC
>CAYLZO010000361.1:0-3701 GCA_964387775.1 uncultured Anaerolineaceae bacterium
GTCATAGGGGTCTATGGACAACTCATGCCCCTGCGCGGGCGGCCCCCGGCGGAGGTGCTGGAATCGCTGCAGGCGATCCAGGCCGAGTTGCGGGAGCGGTTCTTGCCCCTTTCCACCGTGGAAGGAATGTCGATCAGGAGGTGAGCTTGGAAAAGCAGCGAGTATTTTTGATTCTTGGCCTGGCTGTGGCTGTCCTCGTCACCTGTGGCGTCTGTGCCGCAGGGGCAGGCGCCGCAGCGGTCGGGGCCCTGGCGCCCAGGGTATTGGGCGCCGGGCCGGACGGCATCGACCTGCGCCCCACGCCGGGCGCCATCGCCCCCGAGGCTGCCCTGCCGGCAGAGGCCGGCGGGTACGAGCGAGGTGAATGTCGCCCCGTCGCCCGGTTCCGAGGGCTGGACCTTGGCCCGGAGGCGGTGGAAGCAATCTATACCGGACCGCGGGGCAGCGCGCGCGTGATCGCCGCCCGTCTGGCGAGCTATCACGAAGCGGCGACGGCCGTGGCCGAGCTGGCAGAGCAATTGGAGCGGGTTGGCCACCTGGACAGCCATCGCCTGGTGGCGGAGGAGGCATTCGAGGGCTGGTGGAGCGCGTCAGGCAAGCGCAACTTTGTCTTCTGGCACGCCCCGGCGTGGGGCCGGGAACGGCACGGCTTTGCCTGGCAGAGTGGTCGCTGGTGTTTCATCGTGGCCTCAAATGACCCGCTGGCACGCCGAGACGTGACGCTCGACCTGCCCTACTAGCAGGGCCAGAGGTTGGTAAAGAATGGAATATCGCACGATAGACGTCGTCCGCGATCGGGACAGATTGATCGAGTTCCATTGCCGCATCAACTATGCGAGCGAGACATCCTACGCCCGAATGGTGCCCTACGATCGGTACCGGGCCAAATGGCTGAGTACATCACAGCCTGAGAGTTTCCTCAATCACCTGGCGAAGACGATGGAGGATGATAGGACGCTGGCCGAGGCCCTGGAACAAGACGGTGTTGTGGTCGGGTACCTGTGGCTGACATTCCGGGACGTGGTCGACTACAGCATCACGATGGCAGAGGTGATGGACCTCTTTGTCGAGCCCGCGCACCAGCGGCGGGGTATCGGGCAAGCGTTGCTACAGCGGGCCGAGGAAGTGGCGCGCCAGCGGGGAGCCACCCTGCTTCGTTCCGACACCGGTGCCGAGAACGTAGCTTCCCAGAAGCTGCACGAGAAGGAAGGGTTTGAGCTGTACAGACTCCACTATGAAAAAGTGCTGACCGGGAAAACTGTGGCGGAGGTGATCAGCGATGGCCGGCGAGGGACAGGGGATGAGACGAGCCTGTGATCACTGGCATTTTGCCGTCGAGGGGGAATCGCGCCGGCAGTCCCTGGCCCGCTTGCTCATTGCCCTGGATGAGCTTCGGGCGCGCCTGAGCCCGCGGGCCTACCCCAACCTGGAGATCTCGGACGAGGGACATCTCTGGTTCAACGTCTCTTGCTCCGGGAGAATCTGGGAGGTTTTTGTGCTGCCCGAGGGCCTCGACCACCTGCGCGGACCGGCTTTGATCCTTTCCCTGCCGCACCGGCCGGGGGAGCTGGGAGTGGACCTTGCCCAACTTCTCGCCACAATCGGCTCCGCTTTGGAAGGCGCAGAGCTCCTGGCAGCCTTTGCTCCCCGGAAGGAATCCCTCGATGCCTATGCCCAGAACCGCCTCCCCCCCTTGCACTTGCTCACTGGCGCAGAGGCCATAAAAGCTGCGAGCAAGGAGGCAAAGTTCTTCAGCTACTTTGGCCTGCTCCTGCCGGTGGTGGGGCTCCACGTCCTGGCTGCGGAGAGTCGGATTCGGGCGCTACTGTCTCGCCTGGAGGAAGCCCTCCCCCCTGGGCCAGCGGCGGCTCACAACGCTGACGAGGACGAGGTCCCATCCCTATTGCGGCTGATCCACGAGCGTCGCTCGGTGCGCGCCTTTCGGCCCGATCCCGTGTCCGACGAGCACCTGGAGCAGATGTTGGACGCCGCCCGCCACGCGCCTACGGCGGGCAACCAGCAGCCCTGGCGCTTTCTCGTGGTACGAGATCGGGACAACCTGGCGCGGCTGCGCCTCGCGCTGGAAGCCTGGCTGCGGCAGCGCATAGATGCCTGGGAGGCAGCGCCCGAGGAAAAGGCTGCCCGACTGGAGGGGGTCCTCGCCTACCTGGCGGGTGTTCTCGCCGCGCCGTTGTTCGTCTTCATCCTGGTGGACACGAGCACGCACCCCGAGCTGGTCGCCTACGACGGCGCCCTGGCAGCGGAAAACCTGATGCTGGCGGCGCGGGCGCTGGACTATGGCACCTGTTTCCAGACCACGTTTTTCCCCGAGGAAGTCGTGTGCCGCCACTTTGGCGTGCCGGAGCGGTTTCACCTGGTCTGTGCCCTGCCCGTCGGCCGTCCGACCGAGTGGCCGCCTGCGCCGCCCAAGCGGCCGCTGGCGGAGTTGGTGTGTTATGAATCGATGGGGGAAGAACTGTGAGGCCAAACACTTCTGAAACGTACCTTGTCACCGCCAGGCAGACGCTCCTGGCTGCCCGCCGTGCCGGCCTGACCGAGGAAGAGCTGAACCTCTCTGGCATCGCCGTGCTGACCTTTTCCCGCGCCGTAATGCACCGGCTGGAGGAGCTGTGCGAGCTGAAGGACGCTGCCTGGATCGCACCAGCCCATCATCCCTACGCCGCTGCCCGCGTCGTGAAACGAGGGGCTTACCACGGATTGGACGTCACTGTGCTGGTTCCGCCTATGGGCGCCTCGCCGCTGGCTTGCATTGTCGAGGACATGGTTGCCTGTGGCATCGAGGCCGTTTTCCTGCTCTGCGCTGCCTGGTCCCTCGGGCCACCGGTGCAGTTCGGCGAACTGATCGTGCCCACGTTTTCGGTCGGGCACGATGGTACCTCGATCCACTATGGCAACACTTCGGGCCACATAGCCGCGGAGGTGGAATTCGTCGAGGCGCTGGCGGCAGCTTGTCGCGAATGGGGCGTGGTGCCCCACCAGGGTGGGAATGCCACCTGTGAGGCGGTGTACCGCATCACGCCTCAGATGGCTGCGGAGTCGCGGCGTCGTGGCTGCCTCTGTATGGATAACGGCGAAACGAGCACGCTTTTCGCCCTGAGCCGGGCACTGGGGGCCTGGGCAGGAGTAGTTTTTCAACCCTACATCGATCTGGAGCAGGGCTGGAAGCCGGCCCACTTGGAAGATGGCACCTACTACGAGACTTCCCGCCTTCAAGCAGAGGTGGCACTGGAGGCCGCTGTCCGGCTGCTGGATCAAGGATTGATAGGATAGGGAGGAAACCGTGAGCGAGTTGCGACTGACAGAGGCCGAGCGAGCCGCGGCCGATTCCGTTTTGGGCTGGGCCACGAGCTACCAGGTGATCCGCCAAAGGCCGGGACGAAAGCTCTTGCGTGTGATCACACCCCAGGCTGAGGAGCAGTACTACACGCTGGTGAGCAGGCCGGAGTCTTGCCTGGTTTTTCACGAACCGGTCTTTTTCGTGGTGACCGTCCAGGCGGCCAAGGGCGAGTGCCGGGCCGGCCACCAGGTGGGCGATCGGTGGCAATTCAACTGGTGCACACCCGCGGGGTTGTGTGGCTCGGCGTACCATGCCATGTATCCTGTTCTGCATGGGCTGATGTTGACCAGCGGGCGCTACCAAGGACCGGCGGCCGAGAAGAAGCTGGTCTCCTGTCCTGACG
>CAYLZO010000362.1:0-3603 GCA_964387775.1 uncultured Anaerolineaceae bacterium
TCCCGGCGGGGGGATGACTGATGATGGATGTCGGCTATCGGCGGTAATTAAAGATCACCTTGGTGCCGTCCGGCTCCAGGTGAAAGGGCAGCTCGGGCAGCCCCCGCAGGGCGTCGCGCACGTCGTACTGCCGCTCGCGGGGACAGTAGAGCAGCAGGAACCCCCCGCCGCCGGCGCCCGTGATCTTGCCCCCCAGCGCGCCGGCCTTGCGCGCCGTGGCATAGACCTCGTCGATCTGGCCGTTCGAGATCTTGGTCGCCATCTGCTTCTTTAGCGCCCAGCCCTCGTGCATCAACCGCCCAAAGGCGTCGAAATCGCCCGCCTCCAGCAGCGCCCGGCCCTGGTAGGCCATCTCCTTCAGGCCGCGCAGGACGTCCATCCGGCCGTCGATGTTGGCCTTTTGCTCTTTCAACACCGTCTCGCTGCGGCGGGTGACGTTGGTGAAAAAGAGCATGAGCTGCTGGTTCAGTCGCCGCCGCTCGCCGTCGGGCAGGTCAACCTTTTCGACGACGACGGTCTCGTCGGGCAGGAAACGGATGAAGCGCAGCCCGCCGCAGGCGGCTATGTACTGGTCCTGCTTGCCGATGGGCTTGCCCAGCCGCCCGATCTCGACCTCGCACGCCTCCCGCGCCAGCGTCTCCAGCGGCTGAGGGTCCCCCAGGTGGTGGTGCAGCGCGTTGAGCAGCCCCACCGTCACCGTGCTCGACGAGCCCAGGCCCGAGCCGGCCGACGGAATGTCGCCCATCGTATTGACCTCGACCTGCCGCGCCACGCCCGAAAGCTGCAGCGACGCGCGCACCAACTCGTGCTCCACCTCGTCCACCCGGTCCACCAGCTCGGTGCGGGTGTAGCCGACGCGGATCTTGTTGTCAAAGCGCCGCTTGACGACGACGAATATGCACTTGTCGATGGCCGAGCTCAGCACGCAGCCCTCCTCCCGCCGGTAAAAGCCCCAAAAGTCGGTGCCGCCGCCGAAAAAGCTGATGCGCAGGGGGGTCTGGGTGATTAGCATACTGTCGCTCGGTCTTGTCTTATGGACATCTTTGTGATACAATCTCCCTATGAACGAGGTGCTGGGGGCTGTCGACTCGCAGAACGATGCCCGCATCCGCTTGACGTATGAGCGCTGGGCACACATCGTAGAAGCCCACGACTACATGGCCGGGCTTCACGACTGGGTCCTGGAAACTATTGCCGAGCCCGATGTCATCGTCACGGGTTGGACCGGAAGTCTCGTCGCCACCCGGCACTATCCACGGACGCCGATCACGGAGAAATATGTCGTGGTCGTGTATCGAGAAGTGGGCGACGATGATGGATTTGTCATCACGGCCTTTATGACGTCGAAAATCGACAAGGTTTGGAAAAGAGGCATCTTATGGCAACGCTCGAAATAGACCGACTATTAATGCCTATGCCGCAGCTTCTGGCGCTGTCGCCCCAGATCTGGATCGACTATGACGCCGAAGCAGACGTACTCTACCTGAGCCTTCGCAAGCCGCAGCAGGCAACAGACAGCGAACTGGATGACAACGTGATCCGCCACTACCGGCGTGGTGAGCTCGTCGGCATAACCATCATCGGCCTAAAAGATCGCCTGCCAGAGACCACGCCTGGAAATTGAGCGGCCCTCTCCCCGATCTCTTTTTCTGCGACCTTAATACGCCCCTTTTCCTCGCAGGACCGCCGGCAGCGTGCGAATGAGGATCTGCACGTCGAGCCAGATGGTATAGTTGCGGATATAGTGCATGTCGAGCTGCACCCGCTCGCCATAGCCCACGTCGCTGCGGCCGCTGATCTGCCACAGGCCGGTGATGCCTGGCCAGACCGTCAGCAGGTTCATGTCCCACTTGCCATACTCTTCCAGCTCCGCCGGCGAGATCATGCGCGGCCCCACCAGGCTCATCTGCTGCGCCAGCACGTTGAAAAGCTGCGGCAGCTCGTCCAGGCTCCAGCGCCGCAGGACGGCCCCCACCCGCGTCACCCGCGGGTCGTCCTTCAGCTTGTGATTGTCCGCCAGCTCGGCCTGCAGCTCGGGCCGGGCGGCCAGGATCTCGTCGCCGTCGACGCGCATGGTGCGGAACTTGAGCGCGTCGAACGGCCGGCGCCCCTTGCCCATCACCCGCCGCCGGTAGAGGGCAGGCCCCGGCGAGTCGAGCTTGACCGCCAGGGCGAGGCCGGCCAGCAGCGGCGAGAGCAGGATCAGCCCCGGCAGGGCGATGGCATAGTCCAGCAGCGTCTTGAGGGCCACCTCCAGGCCATTCAGTCGCACCCTGTCCAGGCAAATCAGCGGCACCTGGCCCACCTCTTTGACGTACACGCCCGTGGTCAAGATCTCGAACAGGCCCGACGACAGGCGGACCTTGAGCCGGTCCGACAGGGCGTAGGTCCGCGCCATCTCCACCAGGCTGCCCCGCGGCACGCTCGACGAGGCCACGATCAGCTCCTCCACGCCGTACCGCTCGGCCAGCGCCGGCACGTCGGCGATGGCGCCCAGGACCTGCAGGCCGTTCAGCACGTGTGTCCCTGCAGGAACCTCGTCGTCCACGAACCCCAGCAGTTGCAGCCCCGAGGTGCGCCAGGCCTGCAACTGGCGGGCCAGCGCCTGGCCCTCCTCGCCGGCGCCGACGAGGACGGCGGGCGCGAGAAAGTAGCCGCGGCGCCGCAGGGAGTAGACGAGGCGGCGCAGCCAGAAGCGGAAGCCGCCGACCAGGAAGAAGCTCAGGACCCAGGCCAGGACCAGCCAGCCGCGGGAGAGGAAGGCGACCTCGAGGAAGAAGGTGGCGGCGATGGCTACCATCGTCCCCATGGTGCAGGCGTTAAAGACCAGGGCATACTCCCGCGTGCCGCCCAGCAGGTTCTGCTCGGCATAGAGCCCAAAGGCGGCAAAGAGCGCCAGCCACAGGGGAAAGAGGGTGCCCATCACCGGCACACGCTGCGCCAGCACCGGCTCCACCTCTTGGAAGAGCGGCAGCCCGCTGTAAAAGCGCACCACATAGGCCAGGCCAAAGGCGGCGGCCAGGGCCAGCACGTCGGCGGCCAGCAGGCCGGCGATGAACAGGCGGCGCTGTGCCCTGGGCGCAATACCCGGCTGTACGGCCGGCATTACCAATTCAATCGTTGCGTCCATAATCCGACTCCCTGATGATTGTTGACAGACCAAGAGCAGAGAAAACCAGCAACGCCGGCACCATGGGCATCGAGTACCGGGTCCCACCGGCAAAGAGGGCTGCAGCCAGGCACGCGGTCAGTACGAGTCCATACATCAAAAACCAACGCCTCCACCTGCTCAGACTGCCCACAATCCCCACCCCCACCAGGAGCAGGAAAGGAAGATAGGGCAGCCACAGGAGCCTGGTCAATGAACTTGCCCGGCGATCGGAGTGGGTGGAAAAGGAGGCCGGGGCCCACAGGCGGCCCAGTTTTTTGGGAATCAAGGCCAGGAAATCCGCAGGATGCGTCCGTATCCACTGCCAACCCGTCTCGAGAAATCTACGGCTGCTCTCCGGCTCGCTCAGATTGCTCCAGCCGGACCATTTGAGGTCCGGAGCAATACTGTCCGGATAGCCAGCACTCTGCCTTAACTTCACAACGAGCCAATGA
>CAYLZO010000363.1:0-3600 GCA_964387775.1 uncultured Anaerolineaceae bacterium
GTACGCAACGAGTCGGCCGGGCTGATGGCGGCCCTGGAGGAGGCGGTCGCCGTGGGCCGGGCGACGGGCGTGCGGGTCGAGATCGCCCACCTGAAGCTGGGCGCCCGCCAGCTATGGGGCGGCGCCGAGCAACTGCTGGCCTGGCTGGACAGCATCCGCGCTGAGGGCGTGGACCTGAGCTGGGACCAGTATCCCTACACCGCCGCCGCTACGTCCCTCTCCGCGCTGGTGCCGCCTGCCTACCACGCCGGGGGCACGGCGGCGCTGCTGGACCGCCTGCGCGATCCCCAGGTCCGGGCCGAGATCGGCCAGGCGCTCGCCGGTGGCGGCGCACCCGACTGGGAGAACATGGTCGAGGGCTCGACCTGGAAGGACATTCTGCTCTCTTTCTATCCTCCGCGCCCCGAGCTGGCAGGCCGCACCGTGGCTCAGATCGCCGCCGACGCAGGGGGTGATCCCCTGGAGACGGCCCTGGACCTGATCCTGGAGTCGGAGGCCCAGGCGGGCATGGTCCACTTTTGCATGGACGAGGACGATGTAGCAGCCATCCTTTGCCATCCGCAGACGGCCATCGTCACCGACGCCGAGGCCCTGGCCACCGACGGGCCGCTGGCCGAGGGCGTGCCCCATCCCCGCGCCTACGGCACCTTTCCCCGCGTGCTGGCCCGCTACGTCCGCGAACGAGGGCTGCTGACCTGGGAGGAGGCGATCCGCAAGATGACGAGCCTGCCCGCCGCCCGCGTGGGCCTGCGCGAGCGGGGTGTGGTGCGCGAGGGCGCTTTTGCCGACCTGGAGGTGTTTGACCCGGAGTCTATCGCTGATACGGCTACTTATGTCGAGCCCCACCAGCACCCGGAGGGCATCTGCCACGTGCTGGTTAACGGGCGATTCGCCGTGCGTGACGGCGAGCAGACGCGTGCACGGTCAGGGCGCGTGCTGCGTCGGGAGTAGGGGGCGACCCAGAAGGAACTCCGGCCTTGGATCGAGGCCAAGAAAGAGTCGCTGCTGATGGTGCTCAAGCACCCAGAGATCCCCTTGCACAACAATCCAGCCGAGTTGGAAGCGCGTCAACGGGTGCGGAAACGCGACGTCAGTTTCGGCCCGCGTACCCAAGACGGTATCGAGGCTTGGGATACCTTTATGAGTCTGGCTGCTACGGCACAGGGCTGCCACATCTGAGCCTCATGACAGGTTTCCATCCCTCCGAATGTCCGGAATTGTCGCGGGAGTTTGCTTTGTGGTATGATCAACAACGCCTCGCGACTGACCAAGAAGCCGAGGCGCGGCTCCGGGCGGCTTTCAAGGCGCTGACCGGCACACATCTCTTGGTTCGAGGAAAGATATGAGCAAGGGACATAGACAATCCGGGCGGCGCCAGCCGGCGCCAAAGCCCAAGAAGGACTATCGCACCGAACGGTACATCCAATACATCTTTGATGGGCGCGAGTCGGGACCGGTGCACTGGATGCCGGTGTTGCGGGCGGCGCTGTACGATCACAACGGCTGTCCGCGCGACGCGGCTCCGTTCTGGCGCAAGGTGCAACGTGAGAGTGTTGGCAAGCCGTACAACTGGGTGCCGAGAGAGGCTCAGGACATCCTGGGAGAGCTGCTGCCACCCTCCAGCTACTTGTTCGATCTGCTCGAGAAGGCGCAAGAGGGGTAACGCACCCGACTATGAGGCCGGGTGCGAAAGGATCACATTCCAGGCACCGAGAGAGGGAGAGGAACCAGAGATCGAAATGACAAAGAAACGTTCACAAAAGAGAAGCAAAAAAGGAAAGCGTCGGGCAACCGGCAGCCCCTTCTCTTCTACCGCCATAGCGGTGATGAAGCGGACCAGCGCCTCAGAACCAGGGTACTTTGCCAAAGACAATGTCATCCGTATGTTGCAGGACAGTGTCATCCTGCGCCAGGAGCCCGAGTTTGTCGACTTTTACCTGGATCCCAGGCAGACGCTGGAGGCCGCAGCGCGGCACTTTCCCCGTCTCAGCCGCCGGTTGGAACGGGTGAGACGCCGCTATGAGGACAGAGCACGCCTCGTCTACGATGACTTTCGCATCGCCGTGCTCGACGACCTGGGCACACCCCAGTTCCGGCAAGAGCTACAGCGCCGGCTAACGCGCTGCCTGGACCGCCTGCTGCGTGGGCACGACGCGAGAAAAATCGAGGTGGTTCTGTTCCTCGGCGCGATGCTCAACTATGAAAAACGCACGACGACCAGCAGCAAAAAGACGCTGCCGCTTGGGGTGTACGCTCTGGTGACGACCATCTACGAGGACTCGTTCGACCGGGCCATGGCCGAAATCCCCGAGGCGCGCGACATGGTCGGTGATACCCTCTACGAAGTGTGGTGCGCCCGCCACACCGAGGAGGACCTGGCCGCCATCACCGCCGCGGTGGAGGATCTCGGCAACTTTGAAGAATTGGCGGCGCGCCTGGAAAGGGATCCTGCGCTGACCCTGGCCTGGCAGCGTCAAGAGGCGTACCTGCTCGAGCAGCTTCAGATGCACATGGCCCAAAGAGGCATGAATGTCGAACCCGGCTTTTTCACTGCCGAGGAAGCCGCTTTGCCCCTGATCATGATGGAGCGACGGTATTGGAACAGGCCCTGGAGCCCAAGCCGTTATTTCACAAGATTGGCCATGATAAACTTTGCGCGCTGCATCCGCGAGACGTTGGACGAGATCGTATCGCCGCAAAGGATGGCACAGATGAGCCAGGGGCTGAAATCGGTGGGCCAAGCGTGCCTGGAGACCGACGACGAACACCTGCGCTCGCTGGTGCCTCACGTCCAGGCCGCGATCCACCACCTCCAGAATGAGACAAAGCCTTCGCAAAACCAGGTGGTGACGGCTCTGTACGTGATGAGTCTGCCCCTGGTCATGAACAACGATGCTCTTAGCCCCCAGTGGCGACGGTTCTTTGAACGCATGCAGAACAGTCGCCTCATGCGGAGACTCGCCGAGGCCGCTGGCCTGGGCACAGACTTGTAGATTGGGCTCTCAGCCTCGTTTCCAAAGGTTGAGTGTCAGGGTTGCTGATTTTCAGATTGAGGAGATGAAACGGGTGCAGTTGCTCTCATCTACCACCGCCAGGTCGGCACCACCTTCTTCTGGAAATCTTGCGGTTTCTAGGGGAGCCAGCCATCAATCGCAACCCGGGCACGACGCAAATCAGCGTGTTTCTCCCGCTTTACTGGTGTGGGAGATAGGAGCAACTGCACCCAGATGAAACAATGCACCTGGTTGAGTTTTTTGCTATCGACCCTGAACTGGCAGCACGAGAAACCCGCGTGATGCACACCCTCGTGCCGCAAGGCAAACTACCGGTGGGGTCCTATGGCCTGCTGGAGTTCTATTGTCCCGATCCGGCCTGTGAATGCCGGCGGGTGATGCTCAACATCGCGGAAGAAGAACGCCCCGACCGCTTCCTGGCTTCCATCAGCTACGGCTTTGACCGGAATGCGGAAGATGCCGGGCCGTTCCTCGATCCACTGAATCCACAAAGCCGGTACGCTGAGGATCTGCTGCAACTCGTTGAAGAGACAGCAATTCCCGCTACTGCCACAGATTTGACTTGAGGCCCCAATCGGGTATGATA
>CAYLZO010000364.1:0-3581 GCA_964387775.1 uncultured Anaerolineaceae bacterium
ACGGCACGGACCCTGAAGAAAGTGCGAAGGATGCGTAAGCAACAGGATCACCCCCCGCGAGCTGGTGGCCCGCGTCAAGGCAGCGCTGCGCCGCCTGCGTGGGGGCGTCGCAGCAGCGGATACAACCACGCTGACCTTTCGCCACATCCGCATCGACACCGGCCGCCGCCAGGTGTGGGTGGACGACGAGCCGGTGGACCTGACGGCCACCGAGTTCGACCTGCTCCAGGCCCTGGCCGAGCATCGGGGCCGGGTCCTCAGCCGCGAGCAGCTCTTGCAGCAGGTGTGGGGCTACGATTTCTACGGAGAGGAGCGGGTCGTGGATGTGCACGTCGGGCACATCCGGCAAAAGCTGGGCGACGAGCGGTTCATCGTCACCGTGCGCGGGGTGGGCTATCGCTTCGACGACGGCTATCGCACTGAAAACGAGGAGGCGTGACGATGTTGAGCCACGTTCGTCGCCACCTGAGCTGGAAGCTGTTCCTGTCCTACCTGGTCGTCATCCTGGTGGGCATCGTGGTCCTGGCCTCGGCCGCCGAGTTCGCCGTGCCCACCGCCTTTGACCGGCACATGTCGGCCATGGCTGACATGATGGGCGGGCGGATGATGGGCCTGGACCGGGACCTCTACACCAACTTTCGCACGGCCGTGACCGAGGCCCTGGTGCTGGCGGCCACGGCGGCCTTTCTCGCGGCGCTGGCCGTGAGTATATTCGTCAGCCGACGCGTGGTGCTGCCGGTGCAAGAGATGATGGCCGCCAGCCGGCGCATCGCCGCCGGGCGCTACGAGGAGCGGGTGGCCGTGCCAGGCAACGTAGACGTCGATGACCTGGACGAACTCTCCCAACTGGCCCTCAGCTTTAACCAGATGGCGGCCACATTGGACCGGACAGAGGCCCGGCGTATGGAGTTGATCGGCGACGTGGCCCACGAACTGCGCACGCCGCTGTCGTCGATCAAGGGCTACATGGAGGGCCTCATCGACGGCGTCTTGCCCGCCGGGGCGGCTACCTTCCAGCAGGTCTATCGCGAAGCCGACCGGCTGCAACGGCTGGTCAACGACCTGCAGGAACTCAGCCGCGTCGAGGCGGGGGCCTTTGCGTTGAACCTGAAACCCACGCCGGTAGCCCGCCTGGTCGAGGCGACCGTGGCCCGGCTGGAGCGCCAATTCGAGGAGAAAGGTGTGGCGTTGGAGACTGACGCGCCCCCGGACCTGCCCCTCGTCCGCGCCGACGAGGAGCGCATTGGCCAGGTGTTGCTCAACCTGGTGGGCAACGCGCTGCAATACACACCTTCCGGTGGCCGGGTCCGCATCGGCGCCCGGCGGGAGGGCGATGTGGTCCGCCTGGCGGTGACGGACACGGGCATGGGCCTTGCACCGGAGCACCTGCCCCACGTCTTTGAGCGCTTTTACCGCGTGGACAAGTCACGCTCGCGGGCCGGGGGCGGCAGCGGCATCGGCCTGACCATCGCCCGCCACCTGGTGGAGGCCCACAGTGGGCAGATCCAGGCCGCCAGCGAGGGGCCGGGCCGGGGGAGCACCTTTTCGTTCACCCTGCCTGCCCTGAGCAAGGCCGAAGGGCCCGGCGCCTGATTCCGTTCCACGGCCTGCTCGCCACCCCAGTTAGCCATCGCTCATTTTTCTTTACCAAATCTTTAAAATCGCTTCATGATTTCTTTACCCGAGTCTGGTACACTGTCCCCAACGATGAGAAATCGAGAGAGCGGCCAATACGCTGCTCCGAGAAACGAAAGGAAGGACAATATGATGGGTGGAGGCATGATGGGTGGTTTCGGAGGCGGCCTGGGCCTGTTCGGCGGCCTGTTCAGCCTGGTCTTGACCATCGGCTTGTTGGTGGGCCTGGTCTTTTTGGGCGCCTGGTTGTGGCGGCGTTTCAGTCCCGCCGAGGGGACTGGCGACTGGACGAAACCGCCGGCTACCCGGCAACCGTCGGCCCTCGACGTCTTGCGCGCTCGCTACGCGCGGGGCGAACTGACCCGCGAAGAGTATCAGACCATCTTGCAGGACCTGATGTGAGGGACCATCTGGCCAGTGCGGTCTCCGAGGGGGTTTGCCCGCTTGGAGGCCGCCGACCGGCAGCGGAGAGGTGAACAATGAAGACGCGGACTGTTCTAATCGGCATAGGCATCGCCCTGGCGCTGGTCGCCCTGCTGGGCGGTGGTTGGCTGTTGGGCAACCAACTGTGGGGCGTAGGTTGCTGGCAAGCCGGCCCTGGCGCGATGGGCGGCTATGGCTTCCCGTGGGGGATGCACACATTCGGGGGAGGGATACTCATGTTTCTGTTCTGGGTGGTGATCATTGGCGGCATCGCGTTGTTGGTTGTCGGCCTGGCCCGGCAGGGCATTCAGCCGACCGAGCGGGGTGAAGCGCCCTTGGACATCCTCAAGCGGCGCTACGCCAGCGGCGAAATCGACCGCGAAGAGTTTGAGCGCATGAAAGAGCTGCTGTCGAGCTAGTACCAGGCCACGAAAGTTTTGATACGCAGAGCGTGTCATTCTGAGCCGAAGCGGAACGGAGGCGAAGAATCCCGGTTACGACGTGAGAAACAGGTTGATTAGCGCAAGGGGAGATTCTTCGTCGCTTCGCTCCTCAGAATGACAGGTTATGAGAGCTTTTGGGATGGTTTCCCTACCATCGCATTTGGGCGCCACGCAAAAAGTCAAGACGCCTTTACCTGTTTCCACGCGCGCCGAGGAATTCGACGATCTGCTGGCGGAAGCTCAGGACTGGATCTGGCAGAGCAGGTTCGAAGAGGCCTTCGCCATCTATCAGGAGTTGGTGCGCCAGGCGCCGGCCGATGCCCGCCCACAGATCGGTTGGGCTACAGCGTTGCTCTGGGCGGGATTGCCCGATCGTGCCTTGAGCCATGCTCAATTCGCCTTGGCTCTGGATCTCACCAACGTGGAAGCAGCCATTGCCCTGGCACGAGCCTACGTCGGCGTAGGAGACAAAATGCGGACACCTACGCCTTGTTGGCAGAGATCAATGCTCAGCGGGGACGTTGTAGAGATGCCCGGATCTATGCCAATCAGGCTATTAGCCAGGATCCCAACAGTCCCCTGGCCCTGAGCGCAACCGAGGCTTGCCAGGACCATATCGCTTATTCTGGCTGTCACTATGAGGGCGTGTCGGCTCAGTGCGGCTTGATACTCATGTCGGCCGAACCGGGCTCCCAAGCTCCGCGGCCGCTGACCCGCTATGCGGAGGATGTGGGCCCGGCGGCCCATGGCTCCCGCATTGCCTTCATGTCCAAACGCGACGGAAACTGGGATATCTATTTGATCCACAGTGATGGCTCGGGGCTCAAGCGCTTGACCCACAGCGCGAGCCAGGATGGTCTGCCGACCTGGTCGCCTGATGGACAAACCATTACACGCCTCCGGCGCGCCGTCCCCTGTGCGGTCAGGCACAGGACAGGTCGGCATTCTGGGGAAGCGTAGTAGGACAAGCCACGCCGCCGGGCATCGCGCAAGCGGCCTGGCCTGCTATTTTCGGAGTAGCTGCAAACTTTAGTTTCCGCTAAATTGGATGTGGCAGTCGCCTGCCATAATCCAGCCCGG
>CAYLZO010000365.1:0-3581 GCA_964387775.1 uncultured Anaerolineaceae bacterium
GGCGAGCGACCCCGCCCACGTCCTCCGCCATGAAGTCGAGTGTCTGGCGCACGAACGTCGAATAGACCTTGGAGCTCTGGAAGGCCTGAGGCACGAGCAGGCCGGCCCCCTCGCGGAGCGCCCCGCCGACCACGCCCCAGGCCAGGCCGCGCACGCCCAGGCCCGGCGCCAGGGCCGTCGCCCCGGCGATGATGCCCAGGTTGTACAGAATCGGCGCCAGGGCGGGCAGGAGGAAGTGCTGCCGGGCGTTGAGGATGCCCATCACCACGCCGCTGACGCCGAACACCACCGGCGTGACGAGCATGAGGCGCATGAGGCGCACGGTGAGCGCCTGGCGGGCGGGGTCAAAGCCGGGGGCGATGACGGTCGCCACCAGCCAAGGGGCCAGCAGCGCGGCCAGCGCCGCCAGCCCGGCGGTCAGGGCCAGCACCAGGTTGATGACGCTGCTGGCCAGTCGCCAGGCCCCGGCCTCGTCGTCCTGGGCCAGGTAGCCGGCAAAGGTCGGGATAAAGGCCGAGGCCAGCGCCCCGCCGGCCACGAGCTGGAAAAGCAGGTCGGGCAATCGAAAGGCGGCCAGGTAGGCGTCCAGTTCGCCACCGGTGCCGAACCGGTGGCTGATGACGACCTCGCGCAGCAGGCCCAGCGCCCGGCTGACGACGAACAGGGCCATGACCAGCCCGGCGGCGCGGGCGATCTGGGTCTTGGCAGAGGCGCCACGTCGCTCCACGTTGTCTCTCAAGTGGAACTCCGCTGATAGTTGACCGAGGCCCCAAAGGATGCTATACTTGGAGTCGCTTCAGAAGGGTGCCACGAGAAGGAATAGGAAGTGAGGAAATGTGATGGACACGAACACCGTAACTGTTGAGCTCCCGGCGACACTGTATGCCGACCTGCAATCGCTGGCGGAAGATCAGCATTTGGAGTTGGTAGATATGTTGAGCCACTGGACTGAGCAAGCCCGCCAACGGCGTGCCTGGATAGAAGGTTGGAGAGAGCTTGGTGAGCTAGTGCGCCAAGAAGGCGGATTGCAGGTCGGGACCACGAAAGAGGAGATTGTCGGGCAGATGCGCAAGACTCGCTACGAAATCTGGGAGGCCGAGTATGCGCATCTGTATCGATAGTTGTGTCTTTATCCGTGGCTTGCAGCAGGGCGATTCCGCTGTACGCCGGCTTATGACACTCGTCGGCCCGACAGCACAGTTGGTGATCCCGCGCCTGGTGGCCCAAGAAGTGACCCGTAATCTTTGGTCGCCGGAGCAGGTGCGTCGGTTCTACCGGCTGTTCCACAATCGGGATGATGCGTCCATTGTGGATGGACCCATACCACGCGCTCGGGTGGACAAATACACGACTTTGGGATTGCCGGCCAAGGCGGACGCATCCATTGGCGCCTTTGCCGAATGGATGCGGGTGAGTTACCTGATTTCCGATAATCGTCATTTCTTGCAGGACCTGCACACAGATGTGTTTGATGTACTGGATGTGGAAGAATTCCTTGTGCGCTGGGACATGAACACGCTGTGAATTCAACCGCTGGAATGTTACCGCTCCACTTGTCGTGAGTGGGGCATTCTTTGTGTCTGGTTGCTACTATTGGACAGCTTCTGCGACTCGCTCTAGCAGCGTCGTTTCCTGCTCCGGCAGGACGGTGCGCGGGTCGAGGACCGGGCGGTCGGCCTCGATGCGGACGACGATGGGCGGCTCGCCGGCGCGGAGGCGGGCGGCCACGGCGTCGGGCGAGTCGACGGCCAGGGCCACGAGGCGCGTGGGCAGCGTCTCGCCGGGCAGGCTGCCGCCACCCACGGTGGACTGGCCGGGCAGCACCTCGGCGCCCACGCCCCGCGTCTCCAGCTCGCGGACCCAGGCGCCGGCGCGGTCGGCCAACTCGCCTTCGCTCTGGCCGATCATGCGCCACACCGGCACCTTGTCGGGCACCTCGCCCAGCAGGTAGTGGCGGAGGGTGGCTTGCAGCCCGGCCAGCGTGGTCTTGTCCACGCGCAGGGCCCGGGTCAGCGGGAATTTCTTGAGCCGGGCGATGAGGTCCGCTTTGCCCAGGATGAGGCCCGCCTGCGGCCCGCCCAGTAGCTTGTCGCCGCTGCACGACACCAGCGACGCCCCGGCCGCCACGCTCTCCTGGAGGGTCGGCTCGTGGGCCAGGCCGTAGGGCGCCGTGTCGAGCAGCGTGCCGCTGCCCAGGTCGTCGAAGAGCAGCAGGCCGTGCTCGTTAGCCAGCTCGACCATCTCGGCCAGCTCCGGCTCGTGGGTAAAGCCCAGCAGCCGAAAGTTGCTGCGGTGGACGCGCATCAGGGCTGCCGGAGCAGCGGATTCGGTGATGGCCGCCTCGTAATCGCGGGCGTAGGTGCGGTTGGTGGTGCCCACCTCGACGAGGGTCGCGCCGCTCTGGCGCATGACGTCGGGGATGCGGAACCCGCCGCCGATCTCGACCAACTGCCCCCGCGAGAGGATCACCTCGCGGCCGCGGGCGAAACACATCAGCACGAGCAGCACGGCGGCGGCGTTGTTGTTGACCACCAGGGCCGCCTCGGCGCCGGTGAGGCGGCAGAGCAGGTCCTCGGCGTGGACGTAACGCGAGCCGCGCCGCCCGGCCGCCAGGTCGTACTCCAGGTTGGAGTAGCCGAGGGCGACGGCGTCCATCGCCGCCCGGGCCTCGGCGCTGAGGGGGGCGCGGCCCAGGTTGGTGTGGACGATGACGCCCGTGGCGTTGATGGCCGGCCGCAGCGTGGGCCGCAGCCGGTCCGCCAGTCGCTCGCTCACGTCGCGGGCCAGCGCCTCGACCGGCGGCCCCTCACCCCCGCCGAGGATGGCCTGGCGGGCAGCGTCCAGCGCTTCGCGGGCGGCCTCGACGGTCAGCTCGTGGCCCCAGCGCGCCACCAACTCGGCGACGGGCGCCTTTTGCAGCAGGCGATCGACGCTGGGCAAGTTTCGTAGGTCTTGTTGTATGTTCATCGTTCACCTCGAGCGTGTTGCGTAAGCGTCACGCATCACGCACCACGTCTATGATTCACCCCTCATCCGCACGATCAACACCTCGATGGCAACAAAAATCAGGGCAATGATGACGGCAAAGGCCAGGTTGAAGGCGCGGAGGGTTTGCAGCCAGGCCCACGACGTCAGGCAGAGGGCGGCCCAGGCGCTGTGGCGCAGAAATCGCCAGGGATCTGGCTCGACGGCCTCCGGTGCAAAGCGGCGGTTCAGGTAGGCGGTGGCCGGGGCCAGGGTGGCGGTCAGGGCCGCAAAGAGCAGTCCAAAGAAGAAGGCGAGGGCGCCGGGCTGATCGGGCGTGACCTTGCCGGTCAATTCATAGATCCCCCACCAATTGACCACGGCCACGGGGATGGCTACGATTGTGACGAGTCTGTCCCGCATCTCTGTTCCCTCCGCCGCCCATTATACCCCAAAAGCGGGCTGGGGGCCAAGCTACAGCCCCTTGCCTTCGAGCAGCACTCGCAGGCTACGCACCAGCAGGCCCACGTCGTAAGCCAGCCGCCGCCAGGGGGTCATGGCCCGCACCCGGGCGACATATTCGTAGTCGAGGGCGATCTCCTCGTCGAACCCTTCGG
>CAYLZO010000366.1:0-3562 GCA_964387775.1 uncultured Anaerolineaceae bacterium
CGGCGGCGCCGAACACGCCGTGATGCACCTGCTCTATGCCCGCTTCTGGACCAAGGTCCTGGCCGACGCCGGACTCGTCTCCTTTCGCGAGCCCTTCCCCAGGCTGCGCAGCCAGGGCATCGTCCACGCCGCCGACGGCAAGCGCATGTCCAAGAGCCGGGGCAACGTCGTCACCCCCGACGAGGTGGTGGCCCGCCACGGCGCCGACGTCCTGCGCGTCCACCTGCTCTTCATGGCCCCCTTCGACCGCAACGTCAATTGGGACGAGGAGGGCATCGTCGGCGCGGAGCGGTTTCTGGAGCGCGTGTGGCGGCTGTGCCTGGAAAATGGGGAAGGAGGAATGCCAGGCTCAGGTGAGAAGGTGCTGCGGCGAGCGACACACAGGACGATCCAGAAGGTAACCGAGGACGTCGAGGCCCTCAAGTTCAACACCGCGGTGGCGGCCATGATGGAGTTCGTCAACGCGCTGTCGGCCTACGTGGAGAAACACGGCCCGACGCCCGCCTTTGAGGAGGCAACCGACGTGCTGATCCGGCTGCTGGCGCCCTTTGTGCCCCACATCGTCGAGGAGCTGTGGGCGCGGCGCGGCGGCGCCTGCTCGGTGCACGAGCAACCCTGGCCAGCCTACGACCCGGCGCTGACCATAGACGAGACGATCACGCTGGTCGTACAGGTCGACGGCAAGGTGCGCGACCGCATCGAGGTGCCGTCGGGTATCAAAGATGACGAGGCAGGGGCCTTGGCCCTGGAAAGCGAGGCGGTGCAGCGCTACTTGGACGGGGGGGCAGCGAAACGGATCGTCGTCGTTCCGGGGCGCCTGGTCAACGTGGTGACGCAAAAACCGGTCCGGGCTTGGCGCCCGGACCGGTTTTAGAACTGCCACAAAAAAAGAAGAGCAGGGGCCTCTCGGCTTCCCTGCTCTTCTCCCTCACAAGGAGGAGAAAGGAGTGACTGTAGTATACAACATCTCTGTTCAGCTACAGTAAGCTGTGTCACAATTCGGAGTTTATTGGTCCGAATTATCCGAGTCGGTGGCTAGCGGAGACGCCGTCTGCGCACCATGACCGCAACCGTCGTCGCTGCCAGCAGGATAAAGATCACACCCAGCGTGACTTCGGCCGTGCGCAGCCAGGCGATGCCTGGCTGCTCCAGGGCCCCCTCGGGGGCCGCGCCACGGGGCGCCGCAGCCGGTGGGGCCGGCTCGTCGGCCTCGGCGACAGCCGTTAGGACCGGCGAGGTCGGGGCCATCGTAGCCACCGGTCGCGTGGGTGTCCGCGTCGGTTCCGCTTCGCCAGGCATGGCGTCTGTGGCTTCCTCTTCGACCGCTTCGGGCGCGGGCGGCGGTGCTGTTTTGCTAGCTTCCTCCCCGGCGTCCAGGAGCGGCTCTGTTGCCGCATCAAAGCCGTTGGTGCCCATCCCTTCCATCTCGGGCTCGGGCGTGGGTGAAGCGGGCGGCACCTGCGTGGCTTCTGCTTCGGGTGGAGGCTCGGCGACGGCCTTTTCCGCAGGTGCTTCTTCTTCAGGGGCAGCCGGCGCTTCCATCTGCAACGTCACCGTTTCTTCCACTGCCTCTGTCACCACCACTTCGACGGCCTGCTCGCGGGCAACGTCCACTTCCGGCGCCAGGGCCGGCAGAGAGCCGGTCAGCACAAAGTCGCCGACCATGGCAAAGACGAGAAGTAGGGCGACCAGGGCGGTGGCGCCCTGCAAGAGCGGCAGGCGCCAGGTTCGCCGCCGGGCACGCGCCGGCTGGGCCAGCGCCGGAATGGTAAAGACCCTGGGCAGCGGCACCGGGGGCAGATCTCGGGTCCACTGCACCGTCTGCCGCAGCGTCTCCAGGTTCCACCGGCAATCCCGGCAGCTCTCCAGGTGGCGTTTTAGCTCCAGCCGCTCCTGGGCCGAGAGCTCGTCGTCCAGGTAGGCCGACAGCCTCTCCTCGAAATAGGCGTGTTCGTTTTTTCGTTCACGTCTTCCAAACAACTTCATCCAGTCACCGCTTCCAGGTAGTGGCAAAAAAGTCAGCGCCTGTCGTGTCACCACTACCCGCTTTCATAAAGATAGCATCTCTCAGGTCCCTTGGCTATCCCTAAGACGGTAGCGGGCGGGTAAAAGTTCCCCTCGTTCCAACAAATAGTCGCGCAATTTGGCCCGGCCCCGGCTCAACCTCGACTTGACGGTCCCCAAGGCCACACCTACGACGTCTGAAATCTCTTGGTAGCTCAGGCCCTGCACGTCGGACAGCACCAAGACCATCCGCTGGTCCTCGGGCAGCGACTCGATGGCCTGCTGGAGCAGGCGGTTCAGCTCCTGGCGCTCGACGAGCTCGTCGGGCTTTTCGGCCGGATCGTGCAGATAGCGGATGTGGTCTCGCTCGACGGGCAGGTCATCCATAGATTCGGTGGGGCGGCGTTTCTTGCGGCGCAACAGGTCGTAACAGGCATTGGTGGTGATGCGCAAAATCCAGGCCTTGAACGACCCACCCCGGAATTTGCCTATCGCCTTGTAGGCCGAGATAAACGCGTCCTGCGTCGCGTCGGCCGCGGCCTCTGAATTTCCCAGGATGCGATAGGCTACGTTGTAGGCCATGCTCTGGTAGAGCATCACCAGTTGGTTAAAAGCGCGAACATCGCCTTTTTGGGCCGATGCGATGAGCGCCTCTTCGTCCATAGATCAACTCCGCAGAGCCCCCGTCCACGTTGGGACTTGGACGGCAGAACTCGGGCTCAAGTTCCCCTTTCCCCAGGTTGGTGCCGCCTGTAACCGCCGGAGGAAGCCAGGGCTGCCAGACTTGACTAATCCGGCATTCTCCCCTATACTTACCCCCAAGCCGGAGTGGCGGAACAGGCAGACGCGCGCGACTCAAACTCGCGTGAGGGTGACCTCTTGTGGGTTCGATTCCCACCTCCGGCATCTGTTGCAATTATACCAGGTTTCGTCGACCTGCGCCAACGGCGAGAGCAGGCAAACCAGACGACGACCTTATCTGACCAGCCGCATCGTGAGAGCGGCTGGGTTTACGTTTGAGCATAGTAGAGGGCAAAGGAGCAGGATAGCACGATGAACCAAGAACGGAACAAGCGGAACGGGTCGTTGGTAACAATTCTGGTCGTCCTCGGCCTGGCGTTGGGGCTGGGCATTGGCCTCTTGATCGGCTGGGTCGTCGCCCCGGTCGAGTACGTGGACACCGACCTCTCTGACCTGCACCCCGATTACAAAGAAGAATACACTGTGCTGGTGGCCTCGGCCTACGCCCTGGACGGCGACCTGGAGAAGGCCAGGGAGCGGCTGGAGGAACTGGGCGTACCCAACGCCCGGGCCTGGATGTCGACCCTGGTCGAGGAGTACATTGCCAGCGGAGAGGACGAGGCCGAGATCCAGGCCCTCGCCGAGTTGGCCGATGCCCTGGGCGTGGAGAATCCCCAGATGGCCGCCTACCTCGCCTCGCCGACGCCGATTCCCACCGACACGCCGGTTCCCACGCCCACACCTGAGCCGACCGATACCCCGCTGCCCACCGAAACCCCGCCCCCGCCGACCGACCCGCCAACGTCTCAGCCACCGA
>CAYLZO010000367.1:0-3549 GCA_964387775.1 uncultured Anaerolineaceae bacterium
AAACAGGACCGCCATGGGTCTTTTGTGGAGGGCGCATGTAAGAGCTAGTCTGAAAACCATCAAGGACACGAAGGACACTGTGCAGTTTTGTGTGTTTCCTTCGTTTTCCTTTGTTTCCTTTGTGCCTTAGTGGTAGACTTTCAGACAAGCTAAGAGTTGGGAGGAAAAGTGACAAGACACCGAGGATGTGGTCACATTTTGGTTGTCCAATCAAAAGGAGAGGCCACAACTCGATGTCTTGTTTGAGCAACAGCATAGCACAAAGTGATCCTTCTTTGCAAGAATGGGTCGAGAGGGAGCTTGGATGGACCACGCCAGATACCGGGCAGTCGAGCACGATGTGTCGGTCATGAACTGGCGCTGTTTGCTTGACGTTTTGCAGCGGCGCAGGATGCGGGCTTGTGCCCGGTTGTTGTCTATCCAGGTTGTGCTCAGTGGCTTGCTGGTTGTTTTGGGCGGCTGCGCTGAGACCACAGCCGCGCCTGAGTCTCCGCTGCCGGTGGAGGCTTCAGTGGCTCAGGCGACGGCTACGCCACAGCCGACCGATGCGCCCCGCCCGACGAATACGTCCCGACCCACGAATTCGCCCACGCCTACCCCTCAACCGCCCACGCCTACTCCTACCCCAACACCGGCGGCGGTCAACGAAATCCGCCTGGATAGAGATGTTCGCGCCGCTGTGGTCGATCCAGGCACGGGCCGCCTCTACATCCTGGACTTGGAGGGCGCGCTGCTGGTCCCACGCTCCAGCTTGTAGAGGCCCGACCCGGGGTGGTGAGCCCGGCAGGCGACAAGGTCCCCCTGGCGCTGGACCCGGGCCGCGAGCGGCTCTTTGTGGCCGACGAGGCCCTCACCCGGACGCTGGTTCTGGGTATCGGCACCCTCGAACCGGTGGGCAGCCTGAGCGTGGCCGGCCCCATGGCCGTTGACGCCTGCGGCGGGCGGCTGTTCATCGGCGGCGAGCACATCTACGTCTACGACACGGCCAGCCTGGCGCCGGTCGGCGACGAGCCGGCCCTGCGCCTGGAAGGCTCGCCAGACGGGATGTATGCTGCACCCGAGCCCGAAGACCTTGTCTTTGACAGCGGTCGTCTGTTTATCCGCCTCAACTCGGGCGGGGTCAAGTCATCGTGGGCCATCGTATCCTACACCGAGTTCGATCCCGATAGCCTGGCATCGTTGGGCTTTATGCGCGTCGAGGTGGGCACGAAGGACCACTCGCCGGTCGTCGTCCCGGGGAACAATCGCGTCTGGCTGAGCTACGAGGGGCATTTCCGGCACGGCCTGGGCGCCTATGCCAAAGACCACGTGAACTTGGGCTTTCTCAATGGTCTGTCGGGCCAGTTGCTGGCCGACGCGGAATACCTGTACCTGCTGCCCGAGCACAGCCTTCTGGTGTTGGACCCGGAGCGGGGCTATCCGTTGGGGGCGCTGCCGTTGCCTGGCGAGACCTGGGGGGCGATCCTGGACGACGTTGGGGGCCGTTTCTACCTATGGGGCCAGAATCGCCTGGCCTCCATCCGCAAGGCTGATCTGCTGGAGGCTGTGTCCCGTCCACAGCCGGGACTCGTGCCCGAGGATGCGCTGGACATGGTGGTGCGCTCGCCCAACTTTGAGGAGGACCGGACCCTCTTTGCCGTCATCCCGGACACACTCGATCCCCGCGCCGAGGATGGCAGCGGGTCGTGGCGGCCCTTCACCGGCATCTACCACTCGAAGGACGGCGGCGAGACCTGGCAGCTTGGCGCCTGGGGCATCCAGAACTATAACGTGCAGCAGCTCGCCTTCGACCAGGCGTATGAGACGAACCAGATGTTGCACGTCGTTGCCAGCGCCCCCTTTCGCTCCGAGGACGATGGCCAGACCTGGCAGCCGGATTCACTGCCGGACCTGGCCTTTGTCTCGGACCGGACGGGCGACAAAGAGATTTACACCATGCACTACGGCGACGTGTTTCTGCCTTTCGGCACAGAGCCGCAGCGCCTCACCGACGACCCTGCCCAAGATGACCACCCCGGTTGGAGCGCGGATGGCGAGCGGCTGGTTTTCCAGTCGGACCGGGGTGGTAACCAGGATCTGTGGATCGTGAACCACGACGGCACAGGCCTGGTGCAACTGACAAGCGACCCGGGCGACGACCTGCTGCCGGCCTGGAGCCCTGACGGCCAGCTCATCGCCTTCACCTCCGGGCGGGATGGTAGTCCGGCAGGTTACGTCGTCGACGCCCCGGAACCGGGCCAGGCTGGCGATGAGTCCAGCGTGCGGCAGCTGCTCAACCTGCCGTCGATGGATTGGCGTCCGCGATGGAGCGCCGATGCCTGGCAAGTCGTCTTTGTCCCTATGCAGGCCGATGACGACCGGTATCGCCGGCTCTACCCGGAGGGCAGCTATGGCCCAGCGCGCAGCAACTGGAAGCCGTTTGCCCTGCGCCTCAAGGAGCTCTGTGTGGCGTACGGCATCCGCGACCGTTTGCCGCGGCCCATCATTCCCGGCGACAAGCGGGCGCTGAACAAGCGCGTCGTCGAGGCCCTGGCGAACGAGGTGTACGACATGGAACTGCGCGGCGAGGCAAACCATCGCGTCTGGGCCTACCGCAAAGCGGCCTGGGCCATCGAGGATACCCCCCAGGATCTGGGTTTGATCTACCGCACCATGGGACGCAAAGGGCTGGAGAGCATCCAGAACGTCGGCCCCAAGATGGCCCAAGTCGTCGAGGCTTTGCTGCAACAATGGTTGTGAACGGCTCATTGGAACTTGGCGTTTTCTATCAATTTATGCTGCTGTTTTTCGGCGTACAGTGGGGGGAGGGCGCATGTATCAGTTGGGGGGGGCGGCCACAGCGAACAGGTCGTCAAACCGCCCATTGACCCAAGCCAGCCGTAAGTGGAGCAAATGGTTGAAACCGTCTTCGCTCCAGCGCATACCCACCCCCTTAAATCGTTGTTGGATTAACCACTTGCAGGCACTTTCGACGATCCCGCTCCCAATGGGCAATCCCATCTCTTTGAATTTGGCATAATCCATGTGATCGCGGTGTTTGTCCAGATAGTTGTACACCTTGGTCAAGGCTTCATGGGCCGAAGTCGGCAGGCCCTCCAAGGCCAAAGCTGCTTCAATGTCTTCAAGCACTTTGTTGACTTGGCCTCGGCGCATTTGTCGTCGAGCCTTAGTGAACCACGCCCGCGCTTGCTTGGTTCGCCCGTCCAGCCAGACTTTGACCCCTTTCCACAGATTCTGAGCGGCATGATAAAAATCCAGAATGCCCTGAGCATACTGGGCAAAGCGCTCGTCAAAGAGCCGCCAAAAGCCCCGTGCTCCATCAGAGAGCCAGACAACCTTGGGCGCGCTCAGAATCCCCTGCTGCATCGCTTCCAGCCACAACCGAGGGCTCAAATCATCTATGTCTCCCAAGACTGCAACCAACCGCCGCTGCTTCAGTTCCGTGACCTTCTTGCCTTTTTTGGTTATTCGCTGACCCAAACGGGCCAAGACGCCGATCTTCACTTCTCGCCAAACCGTCTTGCCATCGGGCATGCCACCCTCCGGTCG
>CAYLZO010000368.1:0-1856 GCA_964387775.1 uncultured Anaerolineaceae bacterium
GGCGTCGCGGGCGCTCGTCACCGACTCGGTGAGCACGTGCTTGCCCGAGTTCAGAAAGCAGGCCTCCAGCTCGTGGACGGCCATGCCCGCCGCCGGCGCATCCTGGGCGCTGACCGTGGGGCTGACCACGTCCACGGCCTCCAGATAGTCGGAGATGCGTGCCATCCGGGCCACGTCGTCCTTGGTCGTAGCGCGGCGCTCGCCGGTCTCGAAATCGAGGGCGTGGGCCGCGCAGCCGTCCTGCGAGTAGAAGGTCTGCCCGGCGCCGACGAGCAGGTCGTGGGCGCCGTCGCGGGCGTGGAGCGTGAAGGTAGCCGGCGCCTTCTCCAGCGCCGCCTCGACCAGGGGGCCCGGAATGCGCACGGTATCGCCGTCCACCCCGGCCCCGGCCCCGTGCCAGATCTCCCGCGCCCGCTCCGAGTAGAAGCGGATGCCCGTCGTCTCCAGCAGGTCGAGGGCCCGGCTGTGGACCTCGTCGAGGCCCTCCTGTTGGCGGGGCTCCGCCGCCACGAGTTGCTTCAATGCCGTCGTCTGTCGTTCTTCTGCCATGCTTCGAGTCCTCCTCGGTTTGTGATTTCGGCCGCACTGGCGGCGCTAAATGGTCAGCAAGGGCTCGACCTGTTCGGGCGAGATACCCAGGACCTCGGTCAGCTCCTGCGACAGGTTGCGGATGTGCTGGCGCATCTCGGCCTCGGCCCGCCCGGCGTCCCGCTGCTCGATGGCGTGCAAGATGGCCCAATGCTCCTCGTTCTCCCGCGCCAGCCGGGCCGGCGACAGCGCCTCCTGGCGGCGCATGCCCTCGTAGAGCATCACGCTCGGGAACCAGTTCCAGAGGGATTCGATCTGGCGGGCCAGGAAACGGTGGCCGCTGGCCCGGCTGATGGCCAGGTGGAACTCGGTGTTCAGCGCCCGGCGGCGGTCCATCTGCGCCGTATCGACGTAACGGACCGCTTCCTCCAGGTTGGCCCGCAACGCGGCCAGCGCCTCGTCGTCGACGCGGGGCGTGGCAAAGCGCACGGCCAGGCTCTCCAGCACCAGGCGCACGGTGAACATGTCCACGATGTCCTCGGGCGTAAACTCGACGACGCGCACGCCCCGGTAGGGGATGCGCTCGGCCAGGCCCTCGGCCACCAGCCGCTTGAGGGCCTCGCGGACCGGCATCTGGCTGACGCCCAGCTCCTGGGCCAGGGCCTCCTGGCGCAGCCATTGGCCGGGCGCCAGCCGCCCGTCGATGACGGCGTCGCGCAAGGCGTGAAACGCCTCGTCGCTGAGCGCGCGGTGGGCGTCGGTCAGGTTGAGTGGTTCGAGCATGGGCCGTCCCTCCTTTCTCGGCGGGTATTGGATATTAGATATTATATCTAATTTTTCGGAACTGTCAAAAATGGGGCGTTTGCGGGCCGGGAACTGGCGCAAAGCGAGGTGTGGGTGTATAATGAGGCTCGGTCGCCGGTAAAGGTGGTCAGCGATCTCGGCGGTTCGGCGATCCCGTGTCGGCGTTTTGGCGGTTCGGAGAAATTAGGGATTGAAAGGGGGATAGGCAACGACGATGGCTTACAAGTACGCGGTGTGGGGCGCGGGCCGGCAGGGGACGGCCGCGGCCTACGACCTGATCAAGTTTGGCGAAGCGGAGTGGGTGCTCTTGGCCGACTATTCGCTGGCGGCGGCGGAGGCGGCGGCCCGGCGGGTCAATGAGCTGTTGGACAGCGACAAAGCGCGGGCGATGCAGCTCGACGCCCTCGAGCCCGACGAGCGGGTCGCGGTGCTGGCCGGCGTCGACGTCCTGGTCAGCGCGCTGCCCTATTACGTGAACCCGGACGTGACGCGCCTCGCCCTAGAGCTGGGATTCAGCATGTGTG
>CAYLZO010000368.1:1866-3540 GCA_964387775.1 uncultured Anaerolineaceae bacterium
ACCTGTGCGATCTGGGCGGCAACACCGACATCGTGCGCGAGCAGTTGGCGCTGGACGCTGAGGCCCGTGCGGCCGGCATCCGCGTCATTCCCGACTGCGGGCAGGTGCCGGGCATGGGCACGACACTCATCGTCCACGCCCTGGCTCAGCTCGACGAGGCAGAGGAGGTGTTCATGTGGGACGGCGGCCTGCCGCAGAATCCCCGCCCGCCTTTCAACTACCTCGCCACGTTCAGCATCGAGGGCTTGAGCAACGAGTACGGCGAGCCGGCCGTCTACCTGCGCGACGGCGTGCCGACCGTCGTGCCGCCGCTGACCGAGCTGGAGGAGGTCGAGTTCCCGCCGCCCATCGGCCGGGTGGAGGCCTTTACCACCAGCGGCGGGCTGTCGACGCTGTCCTGGACCTACGAGGGCAAACTGAAGACGATCCAGAACAAGACGATCCGCTACCCGGGGCACTTTGCTCAGTTGCGGGCCTACGCCGATCTGGGCCTGTTCGAGGAAGGTTCGATTTTCGTGGCCGGCGACTTTACCACGCCTCGCATGGTATTCGAAGTGCTTTTCGAGGAGCGGGTCACCTTCCCCGGCGACCGGGACGTGTGCGCCATCCGCATCCGGGCCGTGGGGCGCAAAGACGGCCGGCCGGCCGAGGCCGTCGTGGAGATGATCGATTTCTACGACGGGGCGACCGGCTTTACGGCCATGGAGCGGACCACCGGCTGGGACGCGGCCATCGTTGCGGCGATGATGGCCCGCGGCCAGACACCCCTGGGCGCCGTGCCGGTGGAGCGGGCTGTGCCGCCGGATCTGTTTCTGGAGGAACTGGGCAAGCGGGGCATCGAGGTGCAGACGCGGGTCAGCTTTTTGTGAGATGAAAGGGCCCCCGGTCCCTGCCGGGCTCCGGGGTCCTGATTTGGTGAGGCTACTCGCTGAATCTCTCTCCTCTGGTGATAGAAACGCCAGACCGGCTGGCAGGCGGGACTAGACAACCTCGGCAATCAAGTCTTCCAAGTCGCCATAGTCATAGGGTGGACGCTTGCGCACTGCCAATACGTCGACTGCCTGCTCCTCCTCTGAGATGGCATAGACAATGCGCCACCTGTCCAATCGAAGGCGATGCAACTCAGGCCCAAAGTCGGGTACGTCCAGTCGCTTGCCTCTCGCTGGTCGCGGCTCGGTAGTCAGACCATCAATGGCTTGTCTCACCCGTTGGCGCACGTGTCCGGGCAGGTTCTTGATCTCTGTCCACGCCTGGGGAATCACATAAACCCTATAGCGGCTCATTCCAATTCTTCTTTGACCTTATCCCACTCAAGCCATCCAGCCTGTTTGCGATCGCCGCCAGCAGCTTCCAGTTGGGCGTACGCCTGTTTGGCAATTGCCACGTCCTCCAGAGTCTCCAACCATTCGACTATGGCTTCCCAGTCGTCGAGATCAAGGACGGCCAGCCGCTTGTCTTGCACGGTCACGTATTGAACCGATTGTAGTGCTTCTAGCGCAGTCATCGACTCACCTCTCGTCTTCTTTTTCGTTAGTCCAGCCCGGACAGCCAGCTCACTTGTTATGATGATTCAACAAATCATGCATTCTTCCCGCATGTACAAGGAACACAAACATTATACCATACCTGAAGAGCAGAACCAAACGAAAAAGGGCCGGCCAAGAGGGGACTAGG
>CAYLZO010000369.1:0-3534 GCA_964387775.1 uncultured Anaerolineaceae bacterium
GATCGACGTCAATGGCCTCGAAACAGACCGGATCATGCTCAACATCGGCCCGCAACACCCCAGCACCCACGGCGTGTTCCGCATGGTGGTCGGCTTGCAGGGCGAGCTGGTGACGAGCGTCTACCCCGTGATCGGCCACCTGCACCGCAACCACGAAAAGATCGGCGAGCGGAACCTGTGGACGGGCAACATCCCCTACACCGACCGCCTCGATTACATCAGCCCCATGTACAACAACTTTGGGTACGTGATCGCCGTGGAGCAGATGACGGGCCAGGAGGTCGCGGAGCGAGCCGAGTATCTGCGCATCATCATGGGCGAGCTGACCCGGGTGATCAACCATTTGCTGGCCGTGGGCTTTTTGTTCAACGAGCTGGGGGCAATGATGACGCCCATGATCTATGGCTTTACCGAGCGGGAGCACGTGCTCGACCTCTTTGAAGAGGCGTCCGGGGCGCGGATGATGGTCAACTACTACCGCTTTGGCGGTGTCTCGCGCGACGTGAGCGACGATTGGCTCGAGCGCTGCCGCAAGGTCACGGACCGGCTGGACCGCAAGATCGATGAGTTCGAGTTCCTGCTGACCGACAACGAGGTCTTTATCTCGCGCACCCGGGGCGTGGGGGCCATGACCTGGCAAGAGATGGTCAGCCTGGGCGTCACCGGGCCGTTGGTCCGTTCGGCGGGGCTGCCCTACGACATTCGCAGGGTCGAGCCTTATTCCATTTACGACAGCTTTGATTTTGACATTCCGACGTTTGAGACGGGCGACCTCTACGACCGCTACCGGCAGCGCATCGCCGAGGCGCGGGAGAGCGTCAAGATCTTGAGGCAGGCGCTGGATCGCATCCCGGCCCAGGGTGAGATCATTGCCGGGCGAAACGCCTGGAACCCCAAGGTGCCCGAAGGCGAGTCGTACGGCCGGGTCGAACATCCCAAGGGCGAACTGGGCTTTTACCTGGTCAGCGATGGGGGGACCAATCCCTATCGCTATCACGTGCGCTCGCCCTGTTTCGCCAATCTCGGCGCGCTGGAGGCCATGTCGGTGGGGCACCTGCTGGCGGACTCGATCGTCCTCCTGGGCAGCCTCGACACCACAATGGGGGAGGTGGACCGCTAATGTTTGGACTCGGACTGATAAAAGGCCTGATCGTGACCATGCGGCACTTTATCGAGTCGTTCGTCTACGACCGGACCCGCAACCCATTGAGCCTGTTATCGCTCAAGGGCCGCTACGACGAGGAGTGGCTGGACAAGCACCAGGCCATTGAAGGCAAGGGGATCTTTACCATTCAATATCCCGAGCAGCGACGGGACATCACGGAGAATTTCCGTTATATCCCGATGCTGATCTACGAGGAAGAGCCGGAGGAGATGCGCTGCACGGCTTGTGGCATCTGCGCCAAGGTCTGCCCGCCCCAGTGCATCTGGATCGAGCGCGCGAGCGACGAAAAGGGCCGGCCCCAGGCCAAGCCCAATGGCTTCTGGATCGACGCCGTCATCTGCATGTCGTGCGGCTACTGCGCCGAGTACTGCCCCTTCGACGCCATCAAGATGAACCAGGAATTCGAACTGGCCACAACCGACCGCGATCGCGACATGTTCTACGACCTGGAAAAGCTCCTGGTGCCGGTCGAGTACTATGCCCAACTGCACCCGACCGATTACGAGCGCGAAGAGGAAGAGCGTCGCAAGAAGGAAGAGGCCAAGCGCCGGGCCCGGGAAAAGCGGGCCGCCGCCCGGAAGAAAAAGGCCGAGGCGAAAAAGAAGGAAGAAGCGAAAGCGAGCGAGCCGGCCGAGCCCGACGACCTGAAGCGCATCGAGGGCATCGGCCCCAAGATCGCCAAGGTGCTCCAAGACGCCGACGTCAAGACCTTTGCCCAGCTGGCCGAAACCGAGCCGGATCGCATCAAAGAGATCCTGGAAGAGGCCGATCCCAACCTGCTAAACCTGGCCGATCCTGAAACCTGGCCGACCCAGGCCAAGATCGCGGCTCGTGGCAAGTGGGACGCGCTGGCCCGCTACCAGGAACGTCTCAAGGGTGGACGGGAAGAATAAGGCTTGCACTGGATAGGGGCTGGTTACGTTTCATAGTCGCGTAGACCTTCATTGCCATACCACCGCTTCTGATGGGAGTATGGTTCCAGGGGGCCTCGTAGCCCGGGCGGCGAGCCTGGGCGTTGAGGTGCTAGGCATCACCGATCACGATACCACCGCTGGGCTGCCGGAGGCGCTGGCCGAGGCGGCCCGGTGTGGTGTTAGGGTCGTGCCCGGCGTGGAGATCAGCTCTGTCAGCGGGCGGGAAGAGATCCACCTCCTGGGCTACTTTGTCGAGCCAGATCAGCCAGCCCTCCAGGCAACGTTGGCCGAGACTCAGGCTTCCCGCCGCGAGCGGGCAAAAAAGATGCTGGATCGCCTGGCCAACCTGGGCATGGCGGTCGAGTGGGCGCGCTTGATCGAGGTCGCGGGCGATAGCCACGCCATCGGCCGGCCCCACGTGGCGGCGACGTTGCTCGAAGCCGGCTACGTCAGCACCTTTGGCGAGGCGTTCGACCTGTGGATCGGCCGGGGCTGCCCGGCGTACGTGGAGCGCCGAAAGCTATCGCCGGAGGACGCCATCGAGCTGATCGGACGGAGCGGGGGGCTGGCGGTGCTGGCCCATCCCTACGTCTATGATAGGGGCGGGAATTGCCGGGTGAGCCTGGATCTGGCGCGTTGGCTGCCCCGGCTGCGGAAAGCGGGATTACAGGGGATCGAGGTCTACTATCCCAACTATCCGCGCCGCGTCTGCCGCCAACTTTTGGGGCTGGCCGTGCAGCACGGCCTGCTGGTCACCGGCGGCAGTGACTTTCACGGCGGCTGCCTCGGCAACGGGTTGGGCAGCGTTGCGGTGCCCTGGGCCGCGTGGCAGGGCCTGGAACGGCGACATCGTCTGCGCCAGGCGGGGCACGCGCACCGGGCGCGCTCGCGCACCCGGCCGGCAGTCGAATTGGCTTCCGGCCAGGTCTGACCTCTGCGAGCCCGCTTTCTCGATGCTGGGGAATGGCAGCTTGGTCCGGGCCAACGTGGAGACGTCTCCACGTTGGCCCGGACCAAGTAACCATTCACTTATGATTCCGGCTTGGCAGGGTTGAATCGATTCTGCAAGCCGGGTTAGGCAGGAAAATGACGTTTAATCCAAGAACAGAATTGTTGTTTCCACCGCGCCTGATCCCCGATCTGAAGGATCTACGCGGTGAAAAGTGGCGAGTGTTGGTCGAACACGTGGCCGCCTTGCCCGAGTCCCATCCGGACGTCCTGGCCTTTTGCCTGATGATGATCCGGCTCAACGGCTGCCTGGGCTGTGTGTCGGGCAGCTACCGCTTTATGCGGGGCTGCGAGCTCTGCTCCCAGCAGACGGTGGCCCGCTATCAGGGCACCGACGAAGAGCTTCTGGAGATGTACGAGCGGGCCCGGGAAGACCTGGCCCAGGTGGCTGAGGGCTCGAAGGACCTCGTGGCCGAGGTGGCAGAGACGGCTGAGCCAGAGCTAGTA
>CAYLZO010000370.1:0-3532 GCA_964387775.1 uncultured Anaerolineaceae bacterium
TTCACAGATCCACCGTAGTTACAGCACCGGTGTGGTGACCGGCACGAGTACTTACCTCGGCGGGCTGGTGGGTCGCCGGGATTCAGGCACGGTGGCCGACTGCTACTGGGACACGGAAACCTCGGGGCAAGCGACCAGCGCCGGCGGCACCGGCAAGACCACCGCCCAGATGCGGCAGCAGGCCACCTTCACTAACTGGGGCTTTATAAATGTGTGGGACATCGTGGAGGACGCCACCTATCCCTACCACCGGCACACGCCCGGCGCCATCGCGCTCGCACCCGTCGCCCGCACGCACCGTAACGGGGCTTCTGAGGCCTTCACTCTCACCGTCACGGCCAACGTCACCTGGACGGCGACCACCACCGACACCTGGATCACACTCACCGGCGGCTTGACCGGGATGGACAGCGGCCTCATCACCTATACCGTGGACGCCAACCCGCTTCCCGACCTACGTGAAGGCACTATCACCGTCGTCAGCGCGGGCGGCGACATCACCCGCACCTTCACCGTGCGCCAGGCCGCCGTCCTCGACCTTGCCTCGCAGGGCCGCACCCACGATGCCGTCGCCTCCAGCGGCCACGCCATCGGCGTCACCGGCAATGTCACCTGGACGGCGCAGTCGCCCGACGCCTGGATCACGCTCACGGCCGGTGACAGCGGCGCGGACGACGGCACGGTGCTTTACCGGCTGGACGAGAACCTCTCGCTGGCGCCGCGCGACGGGGCCATCACGGTCACCGGCGGCGGTCTCGCCCGCACATTCACCGTGACCCAGGCCGGGGCGCTGCCTTATCTGGGCCTCACGCCGGAGCACCACCACCTCGACTGGATCGCCGCCACCGGACACGACATCGCCGTCAGTTCCAACATCTCGTGGACAGCCGTGACCGCTGCGGACTGGATCACCGTCACGTCCGGCAGCAGCGCGACGGGCGACGGGATGCTCGTCTACAGCGTGGATGCGAACCTGGCGCCGGCCTCGCGCCTGGGCGCGATCACCTTCACCGACGGGGACAGGACGTGGCCCTTCCGGGTACATCAGGCCCTCTCCTGGCACGTCGCCCTCTTTGCCAACGACGGGGGCAGCGGCATGGTCAGCGGCAGCGGGTACTATACCCATGGCCTGGCAATCACCGTCACAGCCACGCCCACCTTCGGCTACCACTTTGTGAACTGGGCCGAGGACGGCATCACCGTCTCCACCGCCAGCGAGTACGCCTTCGACGTCATGCGCAACCGCACCTTGACGGCCACCTTTGACATCAATATCTATACATTGACCTACATGGCGGGAGAAAACGGTTTGGTTGATGGAACGGACGTGATCACGCAGAGCGTTGCGCACGGCTCCGACGGTGCGCCAGTGACGGCATTCCCAGATACAGGCTACTATTTCCTCAAGTGGAGCGATGAACTCACTGACAACCCGCGTACCGATATCCATGTGACCAGTGATTTGACTGTCACGGCTGAATTCTCTCTGGGCCAGGCGCCGCTCATCACCAGCGCCGACCACACGGCGTTCGAGGTCGGCGCGCCGGGAACCTTCACCGTCACCACCACGGGCGTGCCCACGCCTACCCTCACCTACAGCGGGACGCTGCCGGGCGGCGTCACCTTCAGCGACAACGGCGACGGCACCGCCGTCCTCTCAGGGACACCTCCTGTTGAAGCGGCGGGCATCTACCGGCTGATCTTTACGGCGGGCAATACCATCCCGCCGGATGCGAGCCAGCCCTTCACCCTGACGGTGCAGAAGGCGCCCGCCATCACCAGCGCCGACAGCGTCACCTTTACCGTCGGCGCGGCGGATGTGTTCACCGTTACGACAACCGGCGTGCCTACACCGACTATCAGCATAAGCGGGACGCTGCCGGGCGGCGTCACCTTCACCGACCAGGGCGACGGCACCGCCGCTCTCTCCGGCACCCCGGCGACGGGCACCGCCGGTGTGTACGCTTTGACCTTTACGGCGGGCAATGGCGTCGCGCCAGATGCGAGCCAGCCCTTCACCCTGACGGTGCAGAAGGCCCCCGCCATCACCAGCGCTGACAGCGTTACCTTTACCGTCGGCGTGGCGGATGTGTTCACCGTTACGACAACCGGCGTGCCTACACCGACTATCAGCATAAGCGGGACGCTGCCGGGCGGCGTCACCTTCACCGACCAGGGCGACGGCACCGCCGCTCTCTCCGGCACCCCGGCGACGGGCACCGCCGGCGTCCATGTTCTCATCTTCACGGCGAGCAACGGCGTCCTACCGGATGCGACCCAGACCTTCACCCTCACGGTGAAGGCGCGCGTCTACCTCCCCCTGGTAGTACGGTAGTAAACAGCGCGAATCCAAAGTTACAGGCATGTGATCCTCCGACGGCGGATGTAAAGCACGTCCGCCGTCGGAGAAGATCCATAGCAGATGGTGTAGCCCCACCGTGATGTGTGTAAACGAAGAGGAGAACCATGGATACAAGATCATTCGCCTTGATCCTATTACTGATCCTGTTTCTACCGGTTGCGGGCTTGTTATCTGCGCCGGTACAGGCGCAGGCGGCCTTCGATTGCAGCACCGTGACCGAGATTCCCCAGGCCGAGTGCGAGGCCCTGGTAGCCCTCTACAACGCCACTGATGGCCCCAACTGGGCTGAAAACACCGGCTGGCTGGAGGCAGAGGCACCATGCACCTGGTATGGGGTTAGGTGCGAGGATGGCGCGGTGAAGGAGCTGTCCCTGCGCGAGAATCAATTGCGCGGGCCTATTCCAGCAGAAATCGGTAACTTCACGACTTTGACCGCACTTTTTTTGTCTGGCAATCATTTGACCGATCCTATCCCTTCTGAGATCGGTCAGCTTGTCGCATTGAGGGATCTCAGGTTACCAAGCAACCAACTGAGCGGCCCCATCCCGCCTGAGATTGGCAACCTCACTGCGCTTACCGTGTTGGCCTTGTGGGATAATCAACTGAGCGGTGCCATCCCCCCGGAAATTGGCAATCTTGCCGCGTTGGAGCGTCTGGCCTTATCCAAAAACCAACTGAGCGGCCCCATCCCACCCGAGATCGGCAACCTTACAGCGTTGGAGTCGCTGTATCTGGACGCTAATCAATTGAGCGGTGAACTACCCGTGGCGTTAGCGCAATTGACCGCGCTGCAGAAATTCACCTTCGATGAGCCCGAGATGCGCGTGCCCCCGGGTGGCCCCGTACCTGCGTGGCTCGGCGGCTTTGGCCATCCCAGCGGAGCAGCCCCGGACGGCGATACAAGGTCAAAGATTCAAGAGATGCTCCCTTGCCTTGGAAGTTCACTCATCATATTGGTGGTGCTGGGCGTCACCGTATTCCTGTGGACTGAAAAATGGCGACGGCCAAAATCAGCCCCCTACGATTCGGAGACACTGCCCCGGGGCATCGTCGTGCAAGAGACGCGAACAGGGCTGGTGATCACCTATCGCACACCTACACTGATGCGTCTTGTAGCCCTGGCCTTCCTTGCGATGATCTCGTTTGCATTCGTACAAGAGATCGCCTTAG
>CAYLZO010000371.1:0-3508 GCA_964387775.1 uncultured Anaerolineaceae bacterium
TCCCCACTACTGCATCAAACCCACCCTCCTCCTTCCACGCCGCCCGCGCCAGGTCAATGAACACCTCGGGGAACTCCAGGTCCCAGTGGAAAAAGCGCTTCTCCTGGTACAGGTCGCGGGCCTGCCGCAAGGTCTGGCCGTAGGCGCCGTCCAGCGTCTCCGGATCGGCCATCACCATCTCCAGCGCCCGCTCCGGCTCGTGGACCTCCAGGAACTCGGCCGCCCGGGCCACGCCAAAATGCTGGGCCACGTGCACGTCGAGTAGCCGCTTGTAGGGCTTGGCCTTTTCCTCAAAGTCGTCGAACAGGCTGCGACTCTCGCGCACCTGCTCCAAGGTCACGTCGGCGATGCCGCTCAGGACCTGCATCACGTCGGCCGCCTGCAGCAACCCCACAAAGGGGCCGGTCAGGAACGTCGTCTGGCCGGCGGGGGTGGGGCCGGTCGCCTGGGCTTCCACCTCGCGGGCCATGGCCCCAATCAGGCTGTTGCCCCGGCGCAGGTGGTGGTCCAGGAACGAGAGCGGCGCGCCCAGGGTAAAGCAATCGAGCCACAGGCTGACCTTGGCCAGCTCCACGGCCATGGGGTTCAGGTCGACGCCATAGATGCAGCGCTTGAGCACGTGGCGCTTGAGCAGCGTCACGTCGGTCAGCCGGGCCGGGTCGACGCTCACGCCCTGGCGCTCCATCTCGTCCAGGATGCTGGCCCGCATCCCCTGAAAAAAGGTGGCCAGGAAGGGATAGCCGTCGAGGAAACGCACCAGCCGATCGGTGACGTAATCCACCGCCTCGACGAGAAAGTGGCCGCTGCCCATGGCCGGGTCGAGCACCTTGACGTCAAAGAGGTCGCGCAGCAGATCGCCGGCCACGTTCTGCAGCAGCGCCGGCTCGTCGGGGATCACGCGCTCGGTCTCGCGCTTTTTCTTGACGACGGCGCGGTAGCGGCCCTCGACCTCCGCCAGGCGGGGGCGCAGGGCGGCCAGCTTTTCGTCCAGCACCGGGCCGACGGTGTGGCGCACGATGTATTTGACGATGTAATCGGGCGTATAGTAGGAGCCGGTGGCCTTGCGCTCGCGGCGGTCGTTCTCCAGGTAGACGGTGCCACGCGGCAGGGTCCGCTCTCGGGCGTTGCGCCCCCGGCCCTCGGTCAGAATCTTGCGCTTCTGCCGCTTGGCCTCGGCGTAGGGCAGCACCTCCTCCGTTTTCTTGCCCTCGACGACGGCCATCTTGGCCGGGGCGACGCGCACCTTGAACTCCAGCAACCCCTCATAGATCGAGCCGAGCTGGCGCACGCCCAGGCTCTTGAAATCGATAAAGCCCAGATCGCCGCGCTTGGGGTCCACGTCGCGGGCCAGGCGGTCGAGCCCCAGGGCCAGGTAGCGGTCGGGCAGCCGGGTCCGGTTCAAGAACCGGGCCGCCTGGGCCTCGGGGCTCGTGTCGTCGGGCCGGGGCTCGGTGATGAACAGCCCGCCGTTGTAGATCGGCACGTTGCGGGCCGCGCTGCCCCGGTCGATGACGGCAAAGAGGTCCAGCAGGCGGTCGTAGAGGGCAGTGTTGTGGGGGTGCTTGGTCTCGATACGCGCCCTACGGGCGCTACTCGACCGGCGCACCTCATCTGCGGCCGCCGGTTGAGTAGCCTGATGCGCAGCATCAGGTGTATCGAAACCAAGGGAGCGGGATTGCTGAGACTCCCCCGCCCCATAAGCCGCCGCCAGGCGGGCGGCGACCTGGTCCTCCAGCGGCCCGGCTTCCTGGGCGACCTGCTCCTTGAGTCGCTGCAAGCTGACCCGATAGTAGCCGCGCACCTCGCGCACGGGCAGCAGGTCGCGGCTCTCGGCGTAGAGCAGGAAAAGCAGCCGGTAGAGAAGGTTGAGGGTCCCCTGGAAAATGGCGTCGAGCTGGGTTTCGCGCTCCGCCTCGGGCAGATCCAGCAGGGCCTGGGGGCCGCCCATCCCGGCCACGAACCCCTCGGCAAAGTGGGGAAAGATCTGCTCAAAGACGCGGTCCTTGAGACGCTCGCCCAGCTCGCGGGCGTAGGCCGCGCTCTCATCCATCAGCCAGTCGAGAAAGGTCAGCTCGCGGGCCTCACCGGCGACGGCGCGGGTTTCGGGCGCAAAGGCCGCCGCGCGGAAGAACAGGTAGAAGTAGCGGAACGCCTGGCCGGGGTCGGGCGAAGCCAGCGTCTCCTCCAGGTCGATCTCGTAATAGTTGGTGGCCCGGGAGTGGGCGCGGGCACTGTAGAGGCGCCAGAGCTTGCCGTTGGTGACGATCCCCCACGGCGCCGCGCCCCCCTCCAGCAGGCTCACCACCTGGGCGCCGGGGTTCTCCTCGGGGCGTTCTGGATCTTGGGCATCCTTGCCGTCCAGGTAGCGGTTCCAGGGGTAGGCCAGCACAAAAGCGGTGGGCTCGTCTTCTCCATCGGTGGAGAGCAGGAAATCGGGGACAGGCTCGCCATCCTGGTCCCCTCCCGTCGGGGCAGAAGGGAGGGCGAGGCGAAAGCCCAGGATCTCCAGCAGGGGGCGAATCAACTCATTGCGGGCCGTCGCGGCCCCCTCGCCAGAAAAGCGACGGCGGGCCTGGGCAAAGGCGCCGCGCATCGCCCGAAAGGCGCGGTTTCGGTCCTCGTCGTCCCACTCGGGCAGGTCGGGCAGCCGCTCGTTGAGATAGTAGTCGGAAAAGAGGGCCCGATTGTTGAACAGCGGCTCGGACCATTCAGCCACGGTGTAGGCGCTGCGCAGCTTGTCGAACTGGGCGTAGGGATCGGGATCGCCGTCGGCGTCGTATTCGGTGAAGGTGAAGCGGCGCAGCACGCGCAAGGCCACGGGATCGGGGTCGCGCCGGTCCACCGAGAGAACGCGGGGCCGCACGAGGACGCTCCGGGTGGAGACGTCCAGGCCCGGGATCTCGCGCTCCAGCAGGACAAAATCGAGCTGTCGATAGTCGTCGGTGAGCACCAGTAAAAAGTTGCCCACACGGTCGCGGAAAGCGCGGGCCAACGCCTGGGTGTGTGCCACGGTGACGGAGGTGAGTTCAAAGAGGTAGACCTGGAGCATCCCGTTGACGGTGGTCAGCCGCTCGATGCGGCGCGTGGCGTTGGTCAGCGCCGTGTTTAACTGTAGAGACTTGGGCGTCATCGAGATGCGGGCATCCGTTGGATAGTGGAGGTATGCGAAAAAGTCAGCCAGTTGGTCAGCCGACGAAAGTGCCTGGACGTGCCTGATGGTCAGGTCACAGTCATTGCGGCGAGGAGAATTCATGCCCAAACGCTCCTGTCAGACGGGCCGCGCTTTAGGCAACCCGTATCGGCGAGAGAAGAGGGATGCGTGTTCCGGTCCCAGTGAAAACCCCATCCCCTTGCGCGGGACGGGTACTTGTGTTATACTGTCTCCACCTTGGCGCCCGCGTCGCGCTGGGGTCGCGCCTCGGGCTGCTCAGAGCCGCGAGGCGTTTTGCTTTTGTCGTAAGATTATATCATTTCTCCCAGACAAGTGCAAACTTGGTTTCCTGTCCCT
>CAYLZO010000372.1:0-1629 GCA_964387775.1 uncultured Anaerolineaceae bacterium
CCGACCTCGAGGAGATGATGGTCCCCGGATTGATCTTCGAGGGCCTCTGCATGGTCGGCCTGCTGGTGATGGCCATCGTCGGGCGCCGGACCGCACGCCAGCAGCAGGGCGTCGAGCAGACCGCGGAGACCGGGGTCGAGCCGCACACCGTGGGCTTCACCACCTCCGCGCCGCCCGCGCCCGAGGAGGGCCCCCGGGAGGCCGCCGCCTGAACGCGGCCAGAGACCGGCGGCACACCGCCAGGCAACCGAACATGCCTTCGCGAGCCACGGCCCGGCGGCACCACCGCCGGGCCTCCCCGCGCGCCGACGACGCCCGCACCCGGTGGCCGGCAGCCGGTGGCTCATTCCTGCGGGCAAATCGCCGACCGGCGCTAACATGGTGCTATGGGGCGTGCGCTGCGTTCCGCACGCGGGCCGCGTGGGCCGGCGGGACGCTGGCGGCCGCCCGACATGCGAAAGGAGCGACCGATGTCCTGTCACGCGAGATCGCTGTACCTGCTGCCCGCGCTGGTTCTGCTGCTCATCGCGGCGGGCTGCGGCGAGCAGAAGCCGGAAGAGGAGGAAGGCACCAAAGGGCAGAACGGCGAGAAGAACGGTGCCGCCGAGCAGAACGGCGAGAAGGACAACGGCGAGCAGGCCAAGGAGCCGAGCGCCGACGTCAAGCATGCCCGGGCCCTGTGGGCGGAGATCAAGGAGTACTCGGACTGGACCCAGCCCGAGGGCTTCGAGGGCTGGAACGAGGGCAAGAGCCCGCACGGCGCGGTGCTGCGCTACTACGTCAACGCCGTGGCCGAGGGCGACCTGACGAAGGACGGCGCGGTCATCGTCAAGGAGAACTACTCCGAGCAGAGCGAGGACGCGCTGAAGTCCGTGACCGTCATGCAGAAGCGTCAGGGCTACGACCCGGAGACCGGCAACTGGTTCTACGTCAAGTACGCCCCGGACGGGACCGTCCTGTCGAACCCCAAGGGCAAGAAGCTGGCCGGGCTCGTCGGCAAGGGCGCCGACAAGGGCTGCGTCCCCTGCCACGCGGCTGCCGCCGGCGACGACTACCTGTTCATGAACGACTGAGCCGCAGTGTAGCCGAGCTCCGAGGCCGCCTCACGCTGAGACGGCGTCTCCGGCAAGCTCGAGTCGCGGACGCGTAAAAGAGAAGCCCACCGACCCTCGGGGCCGATGGGCTCCTTGTCCAGCGGGCGATGAGATTCGAACTCACGACATTCACGTTGGCAAAACTCGGCTTGGGTTGTCTATAGCTATGCTAGCACAACACTTACGAGAAGATTCTTTTTCGGAGTGCCGAAATCGGTGACAAGCCGGCACCTGACTCTAAGATGCTGACATGAATCGTCTTACAGACAATTCCAGTGGGACGCCTGGCTGCCCAAGATCGCCTTCGAAAACCTGTTGACTAGTAAAGGTTGTGGCCGTATCTTTTATTAGCGATGGCCGCTATTCAAGCGGGCTTTCACAAGGGCGAACGCTATGAAAGCGACGGGCACCTACATCACGACATCGACAGCAGGCGAATCCTTCAAGGCCTTCGTGCCGAATCCGCTGCCGCCGGACCCGCCGATCGCGCTGGGCTCTGATCCAGGCTCTATAATCTTTTATATTCTTTAATTTT
>CAYLZO010000372.1:1639-3502 GCA_964387775.1 uncultured Anaerolineaceae bacterium
GCGAGCAAGGACCATGATCTGATCGAAAAGGCCAACCGCGCCCTCGGCCGGCTCGATGGCGTCACGACGCTCCTGCCGGACGTGTCGCTGTTCCTGTACTTCTACGTTCGCAAGGAGGCCGTGCTGTCGTCACAGATCGAGGGTACCCAGTCGTCCTTCTCCGACCTGCTGCTTCACGAGGAATCTCTGGCTCCGGGCGTGCCGCTGGACGACGTGCAGGAGGTCAGCAACTACGTCGCCGCCATGAACCATGGGCTCAAGCGTCTTCGCGAGGATGACTTCCCGCTGTCGCTCCGGCTGATCCGCGAAATGCACAAGGTGCTGCTGTCGAAGGGACGCGGCAGTGACAAGACGCCCGGCGAGTTCCGGCGCAGCCAGAACTGGCTGGGCGGCACCCGGCCGGGCAACGCCAGGTTCGTTCCGCCACCGCCCGACCACGTGGCCGAGGTCATGAGCAACCTGGAGAAGTTCCTGCACGACCAGCCCAGTCGAACGCCAGTGCTGATCAAGGCTGCGCTGGCGCACGTGCAGTTCGAGACGATCCACCCATTCCTGGATGGCAACGGCCGACTGGGCCGGTTGCTGATCACGCTGATCCTCTGCGCCGAGGGCGCACTGGCCCAGCCGCTGCTGTACCTGAGCCTGTTCTTAAAGCAGCATCGTCAGGAGTATTACGACCGCCTCGATGCAGTGCGGCTCAAGGGCGACTGGCTCGGCTGGTTGCGGTTCTTCCTGGAGGGCGTGGAACAGACTGCCCGGCAGGCCGCCGACACAGCCGGGCGCATCTTGAAGCTGTTCGACGAGGACCGCCGGAAGATCGAAGACCTGGGCCGCAAAGCCGGTTCGGTGCACCGTGTGCATGACCTGCTCCGGCGGCACCCGATCACGACGATCTCGAATGCGACGAAGCAGCTCAGCATGACCACGCCGACCGTCGGCAGTGCCATCGAGTCCCTGGAGACCCTCGGCCTCGTCCGCGAAATCACCGGCAAGCAACGGGACCGCATCTACGTCTACGATCCGTATGTGAAGATGCTCGACGAGGGCACCCAGCCGCTTCCGTAGACCTGCATTTGCCGGTGGCAGATGGGGTCAATCCATTTCGCACAAATTGCGTGCCAGCCAATTTCCCGCAAACGGAATGACCGATGCCCTGGGCGGTGTCTCCGGCGTGTATTCGCAGTGGCCACCCCAGAGACTCCTCTGCGGATATCGCAGACTGACGCGCAATATTCGCCCAAAACAGACCTTATGCGACCACCGGTCAGAGATCCCGGGCAGATGCTCAAGGAAAGATGAGACGACCGCCAGCCCTGCTGCAACAAGGGGTTACAGGGGAAAATCTCAAAATGAACCATCTTCGCATTCTGCGCCCCCGCCTCGGCTCTCGCTCTCGACAGCATGAGCCCTCAAGCCGACCCGGCGTTGCGCACGGAAGCTGCCATGCAGTGGCTGCATTGCCCGCCCAGTGGGGTTGGCCACGATTCTTCTGCCCTACCTGCGAGGCCACCATTGACGGGGTGTGGCTCAGCCGATACAATAGAATATTAGTGGAGACTGAAATGAACGAGCCAAAGGAACTCGCCAGGCTGCTGAAAGTGCTGTCCGTCGAGACGCGCGTGCGGATCGTGCAGCTCTTGAAGGGCCGGGCGCTGTGCGTGAATGCCCTCGCTTCCCGGCTGGATGTGACGCCGGGGGCGGTCTCGCAGCATCTGCGCATCATGCGCGACGCTGGTCTGGTCGTCGACGAGAAACGCGGGTACTTCGTCCACTACCGCTTGAATGAGGACACTCTCGCCGCGTGGCGAGAGGAGATAGACAGGCTGCTGGACCCGACACACGGGGCCTGCACAGACACGAAGG
>CAYLZO010000373.1:0-3431 GCA_964387775.1 uncultured Anaerolineaceae bacterium
GCCCGGCGGTAGGCGCCGGCGAGCTGCTCGGCCTCGCCCCGGTCGCCGCCGTGCTGGCCACCGGCCAGGTGAACAACAGCTACGGCTTCCAAATCCAGTTCACCACGCCGACGGCGGCATCCCTGGCTTCCGTGGGCAGCCACCAGGTGCTGGCCATCGACAGCGGGGGGCGGCAGGCCACGGCCACCTTCCAGCTCATCGCGCCGACGCCCATCTCGCCGACGCCCACCAGTTCGCCCACGCCCACGCCCACGCCCTCGCCCACGCTGGCGCCCATCACGCCCATCGTCACCATCTCGCCCGTGGTGCCCACGCCGGCGCCGACGAGCGCCGTCACCCAGGCGCCAACCCGGACGCGCACGCCGACGCCCATTCCCGGCACGGCCACCAACACACCCACGCCCAGCATCACGCCCACCGTGACCGACACGCCGGGGCCCGGCACGCCCTCGGTCACGCCAGAGCCCAGCGACACGCCGACTCCCACCCGCCAAGCCGCCGACGAGATCTCGGACACCGGCGGCGGCTGGGGCACGATCTTTCTGTGGGGCTTTGTGCTGGCCGGGCTGCTGGTCGTCTTTCGGCTGCTGCGGGTGCGGGGGCTGGAAGGGCCGCGCTAGGCGGCATCGTTGAATCACCGAGCGGAGAAGGCGAGGCCTGCCTTCTCCGCTCGCTCTTGAATTCCCGGCCGGTCCAAGATCCAAGGTAGGAGAGTGGATGATGAGAAAAGCGATGCTGGCCGCCGTTTTCTTGACGTTGATGCTCCTGGGCGCGTCGATCCTGGGATCGACGCTGGGCGCTGCCCATTCCGTCCAGATCGACAAGACCCCCCGCCCCTCGCCAACTCCCGATGGACTGGCGCCCGATACGTCGCCCGCCTCGCCCGAGACCCCCATCCTGCCCGACCTGATCGTCGAGGACGTGTGGGTCTCGCCGGCCACGCCTCTCATCGGTGAAGAAGCGACCATCTATGTCGTGATCAAGAACCAGGGGCCGCTGGACGTGCCCCTCGATCCGCCGCAGAACTTTTACACCGACCTCTACGTAGACCCGGCCATCGTGCCCATCCAGCTCTTCCAGGCCGGGGTCTATGCCTGGGGCTGCCAGGCTCACTGGGTGCCGTCGGGCGGTTCGTACCTCCTCCAGACGACCTACGTCTTTACCAGCGTCAAGAATTACGTGCTCTATGCCCAGATCGACACCGATGCCCAGGTGCCGGAGCAGAACGAGTCGAACAACGTCTTTGGCCCCTTCCAGGTGGAGGTCCGGGCGCCGAACAGGGTCCAGCATCAGACCCACACCGACTTCCAGATGGGCGTGGCCTCCAGCCTCGACATCTCCCACCCCGACGGCGTGATCCGCCGGGGGATTTTTCTGGAACCTTTTACCGAGCCCGAAGTCTACTATCCCGACTGGAAGGTGGACGATCCGCCCGCGCCCCCGTCCCATCCCAACAACGTGAACCAGGTCAAGCCGGCCCTCACCGGCAACGGCAGTGGGACCCTCTACGCCGTCTGGGAGGACGGCCGCAACGGCGGCGTATTCGACCGCGACATCTATTTCTCGCGGTCCACCGACGGGGGGATGACCTGGACGTCCCCGGACGTGCGGGTCAACGACGACTCGACGAGCGACACGGCGAACCAGGTCAGCCCCGACATTGCCTACGACGAGTCGCGTGACCGCATCTATGCTGTCTGGCAGGACGCGCGAAACGGCGACTATGACATCTATTTTGCCTACTCGGACGACAACGGCGACAATTGGAGTGCCAACGAGTTGCTGAGCATCGATCCGCCGACTTCCCTGGGTGCGGATCAGATGAATCCCTCGATTGCGGTCGGGCCGAACGTCACAGATGTCTGGCCGGTGGCCGTCTATGTCGTCTGGCAGGATCGGCGCAACGGCAACGACGACATCTACATTTCCAGGTCGGATGACGGCGGCCTGACCTGGACGGACAATATCTTTGTCACCGACGATCCGCAGATGACGTCTCAGGACCAGGTGGCACCCTCAGTTGGTGTGGGCTACGATCTTCTCGGCTACGACGATGTCTTTGTCGCGTGGGAGGATTGGCGCGATCCGGCCAATCCCGAGATATACGTCGCGCGATCCCGCGACCGGGGGGGCACCTTTGGCATCGACGTTCCGGTGGACAACAACCCCCACAACGAGGGCTACCGCGTCGGGCCTTCGATGATTGTGTCCACGACGGCAGAGACCGTTCAGGTCGACGTGGGCTTTACCAAGACGGTGGAAAGCCCGGTGACGGCCATCCACGTGGCCTGGCAGGAGAACGCCGGCGAAGAGGCCGACGTCTACTATACCTATGCCACCTACGTCTACGAGGAGCCCGAGTTCTGCCCCTATCCCTACGACTTTTGCTTCGAGGGCCCTAGCGAGGCCAGCGGCTTTGTCATCGATTCGAACTATGCCCTGCCGCCCGACACGGGGCCGACCTACCCCATCGATCCCACCTGGCAGGGCCAGGTTTCCTTGGCCAAAGCCTTTGACACGGACTATACCTATTGTCACGCCGACTCGATCATGACCTATACGATGGGCGTCTTTTTGGCCTGGTCCGACGCGCGGAGCTTTGACGACTGGCGCTACGAGATCCGCACCCGCCGCGTCGCCAGCCCCGAAGGGACCGGCGAGAGCTACGAGCTTTGTGAGGATCAGGTCGTCGGCGTGGTCAACGATACGGCCAAGATCCACGCCTACCGGGAACAATCGGGTTTCGTCGACTCGTCCGACTATGAGATTTTTAGACCGGCGGCGACCGGCCAGTTCAATCCCTACGTATTCGCCGAGCCGCCTCCCTTCCCGAGTTTCTCTCCCCGGCTGTACGTGACCTGGGACGACGACCGCTGGGACGTGCCCCTGGAGCCGGGGACGGTTCGGGACCGGGACATCTTTGCTGCGCGGTGGGGTCTGTATCCCGAAGGCATCTACATCTCGCCCGTGATCGATTCCCGCGCTGCGTCGAGCTGGTACGTCCTGTCCTGGTGGGGGACGACACAGTATGCGGGCGATCTGCTTTTGCAGACGCGCTTTGGCAACAATCCCAACCCGCCCTTGAACGACGTCGCGGCCAACGGTTGGACCGAGTGGACCGGCAACCCGAGCAGCGAGGTTGTTGATTGCCCTGGTGCCAATTGTTTCTACGACGCACCGGGCCGCCACATCGTCGACCCCAACGGCAATAGCTGGGTGTTGGAATGCCAGGAGCCGGGTTGCCCCGGTCCCGGCTGCCCGAATCCCGACTGTCCCGATGCCTACCAGTACATTCAGTACAAAGTCATCATCCGCAGTTACAGCCGGCACACCACGCTCAGCCAGGTGACCATTCACTACGCAGGGCCAAACGTCATCTACCTGCCCATCGTCGTGAATAACGACTAGCCGGTCGTAGCGGGAGAAACAGG
>CAYLZO010000374.1:0-3393 GCA_964387775.1 uncultured Anaerolineaceae bacterium
CGCCCGCTACCTGCGCCACTTGCTGCGCGAGTGCAACCAACTGAGCCTAGCCGGTATCGACCGTGTAGTGGCCGCCCGGCCCGAGGCCGCCGAACTGGACCTCAACGAGGTATTTACCAGCCTGGACGTGATCGCCCCTGCCGAGAGCCCGGGCCGCGACCTGGCCGAGACGCGAATGGAGCGTCAGGAGCATCGCCAGCCGGCCATCGCTGCCCTGGTCGAGGAGCCGCGCCTGGTCCTGCTGGGCAAGCCCGGCGCCGGCAAATCCACCCTCGTCCGTTTCCTGTCCATCTGCCTGGCCGGCGATGGACTGGGCCTGGCCGAGATCAACCTCCGCCGCCTGGGCGAGGCGTGGACCCTGCCCCGCCTGCTGCCGGTGCGCGTCGTGCTGCGCGACTATGCGGCCCGGGGGTTGCCCAACGGCGTCAGCCTGTGGGACTTTGTCGCCGCCGAACTGGAGCGGACCGACCCCGACGGCCCCCTGGCCCACTTTGCTCCCGACCTGAAACGCGAATTGGAACGGAATGGTGGCCTGTTGCTGCTGGACGGCCTGGACGAAGTGCCCGACGCCCGGCAGCGACGGGAACAGCTCAAAGCGGCGGTAGAGCACTTTGCCCTGGACTTTCCCCGCTGCCGGATCCTCGTTACCAGCCGGCCCTATGCCTACCAAAACCCTGCCTGGCATCTGCGCGGCTTTGTGGTCCGCCGCCTGGCCGATTTCAGCCCGGAGCAGATCCAGGAGTTTATCAGCCGCTGGTACCGCCACATCGCCAGCAAGGACGCCGCCCTGAGCGCCGAGGACGCCGAACGCTTCACCCGGCAGTTGCAAAAGGCGGTGCAGACCAATCCCCGCCTGGCCGAGCTGGCCCCCCGCCCGCTGCTGCTGACCCTGATGGCCTCCCTTCACCGCTGGCGGCAGGGCGGCGCGCTGCCCGAAAAGCGGCAGGAACTGTACGAAGAGAGCGTCAAGCTGCTCATCGACCTGTGGCAAAAGCCCAAGCAACGCTTCGACGCCCAGGGCGACCCCGTCGGCGACGAGTACGACGTCTGGCAAGAGCTGCACATTACCCCCGACAACTTGCGCGTCGCCCTCAACCAGGTGGCCTTCCAGGCCCACCGCGACCAACCGGCCACCACCACCGGCACCCACGACATCCCCCTGACCACCCTGGCCGGCGCCCTTTATGCCGCGTCGGAGGACCGCGACCGGATTTCCATCGACCGCGTCTGCCGCTACGTGCGTGACCGGGCCGGACTGCTGGTGGACCGGGGCAGCGACGTCTTTGCCTTTCCCCACCGTACCTTCCAGGAATACCTGGCTGCCTGCCACCTGACCGAGGACGAGTTCCCCGACAAGCTGGCCCGCCTGCTGCGCCAGGACGACGAGCGCTGGCGCGAGGCGCTGCTGCTGGCCGCGGCCAAAGCCGCCGGCGGCGTCCCGGCCAGCGTCTGGTGGCTGGCCGAAACCCTCTGTCCCAGGCCGGTGGAAGCGGTCCCCCGGCCGCAAGAAGCCGATTGGTACGCCGCCTTGCGGGCCGCCCAGGCCCTGGTCGAGACCGAACAACACCACCGCGTGGCCCCCCGGGACCGGGCCAAGCTGGAACGCTTGCAGGGCTGGCTGGTCGCCCTGCTGCGGACCGCCGCCCTTGCTCCCCCGGAGCGGGCCGCCGCCGGCCGCGCCCTGGCGGCCCTGCCTGCCCCTGACCCGCAGGGCAAGGGGGGCGACCCCCGTTTTGACCCCGGCCACGCCTTCCTGCCCAAAAAACCCATGCTGGGCTTTGTGCCCATCCCTGCCGGGCCGTTTCTGATGGGCGAAGGGAAGGAACAGCACGAGTTGATCCTGCCGGCGTACTATGTCGCCCGCTTCCCGGTCACGGTCGCCCAATGGCGGGCCTTTGTGCAGGACAGCGGCCACACGCCCACAGACGCGAACAGCCTGCGCGACCCGGGCAACCATCCCGTGCGGTGGGTCACCTGGTACGAAGCGGTCGCCTATTGTGACTGGCTGACGGGGAAAATGGGGGAATGGGCAAAGAAGGAAATAGGAAATTGGGAAATTGGGAAATTGGGCCAGCCGGCAGACGTGCAGGAGCAAAAGTTTTGGCGGCGGATTGTCGAGGAGGGCTGGCGGGTGACGTTGCTTTCCGAAGCGGAATGGGAAAAGGCGGCGCGGGGGCCGGATGGGCGGCGCTACCCCTGGGGCGACACGCCGGCCCAGGACGAACCGGACCCCAACCGGGCCAACTATGACCAAACCAGAATCGGGACGACCAGCGCCGTAGGCTGCTTCCCTGGCGGGGCCAGCCCCTACGGGGTGGAGGACCTGAGCGGCAACGTCTGGGAGTGGACGCGGAGCTTGTGGGGAAAAGATTTCGGCGAGCCCGATTTCAAATATCCCTACGACCCGGACGATGGCCGGGAGAAACTTGACGATAATGGCCTCCGTGTGCTGCGCGGCGGCTCGTTCGACCTCGATGAAAGGGCCGTCCGCGCCGCCTGCCGCCTCAGGGTCTATCCGGACCTCCTCTGGTACTTCTACGGTTTGCGGGTGGGGGTGGTCCCCGTTCGCTCTGAACGCTGACGCTCTGGCCCTCTGGGGCCTCTGCAATCCTGGCCTCTGGGGGGGAGTCCAGAGGGGGTGTCCCCCTCTGGTCGCGCCGCAGGCGCGGCCGGCCAATTTGGGAGGGATTTATGGCCCAACGACAGGAAATGGTAGTGCTGGTACGCTCGTTCGACTTTTTGGATTGGCTTTTGCCCATCACCAACCATTTTCCGCGGGCGCACCGCTTTACGTTTACCCAGCGCCTGCTGAACGCAGCCTTTGACTTGCAAGAAGGGCTGCAAAAGGCCAATTATCGCCGCCAGCGAGCCAGGCTGGAACAACTGGAACTGGCCGACGAGGCCCTGGACCGAGTTCGCATCTACCTGCGCCTGGCTGCCCGCTGGGGCTGGCTCTCCGGGGGGCAGTATCGCCACGTCGCCGGCATGATCGCCGAGATCGGGCGTTTGCTGGGCGGCTGGATCAAGACGACAAAGAAACAAATCTAGCAGGCAACTCGCGGCTCTGTGAGCCGCTGTTGCAGGGGCGGGACGGTGACGCCTCCGTGTGCTGCGCGGCGGCTCGTTCGACAACAATGAAAGGGCCGTCCGCGCCGCCTACCGCAACAGGAACAATCCGAACAACCACTGGAACAACAACGGTTTGCGGGTGGGGGTGGTCCACGCTTTTCCAAGCTGCTGGCTGGCCGGAATTGTCCGGCGGTCCTGAATTGCCATCCTGAGCTTAGCGAAGGATCAGCAAAGGCCTTCCGGACCGAGGCCTCAGCCTATCTTCAAGATAGGAAAAACGGCGCGTCCCGTTCCTGGCCGCGTCCCGGTCGTCGTGCAATCTCT
>CAYLZO010000375.1:0-3390 GCA_964387775.1 uncultured Anaerolineaceae bacterium
ATATTGGATACTGGATATTGGACAAGATCTCGAATCTCCAATATCCAATCTCCAATATCCAGTCTGCCTCATCGTGCCCGACAGCCTGACGGGCTTGCAGCGAGCCGCTGCCTACTGGCGCCTGCAGCACGACGTCACGGTGGTCGGCATCACGGGCAGCGTGGGCAAGACCACGAGCAAAGAGGTCATCGCCGCCGTGCTGAGGCGCCGCTACCGCACCTTAAAAAGCCGGGAGAGCTACAACAACGAGATCGGCGTGCCGCTGACCCTGCTCCACCTGACCGCCGCCCACCAGCGGGTGGTCCTGGAGATGGGCATGTACGCCCTCGGCGAGATCGCCGAATTGTGCGAAATCGCCCGGCCCCGCATCGGCGTGGTGACCAACGTCGGGCCGACCCACCTGGAGCGCCTGGGCACCATCGAGCGCATCGCCCAGGCCAAGGCCGAGCTGCCCCAGGCGCTGCCCCCGGCCGACGCGGGCGGCGTCGCCATCCTCAACGCCGACGACGCCCGGGTGCTGGCCATGGCCGGCCAGACCCAGGCCCGCGTCTTTACCTACGGCCTCCGCCCCGAGGCCGACCTGTGGGCCGACGACATCGAGAGCGAGGGACTGGAGGGCATCCGGTTCCGCCTCCACCACGGCCGCGAGACGATCCACGTGCGGGTGCCGATGCTGGGCCGCCACAGCGTGCACACCGCCCTGCGGGCCGCGGCCGTTGGCCGGGTCGAGGAACTCTCCTGGGGCGAGATCGTGGCCGGCCTCCGGGACGAATCGGCCCAACTCCGGCTGCTGTCGGTGCCCGGCCCGGCCGGCTCGGTCATCCTCGACGACACCTACAACGCCAGCCCGACCTCGACCATCGCCGCTCTGAACCTGCTCGAAGAGCTGGACGGCCGCAAGGTCGCCGTGCTGGGCGACATGTACGAGTTGGGCCGCCACGAGGAGGAGGGGCACAGGATCGTCGGTCGCCGCGCCCGGGACATCGCCGACGTGCTGGTCGCCGTCGGCGATCTGGGGCGCCTCATCGGCCGCGAAGCGCTCCAGGTCGGCATGGCCCCCGAGGCCGTCCACCTGCTGGAAACCAACGCCCAGGCCATCGATCTGCTCCACGACCTCGTCCGGGCCGGCGATTACGTTCTGGTCAAGGGCTCGCGGGGCATGGAGATGGAAGAGATCGTCGCCGCCCTGACCCAGACACCGGCCCCGTCGCCCACGAAAGGGGATCGTTCATGACCGCCGACCCGATGTCCTTCGCCCTGGCCCTGGGCGCCGTCTCGTTTTTCATCGCCGTGGTCTGGGGGCCGCCGCTGCTCCGGCTCTTGCGCCGCTACGGCATCGGCAAGCAGATCCGCGTGGAGCTGCCCACCACCCACCAGACCAAGATGGGCACGCCGACGATGGGCGGCTTGATGATCCTGGTGCCGGTGACGATCATCACCGTGGTGCTGAATCTGGCAAATTTTCTCAGCGGGTTCGAGGCGGGCAAGGCGATTCTGGCCTATTTTGATTTCGAGGAGGGGAGCACGCTCATCGGCAAGAGCATCCTGCTGCCCCTGCTGGTGCTGGCCGCCTTTGGCCTTTTGGGCGCGCTGGACGACCTGAGCGAGGTGCGCGGCTGGTTCGGTGGCGGTGGGCTCCGCGCCCGGACGATGCTTCCGCTGCAATTTGCCCTGGCGCTGGCGGCGGCCATCGGCCTATATCATCCCCAGTTTCTCGACCTTCACGAGGTGGGCATCCCCACCGTCGCTGAGGTGGTCGACGTGGGCATCTGGTACGTGCCCATCGCCACGTTTTTCATCGTGGGATTTGCCAACGCCGTCAACCTGACCGACGGGCTAGACGGCCTGGCCGGGTCCATCGCCGCCGTGGCCTTTGTCGCCTACGGCGTCATCGCATTTTTGCAGGGACAGTTTCCGCTTCTTTCTTTTTGTTTCACGATGGTCGGCGCGCTCTTTGCCTTTCTGTGGTTCAACGCCCATCCGGCCGAGCTTTTCATGGGCGGGATGGGCTCGCTGGCCTTGGGCGCGACCCTGGCCGTGGTGGCCCTCATGTCGTTCCAGTGGCTGCTGCTGCCCATCGTCGGCCTGATCTTTGTCGCCGAGGCGGGCTCGGTGATCATCCAGGTCGGCTTTTTCAAATTGACGCGGCGGCTCCGGAGCGCCGGCCGGCGTGTGTTCAAGATGACGCCCCTGCACCTGCACTTTGAGATCCTGGGCTGGAGCGAGACCCAGATCACCCAGCGCTTCTGGCTCATCGGCGTGCTGGCCGCCATGCTCGGCATCGCCCTGGCATTGTTGTGAAGGCACAATGAACAATTCACAATTCGCAATTCGCGCCCTCGTGGTGGGGCTGGCCCGGGAGGGAACGGCCCTCGCCCGCTTTCTGGCCGAGCGGGGCGTGGACGTGACCGTGACCGACGCCCAGCCGGCCGAGGCCCTGGCCGAAAACGTGGCAGCCCTGGCCGATCTACCGCTCGACTTGGCCCTGGGAGGCCATCCGCTGGCCCTGCTGGACGAGGCCGACGTGCTTTTCGTCAGCCCCGGGGTGCCGCTGGGCATCCCGCTCCTCGTCGAGGCGCGGCAGCGCGGGCTGCCGCTCAGCAGCGAGACGCGGCTCTTCACCCGGCTCTGCCCGGCGCCCATCGTGGGCATCACCGGCTCCAGCGGCAAGACGACGACCACGGCCCTGACCGGCGAGATGCTGAAAGCTGCCGGGCGGCAGACGTGGGTGGGTGGCAACATCGGCCGGCCCCTCATCAGCCAGGTAGACGAGATCGAGGCCGACGACGTGGTGGTGATGGAGCTTTCGAGCTTTCAGTTGGAGTTTTTCGGCCCGTGGGCAGGAAACCAGGAAATCAGGGAATCAGGGAATCAGCGAGATGTGCTTTTTGACCCGGCGGGTTGGAGTCCGCCGGTGGCGGCGGTGCTGAACGTCACGCCCAACCACCTGGACCGGCATCCGAGCATGGCGGCTTACGTCGTGGCCAAGAAGCAGATTCTGAAGCACCAGAAGCCGGGCGACGTCGCCGTGCTGAACCTGGACGATCCCGTCACCCGCGAGATGGGGGTCAAGCGGCAAGCAGCAGGCAGCGAGCGGCAAGTGCTCTGGTTCAGCCTGGAACGGGAGGTCGAGGCGGGGGCGTTTCTGCGTGGGGAGGAGCTGGTGTTGCGGCACAAAGGGGGGGAGGCAGTGATCTGCCGGCGGGGCGAACTCGAGCTGCTGGGCGAGCACAACGTGGCCAACGTCCTGGCCACCTGTGCGCTGGCAGCGACCTCGGGCGCCACGGTCGAGCTCTGGGACCGCGACGCCGAGGCGCTCGCCGCCGCGGCCGACTGGCTCGGCGTCGACACCCGCACCACCGCCGTCGACCTGACCGACGCCGCCGCGGT
>CAYLZO010000376.1:0-3312 GCA_964387775.1 uncultured Anaerolineaceae bacterium
GGCCTGGGCCTGACCCACCTGCGCGTCGTCTTTTTTGTGCCCTGCTTCCTGCTGCCCTACCTCCTGTGGCAGGCGGTTCAGGTTCGCCGGGATCGGGGCCAGGCGGCGCGTCTGGCCGCCGGCCTGGCCGCCGTCGGCGGGACGAGCCTCCTGATCGTCGCCCCCTGGCTGTGGAATATGTTCAACGGCGCCTACCCGGCCATCGTCGCTGCCGTCGTGGCCGACCCGGAAGCCGGCACGACGCTCAACCAGGCCTTCCTCTACGCCGATTTCGCCCGCTATGTGCCCTGGCCGCTGGCCGGCCTGGGCTTGCTGGGCGCGGCCCTGGCCCTGGTGCGACGCCAAGCGATGAACCTGATCACAGCCTGGCTCGCCTTCCTCTTCCTGCTGACCAACCCCCACTGGCTGGGCCTGCCCGGCACCGGCCTGGTGGACAATTTCACCCTGCTCCTCGGCCTCTACGCGCCGGTCTCGCCGCTGGTTGGGTACTTGTTCGGCGAGGGGATCGCCTTCGCCGCGCGGCGCTGGCGTGCCGCCCCGGCGCTGGCCCTTCTGCTGGTCGTGGCGGTCGGCCTGGCCGGGGGTCGGGCCCGGGCCGACGTAATCGAGCCGCAGTACCAGATGATGACCGAGGCCGACGCAGCCGCCATGGGCTGGATCGAAACCCACACGCCGCCCGACGCCCGCTTTCTGGTCAACGGCTTCCTGGCCTTTTCCAACCATTACGCCGTGGGCGCCGACGGGGGTTGGTGGCTCCCGCTGTTGACCGGCCGGGCCAGCACCATGCCACCGCTCCTCTACGCCGGCGAGGCGGCCATCGAGCCGGGCTACGTCCAGGACGTGAACGCCGTGGTCCGCCGCGTCGAGGACGCCGGCCCGGACGACGCCGGGACCGCCGCCTGGCTGGACGAGCAGGGTATCACCCACGTCTACGTCGGCGCCAAGGGCGGGCGGGTCAACGACCCCGACACCCCCCTGCTCGACCCGAACGTCTTGCAGGCCAGCCCCTACTACCGAACCATCTATGACCGGGACGGCGTCCTGATTTTTGAACTGTCCCCGGAGGGAGGCCCAGGTGATTAGCGTCGTAATCCCGATGTACAACGAAGAAGCGGCCATCGCCGACGATCTCCGTGCCATCCAGGAGACCCTGGACGCCGGCGAGTTCGAGTACGAGATCCTCGTCGTGGACGATGGCTCCACCGACCGCTGCGCCGAGATCGTGGGGCAATTCGTGGCCGAATTCGAGAACGTGCAATTGCTCCAGCATCCGCGCAACCGGGGCACCGGTGCCGCCCGGACCACCGGCCTGAAAGCTGCCCAAGGCGAAGTCGTGGTCATGACCGACGCCGACGGAACCTATCCCAACCACGAGATGCCCCGCCTCATCGAGTTGGTGCGGAGCGGCTACGACATGGCCATCGGCGCCCGCCAGCGGGAGGCGGGCACGCTGCGCTGGCTGCGCACGCCGGCCAAGTGGTTCATTCGCATGCTGGCCTCCTACCTGACCGACACCCACATCCCCGACCTCAACTCCGGGTTGCGCGCCTTCAAGCGAGACACGGTCATGCAGTACCTGCACCTCCTGCCCCAGACCCACTCCTGGGTCAGCACCATCACCATCGCCCTTTTGAGCGACGGCCATCCCGTGACCTGGCACCCCATCGACTACTATCCGCGCAAGGGCCGCTCCTCCTTCCACCCCTTCACCGACACTTACAACTATATCTCGCTCGTGGTGCGCTCGGTGACGTACTTTAACCCGCTCAAGGTCTTTTTGCCCATCAGCCTCTTTTTTCTCGGGGCGGGATTTATCAAGATGATCCGCGATTTCATCCACTTCCAGGGGTTCTACGTGCCGGCCATCACCCTGACCCTGCTGGTGACGGGCATCCAGGTCGGCGCCATCGGGCTGCTGGCCGACCTCATCGTCAAACGGAGCCGCCTGTGACCGGCTGGCTCGCCGACGCGCGTACCCTCTGGCGCCTGGCCCGGCACCGCTCGCGCTCACTGGCCGACTATGACGCTTTCCAGCGCTTCATGGCCCGGGGCCTGCGGCCAGGTCCTGGCCGACGCCGGCGCCCGGGTGACCTTTCTCGACCTGACCGTGGACGAGCACATCCCGGCCGAGCGGCGGCGGGATTTTCTCGCCGCCGACGCGACGCGGCGGCCTCTACCGGCGCACCATCCGCAGCGTGCGCCGCCAGATCGAGGCCGCCGGCTTCGAGATCGAGGATACGTCCACCCGCTTTACCTCGCTGAACGTCGCCCGCCTGCCCTGGCTGGGCGAGGTGCTGACCTGGTACGTGCAATTCCTGGTCCGCAAGCCGGGACGGGACACGGATTCACGCAGATGAACGCAGATTTATTTCAGGTTGCTAACGCCGGACCACAGCCCGGCGCCCGGATGAGCAAAAGTCGCCTGGTTTGCGCCTGGCACGGACCACAGTCCGTGCCGAGCAGCGCTAGAAAGGAGCAAGTGGATGACTGACGGTCGACGGGAGTTTGTGGTCGCGGCCCACGAAAAGGTGCTGCGCCCCAGCGAGACAGCCGCCGATCTACAACCCGAGAGCCGTCCCGATTGGCACATCACCGGTGGTCAAACGCCGCGCGGCCAGCGCATCCTGGACGTCGGTTGCGGCACGGCCCTTGACGTCTGGTACCTGGCCGCCGACAATCAGGTGGTCGGGCTGGACGTGGCGCCGGCGCTGCTGCACTGGGCGCAACAGCACGGCGTCCAGCCGCTGCTGGGCGACGCCGAGGGCGCGCTACCTTTCCCCGACGCCAGCTTCGACGTAGTGGTTGCCAAAGACGTGTTTGAACACCTGCTTGACCCGACTCGCTTGCTGTTCGAGATCAATCGCCTGTTGCGGCCCGGCGGCGTGCTAGTGGTCAATGTGCCCAACCACTTCTTTTTTGGGGGGCGCCTGCGGCTGCTGCTCGGCAAGGGACTCCGCTGGAAGACGGTCTTTGGCGATCACACCCAATTCTACAAAGATTGGGACTATCAGCACCTGCGCTTTTTCACCTGGGCCAGCTTCCAGCACTTCCTGGCCCAGGTCGAGTTTGCCCGCATCGAGTATATCTGGGAGTTTGGAGAGTTACTGTATCATCCGCAAGACGCCATCCTGGCCCGCTTGGAGGCCGCTGATTTCACCCGGCGCCGCTGGTCGGCGCTGCTGCGGCCGCTGGTGCACGCTTTCTTTTTACTGTTTCCTCGGCGGCTGCGCGTCGCCCTGGCCCGTTGGCGGCCGGGACTGTTCGCTGCCTCGTTCTACGCCCGGTGTTTCAAACCATGACTGATTGCTGTTG
>CAYLZO010000377.1:0-3294 GCA_964387775.1 uncultured Anaerolineaceae bacterium
CGGCTGCCGACGGAGGCCGAGTGGGAAAAGGCGGCGCGGGGAACGGATGGGCGCAAATATCCGTGGGGCAACCAGGACCCTGACTGCGATCGGGCCAACTATTGGGGCAAGGATGGCGGCTGTGTAGGGGATACGAGCCAGGTGGGCAGCTACCCGTCCGGGGCCAGCCCCTACGGCGCGCTGGACATGGCCGGCAACGTGTGGGAGTGGGTGGCTGACTGGTACGACGGCGACTATTATGCCAACTCGCCAGGACGTAATCCCCAGGGACCGGATTCGGGTTCGCGGCGGGTTCTGCGTGGCGGCTCGTGGGACCTTAATGAGTGGTACGTGCGCGCCGCCAATCGCAACGACGTCGAGCCATCCTACGCCTACTTCAACATCGGCTTCCGCTGCGCCCGCTCCGATTCTGAACCCTGAGATTCTGGGATCCTGGGATCCTGGAACGGGGGGTGGGTCTGGGCGGGGGGTGTCCCCCCGCCCAGGATCCGCCGCCCGGGGGCAAATTGGCAATTTGCCCTACTGGAAAGGAGGCACTCGCTGAAAACCTACAAGAACCTCTATCCGCGCATCTACGACTTTGAAAACCTGTACCTGGCCTACCGCGCTGCCCGGCGGGGCAAACGCAAACGGGTGGCGGTGGCCAGCTTCGAGTTCGACCTGGAGCACAATCTGCTGGCGCTGCAAAGCGAACTGCAGGAACAGAGCTACCAACCCGGCGCCTACACCAATTTTACCATCCACGAGCCCAAGGGCGGCTGGTGAGCGCCGCCCCTTTTCGCGACCGGGTGGTGCACCACGCCCTGTGTCGCGTCATCGAGCCGATCTTTGAGCGCAGTTTCATCCACGACAGCTATGCCAATCGGACGGGCAAAGGTACGCACCGGGCACTGGACCGGGCGCAGGAATTCGCCCGCCGTTTCTGCTACGTGCTCCAGGTCGACGTGATCCAGTTTTTCCCCGCCATCGACCACGCCGTTCTCTACGACATCCTGGCCCGCAAACTCGACGACCCCGACGTGCTGTGGCTGGTGGACCGCGTTTTGGCCAGTGGCGTCGGCGTCTTGAGCGAGGCGTACGACATGACCTGGTTCCCGGCTGACGATCTCTTCGCTGCTCTCTACCCGAGGGGATTACCCATCCAGGACTATCTCAGCTTGTTGGCACGCAAGGGTCGCCTGGAGGCCATCAAGCGGGGACGAAACTGGTACACCACCCGGCGGGCGGTGGCCGCGTATCGGGCCTCGGTAGCGGACGAGACGGAGGACTGAACCATGAGCTTTGACCTGGCAACCTGGAGACAAGCAACCGCCGACCGGCTGAGTGCCCTCGGCCGGTGGCTGAAACAGCGGGGGCAGACTGATGCGCCCTTCCTGCTCTACGGCGCCCTGTGCGGCGCCAGTCTGTGGCCGTTGGTGGAGGCCGCCCCGGTGGCCAGTGGCGGCTCCGTGGTGGTGCAGGAGTTGAGTGGCCAGGCGGCCACGGTCGAGCGAGCCATCGCCGCCGGCGGGCACGTGGTAGAGGCCGAGACGGGAGCGCTCGAAGCGTTCTGGCTCCAAGCGCTCCAGGTCAAAGCGACGGAAAGGGAAGCGCCGCCGCTGAGTGAGAGCAGGGTGTAACGGGCCTCGTCCTGCCAGACGGATTCGAGGAGGGTCGTCGTGGAAATCTCACTGCCCTTGGCCGATATCCTGGCTACATCACCGCTCAACAGCTGCCAGACTTGTCCTCGCCACCGGGAACTATTGCCGGCTGGTGGGCGGACCTCTACCCACCATACCCTACTCAGCCGCCCAGGATTCACTATCAGACCTTGGGCGCCGCCCCCCACCGGCGCCTTATCATCCAGTTCACGGACATTCGGCATTACGGCGGTACTGACCACGTCACCTTCCAGTGGAAGCTCTTTGAGAGCACAAATGTGATTGAAATGCACTACGCGCAAGCACGTTCGGATGGGTCGAATCACTCGGCTGGGATTGAAAATCAGGACAGCACCGTGGGGTTGAGCTACCACTTTGACACTTCCGAGATTGCCAACAACACGACTGTGCGTTACAACCCACCGGAAACGAGGTACGTTACGACCAGCGGCTCCGACAGCAGCAACAACTGCATAGACCCAGGCAATCCTTGTGCCACCATTGCCCATGCTATCGCCCAGGCAAACACTGGCAATGTCATCAACATTGCCGGTGGCACCTACGCAGAATCGGTCGATCTTGACAAGGACGTCATTGCAATCCTGCCCGGTAGCACGCTGGACATCGAGGGATTGACCATCCGTGATGGCACCTTTATCGCCCCCTCGGAGCAACTTCGAATCTCTGGCGACTTTGTCCTTTCCGGCGGCGCCTTTGCGCATAACAATGGCGAGATCGTCTTTGATGGTTCAGGGACGCAGACCATCGACAGCTCGTCCGACATTACTTTCTACGACCTCACTGTCAACGGGGGTACGACGGTGGTGATCCTGGCGACCAGCGAGCCCACGGTGACAGGCACATTGACCAACGACGGCACCCTCCAGCGCACTGAGGACGTGAACGGTTCCTCGGACGTGACCTTCTTCAACACCGGTGGCTACGGCGGGGTGACTCTCAACGCCAACGATACGGGGGACGGCTCCAAAGACCTGGGCAATACCACAGTAGGAGTCCGCGGCAACCAGGACTGCACCGATGTGATCGGGGAGACGGTCGAACGCTGCTTCGACATCAGCCCGGCCAATACCACGGGTCGGGATGCGACCATCACCTTCTACTTTGCCGGTAGCGAACTCTCGGGCAACGATTGCAACACGCTAACTGCCTATCACTGGAACGGGAACAGTTGGGATGCGCTGAACACAGGCAGCCACGCTTGCAGCATGGAACCTTACTCGGTGCAGGCCACGGGCGTGAGCGAGCTTTCGCCCTTTGTGCTCAAGAAGGAGGAGCCCGACGGCAATCCCACGGCGGTCACCTTGGCCGACTTTGGCGCCACAGCGACAGACGGCGTAGTGCTGCTGGAATGGGAGACAGCCAGCGAGGTAGACCTTTTGGGGTTTCACATCTACCGGGCCGAGACACCGGACGGATCACAAACCCGCCTGAACGCGGCCCTCATCCCCGGACAGGCGCCGGGCAGCCCGGTGGGCGCGGTCTACCACTTCCAGGACAAAGCGGTATCCGCTGTGCCGGGCACCTACTACTACTGGCTGGAGGATGTGGACGTCTATGGTGTCGCCACGCGACACGGGCCCGTGTCGGTACAGGTGTCGCCCGGTAGCCAGCACCGGTTCTATCTACCCCTGTT
>CAYLZO010000378.1:0-3242 GCA_964387775.1 uncultured Anaerolineaceae bacterium
TTCATCGGGTGTCAACACCCCTCCTCGTTTCTGCTTCGAAAGCCCGGCAGGTGCGAGCTTTGTCCCCTGACCAGGAAATGGTATAATCAGCAGTGCATTCCAAACGGAAACTGGGATCCCGGTGGTGGCCTGGCTGGTCTGGCCGCCGGATTTCTGTGAGCCGGGTGTGAGGAGGATCAACGCATGAGAATAGATGGCCGCAAGTGGGACGAACTGCGACCGGTCGAGATGACGACGGGCTACGTCGAGTATCCGGAAGGCTCGGTGCTCATCGAGATGGGCAAGACCCGGGTGCTGTGCAATGCGAGTGTGGAGAGCCGGGTGCCCCGCTGGCGCCTGGGCACGGGCGCCGGCTGGGTCACGGCCGAATACGCGCTGCTGCCCCGCTCGACGCACGAGCGCACGCGCCGCGAGACCAGAGGCCTGGGGGGGCGGACCCAGGAGATCCGGCGGCTCATCGGGCGCAGCCTGCGCGCTGCCGTAAACCTGGAGAAGCTGGGGGAGCGGATGATCATCGTGGACTGTGACGTCATCCAGGCCGATGGCGGCACGCGGACGGCGGCCATCACCGGCGGCTACGTGGCCCTGGCCCTGGCCCTCAAGGGCCTGGAAGAGGCGGGCTCCGTCCCGGCCGACGTGCTTCGTGGCGAGGTCGCGGCCATCAGCCTCGGCCTGGTGGAGGGCGAGTTGCTGCTGGACCTGTGCTACGAGGAGGACTCGTCGGCCAGTGCCGATTTCAACGTGGTCATGACCGGCGAGGGGCACTTTGTGGAAGTCCAGGGCACGGCCGAGCGGGCGCCCTTTACGCGCGAGGAGACGGACGCCCTGCTGGGCCTGGCGGAGAAGGGGATCGGGCAGTTGTTGGACGTCCAACGGCGGGTGCTCCAGGAGGCCCCGGAGGCGGAAGGGTGAGCCGGTGCCCGTGGATTGGCAACACCGGGCAGGGGCTGCGTCGTAGGGTGGCGCCCGCGTTTGGCTTTCTACTCGAGTTGTGTTATACTTTGGCCGCGTTCGTGGCTTATCGAAGGAAGGTTAGGGGTGAGGCGATATGTGTTTGGCGGTTCCGGCACGGATAAAATCTATCGAGGGCATGGAAGCCGAGGCGGACGTCGGTGGGGTGAGCCGCACAATCAACGTGATGCTCACGCCTGAAGCCGAGGTGGGCGATTACGTCTATGTCCACACCGGCTTTGCCATCAGCATTCTGGACGAGGCCGAGGCCGAGGAGAGCTTGCGGCTGCTGCGAGAGCTGGCCGAGACCTATCCTGTGGACGAGCTGTTCATGACCACGGGGGATATGCCCTCGCGGGGCAGAGGGACCGCGGTCCCCTAGTTGGCCCGGCGATACCCATGTATGGAGAAACCCCGCATCCGACGATGCGGGGTTTGTGTATGCCTGGGCCGGAATCTCCCAGAGCAACCTCCATCCATCCGAAATCTCCGAAACGAACGCGATAATTTGACACAGACTTCCAGTTGCGGTATCATCTAGCCGGGTTAGATTGTTCAAGAAGGATCAATGTCTGTCAATGGGGACCCCCGGCCGGTTTTCGGCTACCACAAATCTACAGCCAGCAGCCCCTGCGCTGGTCGAAGCGTGTTTCCCATTGACACAATTTCAAATTTTGTTGAGGATAGGAAGAATACCTTTGTCAGGAGGGTGGAATGAGCCTATGGATGATAAACAAGGAGGCGCTGGCGCCCTTTGTCGCCGAGTTGATGGACGACTATCGCGTCGTCGGCCCGGTGGAGAGGGGCATCCAGTTCGCCTTTGACGAAATCGAGGACCCGGTCGATCTGCGGCTGGGCTACGACACCTCGATCCTGCCGCCCAAAAAGTACCTCCAGCCGCAGGAGGAGCGGATGATGACCTTTCGCCGCAGCGGCGAGCCGGTGGCAGAGATGACCCTGGAGGCGCCGCCGACGGTGATCCTCGGCGTCCACACCTGCGACCTGCACGGGCTGAAGGTGCTGGACGAGGCGTTCAGCCAGGGCTTCCCCGACGCCCACTATCTCAAGCGGCGGGAGAATACGCTGCTGGTGGGCATCGAGTGCCTGGAGCCCTGCGACGAGCACTCGTTCTGCAAGAGCATGGGCACGCTGACGGCCAGCGACGGCTACGACCTGCACCTCACCGACCTGGGCGACGCCTACTCGGTAGACGTCGGCTCGGAGGCGGGCGGGGCCCTGTTGCAGCAATATAGCACGGCCCGGAAAGCAGAAGAGGCCGACATGGCTCGCATGAACAAGGTCCTTAGCGCCAAGTGGCCCCGGTTCCAATACAAACTCGACTTTGACGTGGGCGAGCTGGCGCCACTGATGGTCCACGCCTACGACAGCCCCGTCTGGGATGAGCTGGCCGAGATCTGCCTGGCCTGCGGGCAGTGCACGCTGGTCTGCCCCACCTGCTTCTGCTTCAACGTCTACGACGAGGTGGAACTGAACCTGAGCGACGGCGAGCGCTGGCGCCGCTGGGACTCGTGCCAGTTGGACGAGTTTGCCCGGGTGGCCGGCGGCGAGAATTTCCGCGAGCACCAGGCCGACCGCCTGCGCCATCGCTTCATGCGCAAGGGCCGCTATCTCATCGAAAAGTACGGGGAGCTGGGCTGCACCGGCTGCGGCCGCTGCGCCCGCTCGTGCCTGGTAGACATCTCGCCGGTCAACGTCTTTAACGACCTGCACGGGGCGAGGAGGTAGGAGAACGATGACTGTATTGCACGACGAATCCGTCTATCTGCCGATCATGGCCCGCCTGGCCAAGGTCGAGCCGATGACCGAGTTGGAAAAAGTATTCACCCTGGAGCTGCCCGAGGGCGGCCACCTGGGCAACGAACCGGGCCAGTTCGTCGAAGTCTCGCTCTTTGGCATCGGCGAGGCGCCCATTTCGATCAGCTCGTCGCCCAGCCGCAGCAACGGCACCTTCGAGTTGTGCGTGCGCAACGTCGGCGACGTGACCAACGCCATGCACCAGATGCAGCCGGGCGAGATGATGGGCATCCGCGGCCCCTTTGGCGCCGGATTTCCCATCGACAAGATGAAGGGCAAGGACGTGCTCTTTGCCGCCGGCGGCCTGGGGCTGGCGCCCCTGCGCTCGCTCATCAACGAGGTGTTGGACAACCGGGGCTTGTTCGGCCGGGCGATCATTCTCTACGGCACCAAGCACCCCAGCGAAATCCTCTTCCACGATGAGCTGAAGGAATGGGCCGAGCGCGACGACGTCGAGTTCCACATGACCGTGGACC
>CAYLZO010000379.1:0-3241 GCA_964387775.1 uncultured Anaerolineaceae bacterium
GCTTCCTTCGACCCGGCTCAGGACGGGCAGGACGGGCAGGACGGGCAGGACGGGCAGGACGGGCAGGACGGGCAGGACGGGTCCTGCTGCCTGTTCTCCGGCCATTGGGATGAGCTTGTGGCCGTAACTTCCCGCTGAGTAGAGTGTTTTACCACACGTGTATCTGTCCGTGTAGCCCGTTCTCAGATGGACTGCATCTTACCAGGGGTAACACGGATTGTCAAGAAAAGCCCACTCTGCTCCCATCCCCCGTCTCGGGGGTGCGAGCAGATAGAAGCGTAACACGGATTGTTAAGCGAGTTGACAGAGGGGAATAAGCCTGGTAGAATATGGCAACTTTCTGTATCAAGTGGCGAACTCATAATATCTCCAGGAGGTGAAAAGGAATGAGCGCGTTTGACAAAGTCAAAGAGATCATCGTCGAGCAGTTGGGCGTGGACGAGGACAAGGTCACCATGGACGCCCGTTTTCGTGAGGACCTGGAAGCCGACTCGTTGGACCTGGTCGAGTTGATCATGGCCTTTGAAGACGAATTCGGTGGCGAGATTTCGGACGACGAGGCGCAGCAGATCAAGACGGTGGGCCAGGCCGTCGGGTATCTGGAGATGCGCATGGAAGAGGGCGAATAGCCCGAGTCCGGCTTTTCTGGTAGACGAGGACGCTGGGGATCGACGGGGGTCGGTCGCCAGCGTTTTTGCGTGGAGCAGAGGCTTCCCTGTCATTCGACAGCGGGTGCTTTTTGCGTTATACTGCCAGCCATGGAGACGAGCGGTGTCGTGCTGGCCGGGGGAAAAAGCGAGCGGATGGGCCGGGACAAATCCCTCCTGGAGATCGAGGGGCAGCCACTCCTGGCCCGCACGGTCGACGCCCTGGCGGCCCTGAGCGCCGATCTCGTCGTCGTTACCAACGATCCGGCGCCCTACCAACCGTTGGCGTTGCCGGTTCGTTACGTCCCCGACGAAAAGCCCGGCGTGGGGGCGCTGATGGGTGTCTACTCCGGGCTCCGGGCGGCGCGCCACGAGCGGGCGCTGGTCGTGGCCTGTGACATGCCGTTCCTCAACGTGCGGCTCTTGCGCTACATGCTCTCCCTGGTTGACACTTACGACGTGGTCGTACCCCGCTTCGACGGCTATCTGGAGCCGCTGCACGCCATCTATGGCAAGGGCTGTCTACCCGCCATGGAGCGCGTGCTGGCTCAGGGTCGCCGCCAGATCGTGGCCTTTTTTGACCAGGTCCGGGTCCGTTACGTGGACGAGGCCGAGATCGACCGCTTTGACCCGCACCACCTCTCCTTCGTCAACGTGAATACGGCCGAGGATTGGGTGCGGATCCAAAAACTCCTCAAGACTTGACGGCTGCAGCCCGTCGCTAATACCCGTAGCTGCTGCCGCCGATGAATTCGCGGAGCGGGGACGTCGGCGGGATGGCCTCTTCGGCCTCGGCCTCGACGGAGGCCACGGCCTTCAGAAGCTTGTGCACCCGCTTGGCGCGGCTGTAGGCGTCAACGCGCAGGGGATCGTCCCGGTAGGCGACGGCCCATCCCGCAAAGTGATCCAGCAGGCGGCGGCGCATGACGGGTAGCTCGTAGGAAAGCGCGCCGTTGACGATATAGTCGCTCGTGTTGACGTAAGGGATGATGTTGCGCATCTCGCTGCTCCGCACGTAATGCCAGTGCTCCAGCGTCCGCTGGGGATCGTAGGCCCGAAAGGCGGCGTCGCGCACCATGCGGCGCATCAGCCGCAGGTCGGTCCAGCGAACCATGCGGCCGTCCGGACCCTTCATCTGCAGCAGGGTTTCGATGTAGAGCTTGAACTTTTGTTCGTCGGCAATGTCGGCGGTCATGTCCGGGTAGAGGCCGTGCAGACTGTCGATGAGGATGACGTCGTCGGGGCCAATGTGCATCGGCGTGACCCCGTCCTCGCGTTTGCCGGTTTTGAAGTCATAGCGGGGGATGCGCACGGTTTCCCCGGCGATGAGTTGTGCCAGGTGCTCGTTGATGAGCGCCAGGTCGAGAGCCTGGGGCGTCTCGAAATCGTAATCGCCGAACTCGTCTTTGGGATGCAGCTCCAGGTCAAAGAAATAGTTGTCTACGTGGAGGGGCACCAGGCTGAGGCCCGCCTGGCTCAGCCGCTCGCCGAGCTTGATCGTCGTCGTCGTTTTGCCCGACGAGGACGGCCCGGCGATGATGACCAGCTTGAGCTCGCCGCGCCGCTCGGCGACGAGCTGGGCGGCCGTGTGGACGTCTTCTTCGTAGCAGCGGTCCGACTCCTCGACGATCTGGGCAAACTCGCCGCCGGCGACGCGGTCGTTGAACCGCTCGACGGTGTGCAGATCGTGGTCCACCGACCAGCGCAACACCTCGTAGATCTTGCGCCAGGGGATGTTGCTCGATTCGCGATAGCCCCGGCCGGCCTTCTCCCGGCGCCGCCTGGCCCGTTCCTCGCGATAGAGGATGTAGGCCTTGGCTACCTTGGCGTGGCCATTTTCGATGAGCACCTTTTCGACCACGTCCTGGATCTCTTCGACGGAGGGGTGCTTGCCCGGCGGGATCGTCTCTTCCAGGACCTCGATCACTTGCTCGGTCAGGTCTTTAGCCGTGCTGCGATCTCGCCCGCCGACGGCCACGGCCGCCCGGTAGATGGCATTGGTAATGCGCTCGGGCGTCAAGGGCACGACCGCCCCCGTTCGCTTGATGACGTGTGTCAGTTCTCGGCTCATCTTGCTCCTCCGGGAAAAAGAACAGAACAGGGGAGCGGAATTGCTTCCACTCCCCTTCTAGGTGGAGATGGCGGGAGTCGAACCCGCGTCCAGAAGATTCAGACAAGGACTTACTACAAGCTTAGTTGCCCTTTTAGGTTCTCGCCCGGTCGGTCGCCGGCCAACAGGCTACCTTAGCGGGCCAGCCGATGCAGAGCTTGGTACCCTGCCTATGATCCCACCTATCGGCGTCGATGGGAGTGCACCCTCGGCTTCTCTGTCGCCCACGCGTCTTTCCCCCGAGGGCGGAAAAGGGTGGACGTGACCGTCATGCGGTCAGGCTATCGCGTCCCTGTTTACGCAGCGAGCGCGAGAGCGGGTTGAGTGCGCTGTTTGGCACTTGTGTGTTTGCCCAGTTTTTACGAGGTCCAGGCGCCTCGGCTTGCAGTCCCAGCCCAGCCTCCCCTGTCGAAACCATTTCATCCCCAGGCTGGTTACGCCAACATTATAACACAAAAAATGAGATCTATCAAGTCTAGACGAG
>CAYLZO010000380.1:0-3241 GCA_964387775.1 uncultured Anaerolineaceae bacterium
TCAGGCCGCCGTGCTGGAACATGACCGCCTGGAAAAAGAGGCCGATGAGGATGGCGGGAAAGGCATAGTAGCCCAGCGCCGCTCCCAGCAGGCCGTTGAGGACCAGATGGACGCTCGTCGGCGGGATGGGGATGTGGATCCAGGTGGCGACGAAAAAGCCGGCCGTCAGCAGCGCGGCGGCGGGCACGCCGGCCTGCGGGTCCTCCTGCTGGTCAATCTTGCGCAGCGAGTACCAGGTCCCTGCCCCGGCGGTGACGTACCCGGCGATAGCGACGGAAGCAGGCAGAATGCCGTCCGGGATATGCATCAGGCGGCCGGCTCCTTTGAAGCGGCCCGGTTTCTGCCGGTGAAAAAGAGGGCCGTCCCGACCAGGCCCCACACGACGCAGCCCGCCATCAGCGCGATCTGGGCCGGGGAAAAGCCTCCACCGCCGCCGCTCGAACTCCCCCCGCCGGTGCCGATGGCGATGTGCACGATGTCGCCGTGGCCCGCCTGCCGGACCTGGACGTCCCACGTGCCCGGCTTTTCCGGATCGGGCGTGAAAGTGAAGCGCCCCTGGTCGTCGCAGGTGCCCGTCAGCCAGGGGATGGCGGGATCGTCCGGGGCATAGACCGTCACCTGGCCGCCGGCCATCGGCTCGCCGCTGTCGTAGGTGGCCACCAGCTCCACGGCGGTGCTCAACGTGTACTCGACCTGGGCGCCGTGGGCCAGTACTGGGCCGGCCGTGCTCAGGGTGAGCAGGACGACGAACAGCAGCACGAGTCTTGGCTTCATGGCGATCCTCCACATCTTGCGCGACGCAATCTCAGTGAACCTCGCTGTGGCAATGCCCCTCACCCACGTGGCCCAGCGTGGGCAGGATGTCGACCAGCATCTGGTAGTCGGCCGGCGCCATCTCTGCCTGGAGGCCGCTCATGTCCACCCGCAGCGCCCCCGAGCCGCCGACGAGGGCGGCAAAGGGCGCAAAGCCCGGCGCGCCGGCGTTCAGCTCGTCGTCCAGCGGTGTCTCGGCGTCGCCAAAGACGTGGTCAAAGTGAAACGTCATCTCCAGGTCGGCGGTGCCGCCCTTTTGCAGGAGGCCCTTCCGCTCGTCGCCCACGTACTCGCCGCAGGTGTACTCGTACTCGGTCTCGACCTGGATGGTAAAGTCGACGGTCTGGCCCTCTTTTTCGGCCGTGCCGACCAGGACCAGCGAGTAGCCGCTGGCCGGGCCGCTCGTCGCCCTGGCCATGCGCCAGGCGTTGGCGTTGTAGTGCCCGGCCGGCGCGGTCGTCTCCCCGACGAGGATGGGCGCCGCGTCCGGCCCGCCCTCGGCCAGGTCCACGGTGTGCGTGCCGTCGAGATCTGCTTCGGCCTGGGCCTGCACCTCGCCGCCGGCGTGAGGATCGTAGGGCGGATCGGCCTGGTAGCCGGTCACGTCGGTCAGGTGGACGTACACGTGGTCAAACTGGATGGCCCAGCCATCCTTGGAGACGAACCCCTGCCGCACAAAGTCCTCGCCGTTGGCCCGGAACTGGAGCGTGCCGGTGTCCTGGGCGCCGCACCCCAACAGCAGGCCCGGCAGCAAAATAACCAAAACCAGCAAACCGATGTGTGCCTTGTTCATGACTCTTTCCTCCTTAAGCTAATGCCTTTCGCCGTTATTGCAATTGATTGCATTAAAAGTCTAGCACACAGTTCTCGGTTTGGCAAATCGGGAGGTTTGTCTGGCATTGGAAGACTGGGTAGCACGCCGTCTCAGCCGGTGCCGGGGGTGGTGCAAGTTGGGCACAGGCCGGGGATCGAGAGGTGGTCCAGCGCGGGCTCAAAGCCGTACTCGGCTTGCAGGCGCTCGCGGAGGGCCTGGGCGACCTCCAGGTCGGCGGGGATGACCTGGCCGCAGACCTGGCAAACCAGGTGCAGGTGGGGGCCGTGGATGCCCAGGAGCTCGTAGCGGCGTTGGTCGTCGCCGGCGTCCACCGAAGAGACGAGGTCGAACTCCCGAAGCAGATCCAGGGTTCGATAGACGGTCGAGATGTCCACCGAGGTGCTGATCCGCTGCACCCGGCTGTAGATCTCTTCGGCCGTGGCCAATCCTTCGACGTTGTGCAACACCGAGAGGATGATTTCGCGCTGCGGGGTCAGCCGGAAGCCCCGCTCGCGCAGTTGTTGGATAAAGACCTCTTCACAGGCCATCGCTCTGCCTTTCTGGTTATTGCGTTTGTTCGCAATAACAATTATAGCAGAGATGCGATGGTTTGCAAAGAAGAGAGCATGCAGCGGTACCTATTGCGAGGACCTCGGTCACGAGAGCCCTTCAATTGCTGATGACCGGCGCCTGGTGCAGGTAGGTGTCATCATCCACCTGCTCCAGGACAAACGCGGCCATGTCGGCCCGTGAGACGCGAGATCCGACGCCCTGGCCCAGGTAGCCGACCTTGACGTCGCCCGTCGCGGGGTCGTCGGTCAGCATCGGCACCCGCACCAGGGTCCAATCGACGTCGCTGGCCCGGATGATCTCCGCTGTGCGTCTCATGTCTTCGTAGACGTGGCGGGAGAACGGTTTGAGTGCCACGTTGATCACGCGGTCAAAGAGCCCGGGCTCGTCCCTGGGATCGCGCACGCCGGCCCCAACGGATTGCACCAAGCGACGCACATAGTGAGTTTCATTGTGTTTCATCCCCTTTATCAGATGGATTTGTTGTTATGTTCCTGCCTGGATCAGTCGCCCCAACTCCTCTGCCACGTGCTCTAGGGGCGCCACGCTGCGTTCGGTCCGGCTCAGGATGATGGCGCCTTCCAGCGAGGCGATGATCAGCGCCGCCAGCCGGGCTGCGCGTGCCCCGCCAAAGCCCCCCTCCACGAGCCTGGCCTCGAAAGCCTGCCGCCACGAGCCATAGGTGTCGAGGCAGGCTTCCCGCACCCGCTCGCTGGTCGAAGCTGCCTCCAGCGCGGCGGTGGTGATGGGGCCTCCCGATTCAAAGTCAGAGGCCTCGACGTGGTGCGCGAGGGTCAGGATGAACTGCCGCACCGCTTCGGCAGGCGTCTCGACCTCGTCCAGGCTCGTCTGGATCCGCCCAACGACCGTTTCCGCCATGCGCTCGACGGCCTCGGCGACGAGTTCTTCTTTGCCCTCGGGAAAGTAGTAATAGAGCGATCCTTTCATAGCCCCAGTAGTCGCCGTCAATCAGATAACGAAAGCGATACGGGTGTGTTTCATTTCAGTTGAGCCCGGGTTCATAGTCGGCGATTCATCGCCGTA
>CAYLZO010000381.1:0-3230 GCA_964387775.1 uncultured Anaerolineaceae bacterium
GAATGGCGCCGATCAGTTTTGTCTTTTCGCCAAAGCGGTCCACCATGTACAGCGCCCAACTGCGACTGCCTGCAGCCAGATTACCGGATGTCTTGATGGTTTTCACAAAGAGTTGGTCGATGTCTGCGATCGGAACTGTTTTGTCCCTGCTGAATCTGGGCAGCGGACCATGCTCAATGGTCAGTACCTGGCGATTGACCTCGATCTCGGTCCGGTTGGTCAGGGAAAGCAAGCAGCCATAAAGAGCCAACAGCCCCAGGCCCAGGAAGAAAAAGCTGCAGATGTTGAGCAGGTTGTCTGCGTATTTGCAGAATACAAGGCCGATCCAGACCAGGGCGAGCAGGCCCAGGGGCACGCTGGTCCACCAGAACCAGCGGCGCGTGATCAACAGCCTGTCGCCCAGGTCCTGCACCTCGATGCCGTCCGGCCGATCCAGCCTCGACTCCATCCCCATGCCTCCCGATGACAGGGGTTCAGAAGTTGCGTAGGACCATGGGCAAGTAGATTCTGTACACATCCGTAAGCCTGCCCCCACCCCAGAAGCCGCCGCTCAGCATATAGTCGTCGCTGGCTAGCGCGCCTGCATCCGGCTGGCCGAGGCTGCCGCTCAGCGCGTAGCCGCCCTCGATGCTCAGGGTTGCGCCCCCACCGTCTACCGTCCACCAGGAGAGATCATAGCTTGCCGTGGGCATGGCCAGGACCCCGCCCGCCACCACCAGCCCGCAGAGGAGAGCGACACACAACGCGAACGTTTTCTGCCTGTTCATCTCAGCATCCTCCTACTGCAAGATAACGAATACCTCGATCAGGCCCTGACCCGAATCCAGCGATTCCAGCGCCTTGCCGATGATGGTGCCTGGTTTGTACAGCTCGACCCCGGCCACATCCACCGGCTGGGCACTCATGGCATGGCCGGGTGTGGGGGAGGTGGTGAGCAGGTCACCGCGCTTGATCGCCCCGTAGCTGGCATCCACTTTGATTCTGGCAACGGTGCGGACGTTCTCATCATCGTCTTCAGCGGGCTTGGCCCCATGCCAGCCAAAGACGACAACCATCAGCTCACCATCCTCATAGTCTACACCTGGTCCCACAACCCCTATCACCTTGGTATCGTCAGGCTCGCTGGAAAGGACCAGGTAGGGGCTGTCCGGGTCAATGACCAGCAGGTCCCCGACCTCGTATCGGCCTTGGGGATCGACTTCGAACCTTTCTGCGATGATGGGGTCAACCGCCCCCACAAGGTCTATCTTGCCTCCCACGTACACGCTGTCCGGCGTGTAGAAGCCGTATGTTTCGACGGTATGGGCCCACACTCCGTAACGATCAGCGGAGTTGATATGCACGCCGTCGCGGGCGGCAGACTCGACGTAGACGCCGTCAAGTCCTGCCGAGTCGACGCAGACGCCATACTGGCCGGGCGACAAGACCTTGAGGCCGTTCCTGACAGGCGAGTCGACATAGACGCCGTCCTGGCCGGGCGAGAGGACATAGACGCCGTCAGTGCCAGCCGAGTCAACCCGGACGCCGCGCTCGCTGGGCTCGTAGACGTAGACGCCGTACCGGCCAGCATAGTTGACCGCGACGCCGTCATTGCCGGGCGAGAGGACGTAGAGGCCATCACCGCCTGACCCGTGAACGTGGACGCCGTCGTCGCCTGCCTCGTGAACGTGGACGCCGTCCAAGCCCGGCGAGTCCACGATCACGCCGTGGCCATCTTCGCTGGCAAAGGTGCCGCCCGGCCCGCTGCCCCCGTTGACAACGGTCAGGGCGCCCTCGCCTTCGACTGTCCCCGAGATCACGGCTCCCGGCCGCAAGGTGAGCGCATAGGGGGCCGCGCTCAACAATTGCCGCCCGGCGAGAAAGCTCCAGTCGGCGTCGCCGCTGCACTTGACGCCGATCTTGAGCCAGCGCGCGTCGCCCTCAAAGGCATCCGCGCCGAACTCGCCGCCGTCGTTGAGCAGCACGGCCAGGTAGCCGTCGTCCACCGCGACGCCGGTCACGAGCTGATGGCCCACCACCGAGCCGCCGTTTTCGGCATCCCACAGCGTAAAGTCCAGGCTGCACGTGTCGTCGATTGGAGTGCCGCCGCCGGTGAGCCGGCCCTGGTAGGTGAAACCGCTGCCCACCGACGCCTGGGGGCCGGCTGCACCACGCCCACTCTGCCCCACAGGGGGCTGTGGCCCTTGCGCCAGGCTCATGCCCGCGGCGAGGGCCAGCAGCAACATCACGGACAACAGGAAAATCGTTCGTTTCTTACTCATTTTGCACCCCTTTTCTCCTTCCGTTTTTTGCTCCTGCATCCAAGATTTTCTTCATCCGAAGACGGTCTCACGTATCGCTGTTGCTTCCTTTCTCACCCAAGCTAGGCAGCGGCGGGTCTTTGGCGGCCCAAGTGACCGAACCTGGAGTGCTGGCCCACTTGCGTAGCGCTGAACACACGCCCCAATCAACCTCACGCTGCCACCTTATGGACTCAGCGAGTCCGGCGTCACCTGGCTCCACTCGCCCAACACCGGATCAAAGACCCACAGTTCGTCGTTGATCCTCTCCTTCAGCCAGGTGCCCGCAATGCCGCCAAAGAGGACCATCTTGTCGGCCCCCTCGTCGTAGACCATGGAGTGCAACCGCCGTCCCGAAGGATGGGGGGCCGGCGTGAGTTGCGTCCAGGTGTTGGTGTTATAATCGTAGGCCCAAGTTTCATCACTGAAATACACATCCCCCAGCGAATGGCCGCCAAAGAGGATAATCCGGTCGGTGCCGGGGTGGTAGACCATCGAATGGAAGCCGCGGTAGGAAGGCCCGCCCGTAGACTCAATGGCCGTCCAGGTGTTGCTCTCATAATCGTAGGCCCAGACGGTCGCCCTCTCTTCATCGCTCATCGGCGTCCGTTCGACTTCGGAGGCACCCCACAGGATAACCCGGTCCGATTCGGCATCGTAGGCCATGGCGTGACCCCAGCGGCCCTTGGGACCCGCGGCTGGCGTCATCTCGGTCCAGGTGTTGGTGTCGTAGTCATAGGCCCACGTATCCTGCAATTGCATCAAATCTCCGTTCCCGCCGAAGAGGATGATCCGCTCCGACTGGCTGTCGTAGGCCAGATCATACCAGAAGCGGAAGAGCGGCGGCTCCTGCGCCGGATTCGTTTTCTCCCAGGTCCTAGTCGCCACGTTATAGATGCGAGTGGTCTCCGGTCCAAAGGAAATCAGCTTTTGCGCATGGGAGTCATAGAT
>CAYLZO010000382.1:0-3202 GCA_964387775.1 uncultured Anaerolineaceae bacterium
TCATCCGCGAGCACGACGTGGTCAGCGTCCACCTGCCCCAGTTTGAGGCCAGCCTGCTGGGCCTGCTGGGCCGCCTGGCCGGCAAGCCGGTCGTCCTCACCTATCACTGCGACCTGCAACTGCCCAAGGGCTGGTTCAACCGCGTCGTGGACCGCGTCGTCTTTGCCAACAACTATCTGGCCGGCCGCCTGGCCCAGGCCGCCGTGGCTTATACTCAAGATTTCGCCGAACATTCCCACTTCCTATCGCGCTTTCTGGACAAGGTGCACGTCATCCCGCCGCCGGTCCTCATGCCCGCGCCCGATCCGGCCGAGGTGGCGGCCTTTCGCGCCGCGCACGACCTGGCCGACCGGCGCGTGGTGGGCATGGCCGCCCGGCTGGCCACCGAAAAGGGCGTCGAGGTCCTCATCGCGGCCATGCCCCGCCTGCTGGAGGCATTTCCCCGGCTCAAGGTCCTCTTTGCCGGGCAGTACGAGGACGTCATGGGCGAGGAAGCCTACTACGAGCGACTCATGCCCCACATCGAGCGGCTGGGGCCGGCGCACTGGGCGTTCCTGGGCGTGCTCAACCAGGCCCAGATGCCGCCCTTTTACGCCGCCTGCGACGTGCTGCTGGTGCCCAGCCTCAACTCGACCGAGTCCTTCGGCCTGGTGCAGGTCGAGGCCATGCTGTGCGGCACGCCGTCAATTGCCAGCAACCTGCCCGGCGTGCGCCAGCCGCCGCTCATGACCGGCATGGGCGCTGTGACGCCCATCGGCGACGCCGACGCCCTGGCCGAGGCCATCCTCCACGTGCTGCAACACCCCGACGACTATCACCAGCCCCGCCAGGCCATCGAGCAGACCTTCAGCCTGGAGCGGACCGTCAGCGGCTACGAGGAGTTGTTCGAGGCGTTGTTGATCGGTGGGACGCAGGATGCTCACCTAGTCGAGGCCCGCGAGACAGAGGCGTAGAACGTGAAGCGTATTGCGTAAAACGTAAACAACTGGCCCTCACGTTTTACGCATTACGTTTCACGCATTACGTTCTACGCCCCAACGGACTCCTTTCGCCATGGCAACCGACTTTCTCTGGTTACACCTCCAAGACCTGCCCGCCTTCCGCGCCCTGCTGCGGGCCGTCGAGGCGCGGCTCTACCAGGACCTGCTGCCCCTGGCCGAGCCGGTGCTCGACGTGGGCTGCGGCGACGGGCACTTTGCCTCGGTCGCCTTTCCCGAGCCGCTGGCGGCCGGCATCGATCCCGATGCCGCCGTCCTGCGCGAGGCCCGCGAGCGGGGCGCCTACCGCCTGCTGAGCCGCTCCCTGGGCGACGCCCTGCCCTTTCCCGACGGGCACTTTGCCACGGTAGTCAGCAACTCGGTGCTGGAGCACATCCCCGCCGTCGAGCCGGTGCTGGCCGAGATCGCCCGCGTGCTCTGTCATCCTGATGTGCGGCCTTTGGGCCGCCATGTCGAAGGAGGGCGCTTTATCTTTTGCGTGCCCGGCGACCGCTTCACCGAGCTCCTCTTTTTCCCCCAGCTCTTCCGCGCGCTGCGCCTGGAGGCCCTGGCCCGCGCCTACGAGCGTTACTTCAACCGCATCTCGCGCCACCGCCACTGTGACGGCCCTGACGTCTGGCGCGAGCGGCTGGCGGCGGCCGGCCTGCGGCTGACCGACTCGTTCTACTATTTCTCGGTACGGGCCAACCACGCCCTCGACCTGGGCCATTATTTCGGTGCGCCCAGCCTCGTCGCCAAGAGGCTCACCGGCCGCTGGATTCTCGTCCCGACGCGCCGGAACCTGGCCCTCACCGAGCGCTGGCTGCGCCCCCTCTACGAGGAACCCCTGCCCGCCGACGGCGCAGGCGCCTACCTCTTTTGCGTGGCCGAAAAATCCTGAGCCGGCTGACAATCCAACGGCTTGGATGATCACATCCTCTCACCGCAGAGGCGCCGAGAACACAGAGGATCCCTGCAAACTCTGCGTTCTCCGTGCCTCCGTGGTTCCTTTCGACTTGTAGCGCCCGGCGAAGGATGCTATAATCAGGCCATGAGTACAAAAGGGGGCGAGGGCGCGTGACGAGAGGGCGACGCTGGGCCGCCGGCCTGCTGCTGGCCGCCGCACTGCTGCTGGTCGGCCTGGGCCAGTTCTACTTTTTCCGGCGGCGCGACTATCTCTGGGACGGCGTCGCCTTTCACACCGCAGCTGTGGCCTGCTTTGCCCTGGCCTGGCGGATGGCCCGGCCCCGCCCGACGCCCACCCGCCCCCGCCGCTGGCTCCAAGCCGTGGATGTCTGGCTGCGCGAGCGGCCCATCCCTGCCCTGCTCGTCGTCGCCGGCGTTTTCCTCTCCTTTGCTGCCACTCTGCTATCTCAAGGCCGGAGCCTGGGCGAGCCGACGGGCGACGTGGTGCTCCTCTGGCTGTTGGGTGTCGGGGCGGTCGGCCTGGTCGCGCTGTGGCCCGCGTTGCGCTCCGTCCGGCGCGGTCGGGATGGGCCGGCGCATCTGCAACAGATCCCTCGCGAAATCTGGCTGGAGGCCGCCACCGTCACCGCGCTGACGGTGCTGGCCCTGCTGCTGCGGGCCACAGCCCTGGACCGGGTGCCCTTTACCCTGGGCGGCGACGAGGCCTGGCACGGCCTGCTGGCCCGCCAGGTGCTTCACGACGAGCTGCGCAACCCTTTCGTAATGGGCTACATGTCGATGCCGACGGCCTTTTACTGGCCGCTGAGCGGCGTCATGGGGCTGGTGGGCGACAACGTCGTCGGCGCCCGGTTGCCGGCCGCCCTGGTGGGCACGGCGACGGTGCCCCTCCTCTACCTCTTTGCCCGGGACCTCTGGGGGCGGCGGACGGCGTTTCTGGCCGCCGCCTTTCTGGCCGCCTACGACTACCACGTCCATTTCAGCCGGCTGGTGGCCAACAACATCTGGGATCCCCTCTTTGTGCTGCTGGCCCTCTGGGCGCTGGACCGGGGCTTGACCAAGGCCCAGGAAGGGGGAACGGGCCATCGGTTCTGGCTTGGCGCCGGGCTGGTGATGGGCTTGAGCTTCTACTTTTACACCGGGGCGCGGCTGCTGCCGGTGCTGGTCGTCGCCTACGTGGCCTTTGCCTGGTGGCGGAATCGGGCGCGCAGGGCAGGCCTGGGCTGGCGCCTGGCCCTCTTGGTGCTGACCCTGCTGATTGCCGCCGGGCCGATGCTGAGCTACGCCCTGACCCATCCCAA
>CAYLZO010000383.1:0-3197 GCA_964387775.1 uncultured Anaerolineaceae bacterium
GGAGCGCACGGCCGACGATTACGCCGTGGTGGTCGGCGGGCCGATGATGGGCCGCGTGGCACAGAGCCTCGACGAGCCGGTGGGCAAGACGACGAGCGGGCTGCTGGTCCTGCCCCGCGACAACGTCGTGGTGCGCTACATGACCCGTTCGCCGACGTCGTGGGTGCGCCGGGGCATCTCGACCTGTGACCAGTGTCGCGACTGCACCGACCTCTGCCCGCGCTACCTGCTGGGCCACAACTTGAAGCCCCACGAGGTGATGCGGGCCATCAACTACGGGCTGGCCCGGCCGGCCGACAAGGTGACGGCGGCGGTGCTCTGCTGCGAGTGCCGCCTGTGCGAGGCATTTGCCTGCCCGCTGGAGCTGTCGCCGATGGCCTACTACGTCGGCATCAAGGCCGAGTTACGCGCCCAGGGTTGGGTGAACGAGGTGCACAAGCGGGCCGATTTTGAGCCCCACCCGACCCGCGAGTACCGGCTGGTGCCCACCGGGCGGCTCATGGCCCGGCTGGGGCTGATCGAGTGGGCGGACCAGGTCTGCCCCCTGGACGAGGGCGACTACCGGCCGGCGCGCGTGAGCATCCCGCTGGACCAGCACATCGGCGCGCCGGCTCAGCCGGTTGTGCCGGTTGGCGATCGGGTAGAGGTCGGCGACTTGATCGCCCGGATTCCAGCGGACGGGTTGGGGGCAAACGTCCACGCCTCGCTCGCCGGCCGGGTGGCCCGCGTGGACGGCGCCCGGATCGAGATCGTATCTTGAACGGACAAGACGGTGGTGCCATGTTACCGTTACCAAGGCCAGAGGGCAATAGATGAGCAGCCGGCAGTCAAATACGCTGATATCTGTAGACTTTTTTACGACGACCCATCGCATTTCGGGCAGCACTCAGGCAGGGGTCAAGCCGCTCAGCGATCAACTGAACGACCGATCCCAGTCCTATTTGCTGGTGTCCAACGTCTATGTTTCGCAACTCGACGATCCGGGTGCCATTGGCGCCCACGCGCCGGTGGCCTATCTCTCCAAAGAGAACCTGGCCTTTGCCATCTTGCCGGCCCGAGAAGCACGCATCCCCGAGTCCGGAGGCTATGCCCGCCAGACGTACGAGGCGCTGGCTACCTTGCCGGGCTTTGAAATCCGCGGCTCCTTTGTCGGCCCGCGACGCTTTGAGTTGAGGAGCTTCTCGCCGGCTACCCTGGATCCCTTCCTGGTTTTGACCAACGCCACTGCCCAGAGCATGGTCTCCTCCGAGGTGGTCTATGACGGCGAAGCGATCCTGGTCAACCGGGGTCGGTTGGAGAGCCTGTGTCTGTCCGAACGATGACCCGGCGGCAACGATTCAAGAGGAAAGAACACAATGCCCAGCGCGCTGGTAATTGACGACGAAGCTGCACTGACCAAGATCGTAGGCCGTTTCCTGGAGCGAGCCGGGTTTCGGGTCGAGACGGCGACTTCGGGGCCTGAGGGCCTGCAAAAGGCCCGGGCCAAGCCCCACGACGTCATTGTCGTCGACGTCATGATGCCCAACATGGACGGCTACGAGGTGTGCCGGCAATTGCGCAGGGACCCCCGGACGATACGCACGGCCATCGTGATGCTGACCGCCCGGGGCCAATACGTGGACAAGCAGATGGCTTTCCAATCAGGCGCGGACGAGCACATCAGCAAACCTTTCAACGGCAAGGTGCTGGTCCAGGAAATCGAGGGCCTGTTGGAGCGCAAGGACGGAAGCAACAACGCGCTGGGCTACCAGATCCTGGTATTGCGACTGAAAGACCAGGTGGGTGCGACGACGCTGGCCACGAACCTGAGCCTTTGCCTGGCGGGCAGGAGCGACGGCCTGACCGTCACCGCCGACATGGTCCTGCAGGGCGGAGACGTGGGGACCCGGCTGGGATTGCGGCCAACCACTTCCTGGGTGGAAGCACCACGAATGGATAGCGATACCCTGGTGGATCACCTGGTGCGATACCAGGACGGCCTCTTTGTGCTGCCAGCGCCCAAGCCACAGCAGGTGGGCCGGCTCGATCTGGCCATCGTAGACCACCACCTGGAGCGGCTTCGGAGTTGGTCAGACTATGTCGTGGTGGACACGCCCCGCGACCTGGGACGGCTGGCGCCGGTGCTCCTCCGATCCTCTCACCTGGTACTGCTGCTGCTGACCCCCGATCCGGCCGTGTTGCGCACGGCCCAGGCCAGCCTGGCCGCGATGAAGAGGCTGGGCCATCGCTCGCTGCGGGTGTGGCCCCTTTTGCACGACGCAAACGGCGCACAGCCGTCGGTTCGCCAGAAGGTAGAAGGGGCGTTGGGGATGCAGGTGGTGGCGGCCTTGCCCTGGTCGCCCGAGGTTTGCGCCCAGGCCATCGCCCGCCACCAGCCCGTGGTCCAAAGTGCGCCAGGGTCGGCCTTGGCCCAGGCGTTCCAAGCCCTGGCCCGGGACGTCGTCCAGGTAGCCCAGGAATCGGTAAGACGGAGGTCAGAAGCATGATCGAGCCAGCCCTCGCCCTGGTAGAGACGAACAGCATCGCCGCCGGCATCCTGGCCGGCGACGCGATGGTCAAAAAGGCCGTGGTGGACCTGCTGGAGGCGCGGCCGGTCTGCCCCGGCAAGTACCTGGTCCTGGTCGGCGGCGAGGTGGGGCCGGTGCGGGAATCGTACCAGGTGGGCGTTGCCACGGCGAGCGACGCATTGGTGGACCAACTTTTGCTGCCCAACGTCCACCGCAGCGTGTTTCCGGCCCTCATGAGCGCCACGCCGCCCCGGGGCGACGAGGCGTTGGGCATCATCGAGACGGTGACGGCCGCGGTGTGCATCGTCGCCGCCGACGCGGCGGTCAAGGCCGCCGACGTACAGTTGCTGGAGATCCGGCTGGCCAACGGGCTGGGCGGCAAGAGCTTCGTATTGATGGAGGGCATCGTCGCCGACGTGGAGGCGGCGGTGGCGGCCGGGGTCGAGCTGGTGAAAGAGGCGGGGCTGCTGGTACGGCAGGTCATCATCCCCCAGCTTCACGAGCAGATGAGGGAGAAGATTCTCTGAGATGCAATTCGCGCGCGTAATCGGCACACTGGTTGCAACGCAAAAGGTAACGGGGCTGGAGGGCGTCAAGTTCCTGGTCGTCCAGCCGCTGGACAAGCACCGCCAGCCGGAGGGCGAGCCGCAGATCGCGGCCGACGGCACGGGCCAGGCCGGGCCGGGCGAG
>CAYLZO010000384.1:0-3178 GCA_964387775.1 uncultured Anaerolineaceae bacterium
AGCAGCAGGTCGGCGCCGTCGGCGGGACGGGTGGGATTCGCAGATGGTGGGGCGGCGCCCGGCGTGGGTTCAAAGGTCGGCGTGAGAGTGGCAGTCGCCGCCTCTGTGGGCACGTTGGTCGGCCGCCCCGGCGTCGGGCTGGGGGTGGGGCTGGGCGCGGTCGGAGACTGGGTGGGCAGCGCTTGGACGTCCAGCGCGAGGGTCTCTGAGCGCGTGGCCTCGCCGCTCTCGGCGCGGAAATGGACCTGCCCGGCGGTGGCGAGGGTGAGGGCCGCCTCCGCCAGACCGTCTTGGGTGAGCGCAGTCCGCGGCGGGGCATAGACGTTGTCGTCGTACTCGGCGTAGAAAGTCACTGGAGTTCCGTCGGGCACGACGTGGCCGTTGTAGTCGAGGACTGGCCCGGCCTGGAGGCGTACGCTCAGCGGCGGCACGAGCAGGGCGTCGGGTGCGGGGGCGAGCTGGACCAGGGGGAGGATTTGCTCGGGGTCCGGTTCGAGCTGGCGACGGAGGTCATAGTTGACGCCGGCCACGTCCACCGGCGGCGCGCCCCGGGGCGCCAGCTCGCCAAAGAGGGCGCGCACGGCGGCCTCGACGGAGGCGTCCACCTTGCTGTAGGCGGCCAGGTAGAGGCTCAGTTTGCTGATCTCGGTCGTGTCCAGGTAGTAGGGGGCGTTGAAGGCCAGGACGACGTAGCGAGCCTCGTAGGCTGCGCTGCGGGCGTCGTTCAGAAAGAGCTTGACCGCGTCCGAGTTGGGGCCCTTGACCGGGTTGAGGTCCTGCGGCGCCAAGATCACCCAGTCGGCCGCGGCCAGCAGGCCGCCGACGTCGTACTGGGTCTCGCCGCCGGAGAGAAAGAGCTTGAGTTGGCCGAAGGGCAGGCTGGCAATGTCCTCGGCGTCGATCTGGCCGGTGCCGCCGGGGCCGTAGATGCGCTGGATGGCCTCCTGCACCGCCGTCTGGCTCAACGGGGCGAAGGGTTGGCATTGTTCGGTGAAGCATTCCTGGACGGGCCGGGCGTCGGTGAAAACGAGGATCTTTTCGCCGCGGCGGGGCGGCGCCGGCAGGGCGTTGGGGTCGGGGTAGAGCAGGGTCAGCGCCTGGTTGGCGATGCGCTGGGTGATGGCCCCGCCCAGCCCGCAGACCTGGGGCGCGGCCTCGGCGTGGACCTGCACCGCTGCCAGGCTGAACTCGGGATAGAGCGCCAGTTTGAGGCGCAGGATTTTGGCGACGGCCTCGTCGACGCGGGCGGCAAAGGCGGGGTTGGCCCGGTACTCGTCCTGAAAAAAGGCCACCGTGTCGCGGATGTTGGCCAACTGCTCGGCCCAGACGTTGTCCAGGTCAAACTGGGAGAGGAGCAGCAGGTCGTTGCCGGCCAGCAGCGCCTCCTTGGCGATGCGCCGGTGGGGGAAGGTGCTCAGCGTCGGGTCGAAATACTTGCGCACGGCGGGCACGCCCAGGCTGTCGGAGACCATCAGGCCGGTGGGCCGCCAGGCGGCGAACGCGTCGAGGGCCAGGATGTCACCCATGCCCCCGGCGTCGAAACTGATGGGCGCGGTGAACTGCCGCACGTCGCCCTGCACGCCCCGGTAGCGGATGTGGGACGACATCAGGGCGTCGGTCACGGCTTCGGGATTGCCCTGCGCCTGGACCAGGGCGAAAAAGGGGGCCAGCTCGACCTCTGTGAGCTGGGCCAGCGACTTGTCCACGGTGGCGACTTCTTCGTCGGGCAGGCGGTCGGAGCCGCCGTGGCCGGGAAAGTGTTTTGCGACGGTCGCCACGCGGCTGCTGCTGCCCTGGTGCACGCCCTCGACGTAGGCCCGGCCCATCTGGCCCACCCACCAGGGGTCGCCGCCAAAGGTGCGGGTGCCGATGTCGCCCTGGCCGCTGGATCGCGGATCGGCCAGCACGTCGACTACCGGCCCGAGGAGCAGGTTGACGCCCATGGCCGCCAGCTCGCGGCCGGCGATCTGGCCCACGGCGCGGGCGTTGGCCGGGTCCCACGTGGCGCCGATGGTCATGGCGTTGGGCAGGGGCGTGGTGCCGCCGGTGATGCGGGTATAGGGATAGCGGTCGCCCTCGTGGTCGACGGCGACAAAGAGGGGCACCTGGGCGCCGCCGTCCATGGCCAGCGCCTGGAGGCCGTTGGTCAGCTCGGCGACCTGGCGGGGCGTCTCGGCGCCGTTGTAAAAGTTCGAGTTGCTGGACAGCAGGACCACGCCCCCGACGTGGTCCTGGCGCACGAGCCGGGCGACGTCGGGGGCGGGACTGGCCTGGTCGCCGACAAAGGTGACGAGAAAGACCTGGCCGACCCGCTCCTCGACGCTCATGGTGGAAAGAAGGGTCTGGACGCGGGCGTCGAGGTCGGGCTCGGGTTCTTGGGCTTGGAGATGCTGGAAGGGTAGGGACAGGAGCAGCAGGAGCAGGGCAAAATGCCATTTTGCCCTGCTCAACGATCCATTCGGTTGCCGTATCTGTTGTTCGCCTTTGTCCATCAGGGCTCTATCATACCGCAAAATGGGCCAAAGGACAAGGGCCGGGGGCGTGAGTCGCAGGGGCTGTAGGGCGTGGGCGATGGCTGAAGTACGACCTGGTGCCCTGCGCCGAAACGGGTCCGGGGTCAACACCCCGGGGACAGCCGCCAAAAACGGCCAAATGAGCCCAAGGTGGGCCACGGTCTGCAAGATCGAGACAGTGGCGAGATACGGGTGTGATATCCTCGCAGAGGGGGTTGATCCAGCTCGCAGCCGTAGCAGGCTGCGAGCTGGATCAAGACAAATCCAAAAAAGTGCCTTCGACATTTCCGCCGCTACGTGATGCTCTTTTTGCTGGAGCACGCGCCGCCACAACTTTTTTACTACAAGTACGATCCCCGGACGAGGGAATACGTCATCGACAGCCGCGATTTCGAGGCGATCAAGCGCCAGCTCCTCTTCAGCCTGACCAACTTTGGCCAGCCCATCGTCGTCGTCCAGGACGCCAACTTTGGGAATCGGGGCGAGTTGCTGCTGCGCCACGAGCACGAGGGCATCGACCTCAAGTTGGACTGGGCGCTCGAAACGCTGGAGAACGTCTACCGAGTGTGGAGCCGGCCGGTGCACCTGGAGACCGTGGTCGAAGAGGATCCCATGCGCTTTAGTTTCGACGGAGAGGCTCGCTCAGAGACCACGCTCTGATCCAT
>CAYLZO010000385.1:0-3174 GCA_964387775.1 uncultured Anaerolineaceae bacterium
GATTGGCTCCAGCCCGGGGGCCGCCTCAGCCTGGCCGAAACGGTCGTGCGCCATAGCCACCGCCTCTACGCCCTGGCCGACCTGTCGCCGCTGGGCGACAGTCTCCGCCGGCGCCTCGTCGAAGCCGAGGAGGCCATCTACACCGACGTCGACGACCCGCTGGTCAACTGGGAAGCCGAGGACCCTTCGACTGGCTCAGGGCAGAGCCTGCGGGACGCGCTGGAAGCCGCCGGCTTTGAGGAGATCACCATCCAGGAGGAGACGCACGAGGCCGAGACGCTGGTCAGCCCGGCGACGCTGGAGCGCTGGTTCGACGTCGGCGCCGAGGGGGAGCGCCCCTCCTACGCCCAACACCTGCTCCGCCGCCTGACGGCCGACGAGCTGGCCGAGGTCGAGGCCCTGTTCCGCCGCCAGCTCGCCGGGCGGACGGTCCCCTGGCGGACGCGGGTGGCGTTTGTGAGCGCCCGTCGGCCGCCCACTTGACCCTTTGGTCTATAAAGGTTATAATGTCCATAAAGTCCTATCCAGGAGGAGGGATCTGATGAATCAAGTGAGTGTGAGCCGACTGAAGGAAAGCCTATCTGAATATCTGAATCGCGCCGCCTACGGCCAGGAGCGTATCGTCGTCGCCAGCCGGGGCAAACCCAAAGCGGCGGTCATCAGCATCGAGGACCTGGAGCGCCTGGAAGAGATGGAAGATGCGCTGGCGGCCCAGGAGGCCCTGGCCGAATACGAACAGGGGCAGACCATCTCTTTGGAAGCGTTGATTGCCGAGTTGGAAGAGACCGGCAGTGACCTACCGGCTTGAGTTCGCCCGGCGCGTCCGCAAGGCCCTGGCCCGCTTTCCCCGTCACGACCAGGCTCGCATCCTGGTCGCGATTAAGGGGCTGGCCGAGAACCCCAGACCGGCGGGCTGTCTGCCGGTCAAGACGGCACCTCCAGGCACCTACCGTGTCCGTGTGGGCGACTATCGAGTGATTTACACAGTGTTGGATGACGAACAGGTCATCGTCGTGGCCCGCGTCGCCAGGCGGGGCGAAAGCACGTACCGGGGGTTAGCCTAGTTCTCCTCGTCAACTATCGAGCCACCGTACCTGCCCCACCCACGCCTCTGCCTTCGCTTGGAAGAATCAACGCAACACCCCAACTACGAATAATCCGACAGAAAACGTACAGGGGTATTCGGCATAGTAGCGCAAAGCCGCACGCACCTGCTCCGGCGAGAGGCCGGGCAGCATCTCTTCGGCAATCTCCTGGGGGCCATATCCGGCCTGGGCATACCCGACGACGGTGTAGACGTCGAGGGCCGTTCCCTCGATGCCCACCCGCCAGCCGCCCGGTCCCTGGCGCCAACTCAACTCGGGGTAAAACGCGCCAGGTCCAGGTGCTGGGTGAGCCAACGCTCGGCCAGGATTTCCGGCGACTGATGGCTGCGCGCCGCCTGCCGCTGTAGCCCCTCGTAGACCTGATCTAACACGGTGATTGTGCGTCCCATTTTCTGTCCCTATCCTCGTTCTGATGACACAGACCTCTCTGCCGACAAAGGCATTATACCACCGGCCGGCATCCCGGTCAATCAGCTCTCACATTTCCCGCCAGTCATTGAGCCACCGCACCTGTCCGATCCACGCCTCCGCCTCCGTCTCGGAGAGCAGGCGGTCCAGGGCCACGATCAGGGCCGAGAGCGTCCAACTCGTCTGCGCGGCGAGGACGATGCCGGCGTGCTGCGAATGGCGCCGGGCCAGCACGACAAAGTCGCCGACGTTGAAGGTGAAAATGCAGCGTCCGTGGGCCGTTGCCAGCAACAATTGCGCCTCGTCGCTGGCGTCGGCCGCGCTCCACTCGTTGGGCGTGCGCGTCACGTTGTGCCCCCGTTCCTCCAGGGCGACTTGCAGTGCCTTGATGGACGCATCCGCGTCCAGGTGGAGCCGGGGCCTAGCCATCGGCTCCTTCCAGGGCTTGTTCGGCGGCTATCGCTGCGTCGATCTCGGCCCGGTGCGCCTCGTAGAAGGCCAGGGCCTCCTGCACCTGAGCCTCGCGCAGGCTGTATTCGGCGGCGATCTCGGCTGGTGGCCAGGCCCAATGTTGAGCAGTCACAACGACGGTCTGCACCCGGATGCCCGTCCCGCGCAAGACGGGCGTCGGCTGTCCGGCCGCGCCCCGGCGATAGGTGATCTGCGGGAAAGTGGGATCGTCCAGATTCTGTCGCAGAGCCCCCACCTTCTCGGCCACCGACCAGAGAATGAACTGGTTGAGCGAGACCCCCTGGTGGCTGGCCCAATCTTCGGCTTCCCGCTTTAGCTCGGCGGGCAGGTTCAACGGATAGCGTGCCATTCAGACCTCCATATCGTATGTGACATCGTATGGTACATCATACAGCAGGACTTGTGAATTGTCAAACCCGGTAGGGAGGGGGCATGCGTAGCCTAGCGGGGGGAAGGCAGACATAAGAGATTAGGATAGCCCACCTCTCAATCGTTATCCCCCGCTGAACAGGTGGTAGAGCCCCACCTCGTCCCCGTCGTGGAGGGGCCAGTTCAGCGGCACCTTGACGCCGTTGACGATGGCCAGGCAGGCGCGGGCGTCGATCATGGGCGAGCGCTCGGCCAGCACCGCGAACAGCCCGGCCACGTCGGTCCCCGGCGGTAGCCTCAGGTCCAGCGGCTCGTCGGGATCGTCCATCCCGGCCGTGAGCAAGCCGTGTAGTGTCACGCGGATCTGCATCGTGCCCCCCCCCTTCACGCAGGGCATCATACCCCGTCAAGCAGAATGTGTCAAGCCGCAGCCAACAGACCTTTAAGTCTCATATATGATTTTTGACCCTGCTGGAAGGGCAGACATGCGTCATTTGATTCTGTCGCAGGTTTGGACACTTTTTCCGCCATCACAGGCGAAAATTCGCTCATTGTGAGTAGCAATTCGCCCACGATGAGCGATTGAGCAGCCTGAATCGCCAACCGGGGTTGGTTGTGAAGTCCAATACGGCCACACTGACGACAAATTCAAATGACGCACCCACAGCCTGAAAAATCATTTATGAGTCTGATACGAATTGCTGCCCCGGCGCTTGACCCTCGCCGCCATCGAGGGTACAATGGGCACGCAGCACGCAACACGCAATACGAAATGCGCATCACGTGGAGAAAATGTCAGAGGTCCTGGTCGCAACCGTCG
>CAYLZO010000386.1:0-3165 GCA_964387775.1 uncultured Anaerolineaceae bacterium
TACTGTATGTTGTGCGTGCTCCAACCTTTTTCAGCAATCTTGAATTGTCTTTGCAAAGGAGTAAAGAATGACAGAGGATCCCACGTTGATCAGTCCGGCCCATTACCCGCGCCTGGTGGTGGTTCTTGGCGGGCGCATCATCGAAGAGATCTCGATGCGCAAGGAACCGACCATCGGCCGGGCCGAGGACAACGACCTGCGGCTGACCGACCCCAAGGTCTCGCGGCACCACGCCCGCATCGAGCGAAAGGGTGCCGATTACGTCCTGACCGACCTGGGCAGCGCCAACGGCACCTACGTCGAGGGCCAACGCCTGACCGAACCCCACACCCTGGAGCAGGGCGAGCGGTTCACGATCGGCGACACCGAGATCACCTACCTGGAGCCGGGCCAGGCATTTGAGGATACGCTGACCATGCCGGCACCCAGCCGGGCGCCCCGCAGGGCAGCCGCCGGCCCGCCCACGCGGGCTGCACCCCCACCGGCTCCCGTTTCAGAGGCGGAGCCACCCGAGGGCGCGGGCCGGGGTCTGATCCTCGGGCTGGGGGTGGTCGGCGCGTTGCTGGTGGTGGCCCTCATCGCGGCTATCCTTCTGACCGTCTTTCCGGGGCTGCGGGCGCAGCTCGGACTGGGGGGCAAGCCGACGCTGACCGCTTCGCCCATGGTCGTCGCCTCGCCGACGGCCCTGGTCGCCCAGGAGACGCCCGGCGAGCCGCCCACCGAGGCGCCGCCGGCCACGCCCGAGATGCCGACAGAGGAGCCCGTCCCGCCCGCCGACCAGGTCTTCAACGAGATGCTGGAGCAGGCCCAGGGGCTCACGCGCCGCAGCCGGTTCGAAGATGCCATCGCCATCTACGAGGACCTGGCCGACCAGGCCCCGGAGGACCCCCGGCCCGAGATCGGCTGGGCCTGGGCCTTGATCTACGATTACGAGTCGGAGGAGGCCCTGCGCCACGCCCAGCGGGCCGTGGACCTCGATCCGGGCCACGCCCAGGCGCTGACGGTGCTGGCCCGGGCGCACATCGAGTTGGGGAACGTGGAAGAGGCCCTGGCCCGCGCCCAGGAAGCGGTGGAGGCGGCACCCGGCAGCGCCGAGGCCCACGCCGCCCTGGCCGAGGCCTATCTCCTCGACGGCCAGGAGCAAGCGGCCCTCGACGAGGCCGACCTGGCCCTGGTCCAAGACGTCAACAGCGCCAACGCCCACCGCATCCGGGCCTGGATCTATCACCTGGTGGACGACGACATGGGCCGGGCCGCCGGCGAGTTCCAGGTGGCGGCCGGTTTGCAGCCCGAGCTGTGGCTGCGGCGCCACGAGCTGGGCCTGTTTCTGCTGGCGGCCGAGAATCATAACACGGCCATCATTGCCTTTCAGGATGCTCTCGGCATCCGGCCCAAGGCGGCGACCTACGCGGCCATCGGCGAGGCCTATTACCAGTTGGGCCAGTACGACCAGGCCCGCGCTTCGCTGCAACAAGCCCTCTCGGCGGGGGCCGAGAACGCGGACACGCTGGCCCTGATGGCCATCGTCCTGGCCAACCAGGATAATTGCGCAGAGGCCCAGGATTACATCGAGCGGGCTCTGGCCCTCGACCCCGTCCAGCCGCGGGCCATGGAGGCCGAAGAGCTCTGCGAGCAGGGCGGGCCGACGCCCGAGCCGACCGTCACCACCTCGGCGGGGGCGCAGGCGCCGACCGCAACGCCGAAGCCGACGCCCCGTCCGACCAACCCTCCGGCGGCCCTCAGCGGGCGCATCACCTTTCCGGTGTGGAACGGCGAGATCGGCCGATACGACACCTACGTGGCCAACGCCGATGGCAGCGGGCGCCAGTTGGTGGTCGAGCAGATGCACCAGCCGGCCTTCAGCCCTGATGGCGCCTGGCTGGCCGTCAATGGCGAGAAATCAGATCACATGAACCTCTTTATCGTGAGGCCGGACGGCAGTGAACTGACCAAGATCACCGAAAACATCGAGGACGGCCTGCCCTCTTGGTCGCCCAACGGCGAGCGCCTGGCGTTCAGCTCGACCCGTCACGGCGACAAGCAGAGCCGGGTATACGTCATCGACGAGGTGCCCTTTGGCGGGGGGACCGTCGAGCCCCGCCCCCTCAACTTTGGTCCCGACGACGTGCGGGGCGAATATCCGGCCTGGGTCGCCGGCGAGGATGGGGATCGCATCGTCTACAAGGGCTGCGACTATATGGTCGAGCCGGCCCGGTGTGGGCTCTTTACCATGCCCGCGGCGCCCGGCCCCCACGACTACCAGCAACTGACCGAGCACGCCGACGACACGGCCCCGGCAGCCTACGGCGACCGGATCGCCTTCATGTCCAATCGCGACGGCAACTGGGAGCTGTACGTCATGAACGACGATGGCTCGGACTTGCGGCGGCTGACGAACAACGCGGCCCACGACGGGCTGCCGGCCTGGTCGCCTGACGGCCGGACGCTGGCGTTCGTCTCCAACCAGGGCGGCCCCTGGGCCATCTGGGCCATGAGCCCCGACGGCTCGAACCGGCGCAAGTTGTTCAACGTCGGCGGCGGCGGGCTGGTCTTTGACTGGCAGCACGAGCGGATCGACTGGGCGCCGTAAAAGAAGGCAGAGGGCTCAAGGCACAAGGCACAAGGCTCAAGGCTCAAGGCTCAATGACCAATGACCCATGCGCCAGGAGTAAGAGGTTGACAAGGCTGTTGATCTGGACCAAGACGAGAGTTGTTGCTGAATAAGCCGGGCAGTTCTCATGACGCAGATGAACGCTGATGAACGCTGATATCTGCGAAATTCTGCGTCCTATCCTTTATTCGGCAACAAGTCTATGGCTGTCGGGTGGCAGTCACTATGCTGGAGAGGGGTGCGGGAGTGAAGACGTTCGGCCCTCGTGTTGTGCTTGCGACCGTGTTCGCCGCACTGTGGGTCCTGGTGGCCTGTGGTGGTGAGCCGGTTTCTGAGGGGGAGCCGGGGGGCCCGGTGGCGACGGCCACCATCCAGTATAGGATGGCCGCGGTCAAGACCTCGATGCCGGCGGTGACCCCCACGCTGGTTGCGCCGGCGGCGACGGCCACCTGGGTGCCCCTGCCCAACCCCTCGCCCACGGCTGCCGACGGCCCGCTCACCACAGGTGACGTGCCGCGCCTCGGCGTGGCCCAGGCCCGGGAGCGGGCCGCCCC
>CAYLZO010000387.1:0-3150 GCA_964387775.1 uncultured Anaerolineaceae bacterium
CAGACCTCCCTGCCTCCATGCCAGATTGACAAAATATTGCCTTTGGATATACTAGAGCTATATCAGATCCAAGGGAGCGAACGATGACTACCAAGGTAATGGTCTCTTTTCCCGACGAGTTCCTGGCCGAGGTGGACCGTGTGGCCCAGGAAGAGCATCGCAGTCGCAGCGAGCTGGTGCGTGAGTCCCTGCGGCTCTACATCGGGCTGCGCCGGGAACAGGGGCAGCCGGGGACCAACCCCCTGGTGCGCCAGGCCGTGGCGATGCAAGATAGCATGGTTCGCCTGGCGCCGGACAGCGGCGAGGACAGCACAACCAATGTCCGGCAGATGCGCAAAGCGCGGGATGGGGCCTACCAGACACTGGCTGATCAGGACCAGCGCATCGCCCGCGAATTCCGGCAGCGATTGGCCAGGATCGTGCCCATCCGGGACCTGCGGGTATTCGGCTCGCGGGCCAGGGGCGACGCCGCGCCCGAATCGGACCTGGACGTGTTCATCGAACTGGAAGAAGCCAGCCCCGAGTTGCGGCAACGCATCAGCGAGATTGCCTGGGAGGTGGGTTTTGAGATGGACCGCGTGATCTCGACATTGGTGACCACCCGCGACGACCTGGAACACGGCGCGATGGGCGCCAACCCCCTCATCCTGAACGTCGAGCGGGAAGGGGTCCGGCCATGAAGCCCGAACAACTGGAGGACTTGTTACGCTACCGCATGGAGCAGGCCCACGAGACCCTGCGCGAAAGCGAGATCCTGCTTGCGGAGGCGGCGCTGCGGGGCGCCGTCAACCGCGCCTACTATGCCATGTTTTATGCCCTGTTGGCCCTGCTGGCGACCCGGCAGCTTGGTACGTCGAAACACAGCGGGGCCATTTCTCTCTTTGACCGCGAGTTCGTCAAGACCGGCCTGTTCCCCCGCGAACTGTCCCGCGCCCTGCACCTGGCCTTTGACCGCCGCCAAAAGCACGACTATGGCGAGATGATCCCGCTCACCCAGGAAATCGCCGAAGAAACGTTGCACGATGCCAGGATGTTTGTGCTGGCTATCGAAACGCATCTGCGCGCAACCGGGCACCTGGTTGACGCCGAGGAACAAGTATGATGACCAGCCAACTCCCCCTCTTCCACCGATCCAAGACCCGCGAAACCTTGTCCAACGACATCTGGCGCGCCTGCGACATTCTGCGGCGCGACAACAACTGCGGTGGGATCATGGAGTACGTCGAGCACCTGGCCTGGCTGCTCTTCCTACGCTTCCTCGACGCCCAGGAAGAGGTCTGGGAGGCGGAAGCAGCCCTGGTCGGCGAGCCCTACGAGCGCATCCTCGACGGCGACCTGCGCTGGAGCGCCTGGGCGCGGGTGGACTGGAAGGCCGACGAGCTGCTGCCCTTCGTCCACGGCCGGCTCATCCCCACCCTGGCTGGCCTGTCGGGCAGCCCGGTGCGCGAGACCATCGCCAGCATCTTTTCCGAGCGCAACGTCGTGGTGTGTGCCTCGCCCTACAACCTGCGCGACGTACTGGACATCGTGGACGGCATCGACTTTGCCAGGCAGGACGACATTTTCACCGTCTCCCAGGTCTACGAGGACCTGTTGCAGCGGCTGGGCAACGAGAACCGCATGGCGGGCGAATTCTACACCCCCCGCCCCGTGATCCGCTTTATCGTCCAGGTGGTGGAGCCTCGGGCCGGCGAGACGATCTACGACCCGGCCGCCGGCTCGTGCGGCTTTCTGGCCGAAGCCTACCAGCACATCCTAGACGAGGCCGGCGAGACGCTGACCGTCGAGCAGGACGAGTTCTTGCAGCAGCGGGCCTTCTACGGGCAGGAGAAAAAGGCGGTGCCCGCCCTGCTGGGCCTGATGAACATGGTCCTCCACGGCGTCACCGCGCCCAACGTCGCCCGGCGCAACACGCTGGAGGAGAACATCCGCAGCGTGCGCGAGCGTTACGACGTGGTCGTGACCAATCCGCCCTTTGGCGGCACCGAGAACCCCCAGATTCAGAGCAACTTTCCGGTGCGGGCCAACGCCACCGAGCTGCTGTTCGTGCAGCACATCACCAAAAAGCTCAAGATGCGCGACGGGGCGCGCTGCGGCATGGTGGTGCCCGAGGGCACCCTCTTTCGCGGCGGCGCCTTTGCGGCGGTCAAGCAGGACCTGCTGGAGGCCTTTCACTTGCACACCGTGGTCAGCCTGCCGCCGGGCACCTTTGCGCCCTACTCTGACGTCAAGACGGCGCTGCTCTTTTTCGAGCGGCCCGGCCCCACGGACGAGGTCTGGTACTACGAGCTGCCGCTGCTTGAGGGCCTGAAAAAGTTCAGCAAGGGCAGCCCCATCCAGGACGAGCATTTCGACGAGGCGCGGGTGCTGTGGACCGCCTGGGACGCCTACCGGCAGGGCGACGGCCCCCGGCCCGAGCCCACGAACGATTCCTGGATCATGTCCGCCGACGAGATCAAGGAGCGGGAGTACGACCTGACGGCCCGCAACCCCAACCGCGACGAGGCCGAGACCTACCGCCACCCGGCCGAGATCACGGCCTCGCTGCTGGAGAAAGAGCGGCAGATCCTGAGCATCCTCGAGGAGTTGCACGAGATGGTGGGGGATGGCAATGGCGGGTGATGGTTCGGGGGTCTGGGATTTGGTCCCCCTGGAACGTGTTGTGCTGCCGACTGAGCGGCGTGATCCAACCCAATCTCCCGATGAAGGTTTCGTCTACGTCGAGATTGGCAGTGTTGATAACGACCGAGGGGCGATCACCGATGCGAGACGGCTGTTGGGCAAGGAAGCGCCAAGCCGAGCTAGAAAAGTCATTCACAGGGATGACGTGATCTTTGCTACAACCCGGCCCTATCTACGGAATATCGCCCTGGTGCCTGACCAGTACGACAAGGAGATTTGCTCGACCGGATTCTGCGTGCTGAGGCCCAATCACGATCTCGTTGAGCCTCGCTGGCTCTACTACTTGTGTCGCTCAGACGTCGTTCTCGATCAGGTGCTTCCCAAGATGCGTGGCGCCAGTTATCCGGCAGTGACAGATGGTGACATCCTGGTCAGCGAAATCCCCCTGCCGCCCCTCGGTGAGCAACGGCGCATCGTGGCCCGCGTCGAGGCGCTGTTCGAGCGCATGGCAGAGGCCCGGCGTCTGCG
>CAYLZO010000388.1:0-3135 GCA_964387775.1 uncultured Anaerolineaceae bacterium
GACGAGGGCCTCAAAAGTGGCGCAGAGGGTCGCCGGCCGCTTGCGCCCCCCGCTCGCCGCCTCGCCGTGGCCCAGGAGCAAATATCGGCTCAGGTCGAGCTGCCGGGCGAAACGGGCCAGGGTCTCGCGGCGAACGAGGGCCGAGCGCAGGCTGGTCAGCGGCCCTTCGGCCATTTCGGGAAAGCGGTGGTACAGGTATTCGCCCGTCACAAAGTCGAGCACCGCGTCGCCCAAGAATTCCAGCCGCTCGTTGTCTTCGAAGCCGAATGCGGGGTTCTCGTTCAAGTAAGAACGATGGGTGAGGGCCCGCAGCAACAGGCTCTTGTCGGCAAAGCTGAACCCCAGGGCTTGTTCGAGTTCTTGTAGGTCGGTCATAATCAGTTGGCAGAACCAAAGGGACCAGAGAGACCAAAGGGACTTTGGTCGCTGTGGTGCCTCGAGTTCGATGCCGCCTCCTTTCTATGGGAGATGTTCTCGTACGATCCACACAGGGGGCTCGGTACAGGTACGTCTCGGCCAGTGGACGCTACGAAAAAGCCCGGAACGCCAGCGTGCTGTTGTGGCCGCCAAAGCCGAAAGAGTTGGACAACACGACGTCCAGGCCCCGCCCTGCCTGTCCCGAGCCAGGCCGAGGGGCGGCACTCGAAGGGTCCACGCGCCGGGCCTGGTTGGGTACGTAGTCCAGGTCGCAGGCCGGATCGGGCGTCTGGAGGTTGATGGTGGGCGGGACGATGCCGCTGCGCAGCGCCTGGACACAGATCACGGCCTCCAGCGCGCCCGCCCCGCCGATGAGGTGGCCGGTCATCGACTTGGTGGCGCTGGCCGGCACGCGGTAGGCGTGAGCGCCCAGTGCCTGCTTGATGGCGGCCGTCTCGGCCGGATCGCCGGCCGGGGTGCCGGTGCCGTGGGTGTTGATGTACGATACCTCGTGCGGTGCGACCCCGGCTCTCTGCATGGCCAGGCTCATGCAGCGGGCGGCACCCAGGCCCTCGGCGTCGGGTGCGGCGATGTGCACGGCATCAGACGTGGCGGCGTAGGCGGCCAGCTCGGCCAGGGGTTCGGCGCCCCGGGCCCGGGCAAAGGCGAGTTCCTCCAGGATCAGGATGGCGCCCCCCTCGGACATGACGAACCCATCCCGGTCGGCATCGAACGGACGGCTGGCACCCTCCGGATCGTCGTTTCGCCGGGAGAGGGCGCGCATCCGGTCGAAAGAAGCCACGCCGATGGGCGTGACGGCGGCCTCAAAACCGCCGGTGACCATGGCCGCAGCGTGCCCCCGCCGGATCGTCTCGAAAGCCTGGCCGATGGCGTCGGCGCCCGTGGCGCAGGCCGAAGCGACGCCCAGGTTCGGTCCCTGGGCGCCGAGGCGCAGGGCAATGTGCACCGCGGGCACGTCCACGGTGATCATCGGCACCAGGAAGGGGCTGACCCGCCGGGGCCCCTTCTCGCGCAACCGGTCCAGTTCCTGGGTATAGGTCCAGATGCCGCCCACGCCCGAACCGACGATGACGCCCACGTCCTCGGCGTTGCCCTCGTCCAACTCCAGGCCCGACTGGTCAAGGGCCTGGCCCAGGGCGGCGATGGCGAATTGAGTGAAACGGTCGGCGCGGCGGGCGTCCTTGGCCGACATGAAATCGGTGGGCTCAAAGCCGTGGGCCTCACCGGCGATGCGGACGTGGAAATCTTGGGTGTCAAAGAGGGTGATGGGCCGGATGCCCGACCGCCCGGCGACCAGGCTGTCCCACATGGTGGCCACGTCCAGGCCGACGGGGGAGATGACGCCCATCCCGGTTACGACGACGCGTCTGTCAGTCATGAGGGTGTGACGTCTCCTTCATAGTCCCCGCTCTCCAGCAGGGCTTTGACCACCTCACCGACCTCTGAGACCAGGTCCAGGGCGTGAGTTTCGGGGCGGTGGCCCAGGTCGTGCCGGGCCAGAAAGGCGTGGACCTGCTGCTGAAAGGGCACTTTCTAATCTCCTGTGCCTTGCTTTAGCCCATGTCCCGTTAGCGGCACGACGAAGGTTTCTTTTGCAGCCCACCGGTCGCGCAACTGGGCCAAGGCGGCGATGGCCGCAGCCGAGGTTTCCTCTACGTAAAACCCCGAATGTGTCAATTGGTTGTGGGCTGCGTGAATCTCGTCCTCCGTCACGCAGACCACGGCACCCCGGCTGGTCTGCACCGCGTCCAGGATCTCGACGGCGCGCGCCGGCTGGCCAATGGCGATGCCCGAGGCGATGGTCGGCTCGGGCGAAAAGGGCTCGCTGGCCGGCAGGCCCCGGACAAATGCCTCGTAGAGGGGGGCGCAGGCCGCGGCCTGTACGGCAAAGAGGCGCGGCAGATGGCCGATGAGGCCCGCCTCGAGAAGCCGGCAAAAGCCCCGGTAGATGCCCAACAATAGCGTGCCGTTGCCGACGGGCACGACCAGGGCGTCCGGGACGCGGTGGTTCAGTTGCTCCCAGACCTCAAAGGCCAGGGTCTGGATGCCGGCCAGGAAAAAGGGATTATAGACGTGGCTGGCATAGTAGGCGCCGTGGGCAGCAGCCGCCCAGGCGGCCAAGGCAGCGTATTCGCGCCGCCCCTTGATCTCGATGACCTCGGCCCCGTGGGCCGTCATCTGGGCCAGCTTGGGACCCGAAGCGCTGTAGGGGACACAGACCTCGCAGGCGAGCCCGGCCCGAGCCGTGTAGGCGGCCAGGGCGGCGCCGGCGTTGCCGGAGGAATCCTCGACGACGCGCTCGATGCCCAAGCCGCGCAGCGCCGTCACCAGCACGGCAGCGCCCCGGTCCTTGAAGGAGCCAGTGGGCGACAACGACTCCAGCTTGAATTGCACGGCTCGTCCAGCCCACGCGACCGGCAGGAGCGGCGTGTTGCCCTCGCCCAAGGCCACCGGTTCCCACATTTCGTCTAGGGGCAGAAAGGCCCGATAGCGCCACAGGTCACAGCGGTTGGCGTTCAGCCGGGAGGGATCGAGGGCGGGCCAGGATCTCAAGTCGAACAGCCCCCCACACCCGCAGCGCCAATCCCGGGTTGAGAGCGGATGGGTTGTACTGCACTTTGTGCACACCAACGTGTTGGCTTTGGACATTGGCCCGATTATAGCACACTCGCCACGAAAGCAAAAATGCGCCAGCCG
>CAYLZO010000389.1:0-477 GCA_964387775.1 uncultured Anaerolineaceae bacterium
AGGGCCAGCGCGTGTGCGTGGACGGCCCCGAGTACGAGACGGTGGCCGGCATCGGCGCCAACTGCGGCATCTGGGACGCCCACGCCGTGCTGGAGGCCAATTTCTACTGCGATACCTACGGCATCGACACCATCTCCTTCGGCACGTCGCTGGCCTTTGCCATGGAGTGTTACGAGGCCGGCATCCTGAACGAGGAGATCACGGGCGGGCTGAAACTCAACTGGGGCAACGGCGAAGCCATGCTGGAGGCCCTGCACCAGATGGGCCGCGGCGAGGGCTTTGGGGCCGTCATCGGCCAGGGCATCCGCCGCATGAAGCAGATTTTCGCCGAGGAGTACGGCGCCGACCCGCAGTTCCTCCAGGACATCGGCATGGAGGCCAAGGGGCTGGAGTACAGCGAGTACGTGACCAAGGAATCGCTGGCCCAGCAGGCGGGCTACGGCCTGGCCAACAAGGGGCCGCAGCACGACGAGGCCT
>CAYLZO010000389.1:487-3121 GCA_964387775.1 uncultured Anaerolineaceae bacterium
GCCGTCAACAACCAGATTCCGAGCTTTGAGGACAAGGCCGAGGCCCTGCACTACTTCCCCATGTGGCGCACCTGGTTCGGCCTCAACGGGCTGTGCAAGCTGCCCTGGAACGACGTCGAGCCGGGCACCAACCGCGACCTGTACAGCGGCATGGAAGCGGCCAAGGTGCCCGAGCACGTGCAGAATTACGTTGATCTCTTCCGGGCCGTCACCGGCCGCGACGACGTGGAGAGCGGTGACGACTTGATCCGCATGTCGGAGGTCGTCTACAACTTTCAGCGGCTCTTCAACCTCAAGATGGGCTACGGCACCCGCGAGCACGACGTCATCCCCTACCGCTCCATGGGACCCGTGACCGACGAGGAGTACGAGAGCCGCGCCGAGCGCTACGACGGGCAGCTCAAAGAGCTGGTTGGCGTGGACCCCGAGGGCCTGAGCACCACGGACAAGCGGCTGGCCCTGCGCGAATACCGCGAGGCCCAGTACGAGAAGCTCATCGACGCCGTCTACAAGCGGCGGGGCTGGAACGAAAACGGCATCCCCACACTGGAGACGGTCCGCGAGCTGGGCATCGGCTTCCCGGACGTGGTGGCGCTCATTGAAGAACACACGAACGGGCAGTAGTCGATTCGACGACAACCGTAGCGAGACGCAGAGTCGAATCACTTGGCTCTGCGTCTCTTGTTGCAGGCGTGATGCGTGATGCGTACCAAACGAATCACGCATCACGCATCACGCATCACGGGTACTCGGATGATCCGCGTAAACGACAAGTGGGACGTACCCTGGCAGCCCGGCATGACCGTGCGCGACGTGCTGGTGGCGTGCGAGTTCACGCACGAGCACGTCGTCGTCACCGTTAACGGGGTGCTGGTGCCGCCGGGCGAGTACGATTCACAGAGCGTGGCCGACGGCGGCGAGGTCAAGGTCGTGCACGTCATCGGCGGGGGCTAGAAGGCTGGCTGGACCAGGGGTTCGTGGACGTCTACCGCCACCTGTACCCCGAGGCCGAGGAATACACCTGCCCCATCGAGCTACGGCTGTCGCCCTAGTCCACGAAGGGCTTCTCCCCACAATCTGCCGGCAAGGTGAAGAAAAAGACGCTGCCCCGCCCTGAGGCAGCCGCAGGCTCTAGCCCAACCTCTCCCCCCAGTTTTTCGACGATGCGCCGCACGATGGATAGCCCCAGGCCATGGCCTTCGGCCCGGACCTGAGAAAGCTGGGTGAACGGGATAAAGAGCTGCGACCGGGCTTGGGCATCGAGTCCCGGGCCGTTGTCCCGCACCCAGAATCGCGTCTGGCCATCCGAGCCTGCTGTGCCCCCCAATTCGACCAGGGGCGGCCGGCCGCCATACTTGATGGCATTGCTCAGATAGTTGGTCCATACTTCCTCGACCCAGGGTGCATAGCCACACGCCCCGGGCCACGAACTGGGCACGATGAGTTCCGCCTGGTGCTCTGCGACGAGATCGGACAGTCTCTCCTGGGCCTCGGCCACGATCTGGGCCATGTCCAACGATTGCAGTTCGACGTCCATCTTGCGCACCCCGGCCAGAAGGAGCAACTCGTTGATGATGCTGTCCATTTTGCGACCCCTGCGTGCCATCGTGCGTAGCAAGCGCGTGACCTCTTCCGGCGCCATTTGAGCCTGCTCTTCTTCCAAGAGCTCGGCATAACCGACCAAGAGCTGCAGGGGGTTCTTTAAATCGTGGGCGACCGTATGGGCAAAGGCGTCGAGTTCCTTGTTTTGGGCTTCCAGCTCGGCCGTCCGTTGGCGGAGGGTCTCTTCGGCCCAATGACGCTGCAAAGCGATGGCGTACAGATCGGCCAGCCGCTCGACCAGGACCTGGTCCTGGTCACCATAGTCTCGGTCTGCGTTGGCCAGCGCCACCTGCCCGACCACGCGGTTGCCAATGAGCGCTGGCGCGGAGAGGAAACGAGTAATCGCAATGTGCCCACCGGGCGTGCCCGACGAGCGGGGGTCCGCCCTCGGCTCATTGACCAGCGCCGTTTGGCCTTGCTCCAAGACCCAACCCCAGAGCCCCGAAAACTCTTTAAAGACAAAGTCCTTGTCCTCAACCTTGCATACGTCCCAGATGTCCTGGGTCAAAGTCGGAGACACGAGATACCCCGTCTCGGGATCGATGTAACCCACAAACCCAAACTTGCTGCCGGTGAGACGCTTGGCGTTCTCCAGCACAAGGAAAGAAATCTCAGAGAGGGAGAGGGACGAGAGCAAAGAGCGAGATAGTTGAGAAAAGACCGTATTGACGCCGAGCTCCCATTCCAGCCGCTCTTCTCTCTGCTTGCGCTCGGTGATGTCCTCGCCAACCTTGACAAACCGGACCAATTCGCCACTGGCATCCCGGACCGGAGAGATCGAGGCCAGCTCCCAATAGAGTTCCCCACTCTTCTTCCTGTTGCGGAATTCCCCTCGCCACTCTTGGCCAGCGAGGATAACCGCCCACAGCCCTTGATAGAATTCCAGATCGTGCTCCCCGGATTGCAGCAGGCGGGGATTCTGGCCGACGACTTCTTCCAAACGATAACCTGTCAGTTCCACAAACTTGGGATTCACATATTCAATGCGGCCTTCCGTGTCGGTGATTGTCACCGTGCTGGGGCTCTGTTCTA
>CAYLZO010000390.1:0-3104 GCA_964387775.1 uncultured Anaerolineaceae bacterium
GGTCGCAGAGCCAGTATCTTTTGTCAGGGTTGGCCCGTTGCGCTGAGTGTGGTTCGGCTATGCTGGGCAGATCTGACAGCACAGGACGCCGGAAGAATCCATTCCGCTACTATCTCTGCGGTCGAAAGCTCCGCGAAGGCTGGTCATCCTGCCCAAGTGGCAAAATCGATGTGAGAGGACCGGATGCTGCTGTACTCAAGTTCGTGACCAATCGGGTGTTGACTCGCGATTTTGTGGAGGCGTTGGTGGATGAAGTGAACTCATTGTTGGCCAAAGATGCCCCTACGTTGGAAGTAGGGATCGACGAAGCCCAGCGTCGCCTGGCTGAGGTGGAGAGGGGAATCAGCAACTTGCTCGACCTGGCCGAGCGGTCTGGCGCAGCAAGCGCCGCAGCCCGGCTGGTAGAGCGGGAGGCTGAGCGAAATCGACTGCTGGCGGAAGTGCGTACCCTGGAGACGCAACAGGAAATGAAACAGTTGACCGTAGACCCAGAGACCATTCGAGAGATGCTGATGGAAATGAAGGGAGCTTTGGGCCGTCCCGAAATCCAGCCTCAGCGCGCCCTCCTGAAAAAGCTGGTGGCCTGGGTAGAACTGGGAAAAGAGGGCGGCACGCTGGCCTACACTTTCCCGCTGCAGGGTGCGGGTCTATATACAGGACCCCCCCGGGGGTACCAACAGAAAGGACCGCACGTAGGGGAACGCGAAGGTGGAGCGTTCCCCCGTCCTTTTTTATCTCCACCTTGGTCACAATGCGCTGCAGGGTATCCCGCACGGTGGCATGATCGACCTCCAACCCACGCCGCAATTCGTCGACAAGCAGGTCCAGGGTTTGGGGATCGATCTGCGTATCCTCGTGGTCCCTACGCTCGATTTCTAATGCTGCGACTCGGGCGAGCGTTTCGTCTCGCTCCCGCTCCCGCCCAGCAAGCCGAATCATCAGCGTACTTGAGGGGCTCTGCTCGATGGCATCCACCAAGCCATCGAGCACCTTGTCTAGCTCACGAAGGTGGTGGCGTCCCTCTGCCAGTTCCTTGTCCATCTCCTCGATGTTGAACGAACTGCGGACCTCTTCCAGCAATCCGGAGAGGTAGTCGCGTGTCAGGATCCGGTCAAACACCTGCTGAATGACTGCCTCCTCCACCTTGTTGGCATTCACCTTCCCCAGTTTGCAAGTGCCCCAGCCCTTCCGTTTCTGGTTGCCGCACACGTAATACCTCCACGGCTCAGAACGTGCTCCCCAGGCACCATCGTTTGTGTCGGTACCTCCTGAGCAGGCCGAGCCACAGTAGCCGCAATGAATTAATACTTTAACAATCGAATTCATGCACAAAAAGCAAGGATTTCAAGCCTGGGCTTCAAGGCCATCAAAGCGACCTGACGACCAAACTCGGTGAGATAAGTATTTGTATCGTCCGCCAACCTTCTTGATGAGTCCATGTACTCGCAAGCGTTTGAGAAGGCGGCTGACTTGTCCCGAATTCTTGCCTGGTAGAAGCTGACGCAGGTTCTTGTTGTTGTTTCTGCACGTTGATGCAGCGGGTTTCCCATCACGTGACCCTGACAGATGGTACACTTTGGCCGAAAACGAATGGTACATCTTTGCCGAAAAACACTGGTACACTCTTGCCGAAAAGATGTCTCGTCGCAGACAGTTCCACGTCAGGGGGTCAGGACGTTTACACCGCCCGGCAACCTTGCTGGCTCGGCGGTCGTCGGTGCCAGCAAGGACGTATCGGTGGGGGTCATGAACATCCACCAGGGCACCCCCTACGCCACCGGCAGCTACGCCGGCCTCAACCAGGCAGCGACCACGCTCTACCTGGTACTCCGATTTTACTCTGTTCAACGTGAGCGCGACGCAGGCTTGGGTCCAGGTGCAGTACATCCCCGAGAACGGTAGCTACGACGGTTGTACAACGAATTGGACCGCGATCCCCGCCAATGGCTCCCACAATTTCAACCTGCGCCTCAACCCCGAGTGTGCTACCGGCGACCCGATGAGCAGCCCCCTCATCGGCGGGGCCTTTCGCATGCGTCTGTCTTTTCACACCCCCACAGCAAATTTGGCGATCAGCCTGCCTCGTGATAGGATAAGACCGCTCACGCCCTCCCCTGTAAGCATAGCGTCGGGAGGGGAGATACGTATCGAGGAGGCATTTGGCTCATTGGGCGAGATTACCTGGGGAACGGCAACGGCTACGGTGGCCGCGTTTTTCGTCTTTTTGCTGCCCGGCTGGGCGCTGCTCAGCCTTCTGCTGCCGGTGGACCCGGCGGCCGAGCGAGGGCCGGACGCGGCCTCGCGGCTCATCCTGGCCGCCGGGCTGACTCTGGCCCTGGTGCCGGTCGCCCTGCTGATCCTCTACCTGCTGGGGTTGCGCGTCGGGCCGGGGGCAGTGCTGCCGGTGTTGGCCGCCTGCGCCGGGGTGATCCTCTGGCGGCGGGGCGCGACCTGGCGGGCCTGGCTGCGGCGCCGGCAGTCGGGGCCGCAACGCTTCGAGGGGCTGGACGCCCCGCTGGCGGCCCTGGTGGGGGTGGCGATCCTCGCCCTCGTCACCCGGTTGTGGCCCGTGCGCGGCGTCAACTATGGCCTGTGGGGCGACTCCTACCACCACACCCTCATCACCCAGCTCATCCTCGACCACGGCGGCCTCTTTCAGTCGTGGGCGCCCTACGCCCCACTGCGAACCCTTACCTACCACTTTGGCTTCCACGCCGACGTCGCCTTTTTCCAATGGGCCAGCGGCTGGCTGACCGGCAACGCCACGCCCCGGACCGTCGTCCTGGTCGGCCAGTTCCTCAACACGTTGGCCGCGTTGAGCCTCTACCCCCTGGCCGTGCGGTTGAGCGGCCGTCGCTGGGCCGGCGTCCTCGCCGTGCTGGTCGCCGGTCTGCTGATGCCCATGCCGGCTTTTTACGTCAATTGGGGGCGCTACACCCAACTGGCTGCCCAGGCGCTGCTGCCCGTCGTCCTGTGGCTGGCGCTGGCGGCCCTGGAGCGACCCGGCTCTGGCCCCCGCTACTGGCTGCTGGCCGGGCTGGCCCTGGGGGGCCTGGGCCTGACCCACCTGCGCGTCGTCTTTTTTGTGCCCTGCTTCCTGCTGC
>CAYLZO010000391.1:0-3083 GCA_964387775.1 uncultured Anaerolineaceae bacterium
AGCCGACTTCTACCCAGGAACCCCCGCCCGAGCCCACGGCGACGCAAGAGCCCACGCCGACGGCTACGGCCACGACCAAGCCCCCGGCCGGAAGCAAGCGTCCCAACGCCCCCGGTCCTATTACCGGTTTCGAGGCATTTGGCACGTGGAAGCGCGGCGACGAGCCCAACGGCACCTTTACCCAATCGAGCGCCCAGGTCCACGGCGGCTCGTACGCGGGCAAGCTGGCCTACGATTTCCCCAGCAAGAACAACGATTACGTGGTCTTTCTTCAGACCCACAAGCTAGGCGGCGAGCCAAACCAGATCAGCGCCTGGGTCTATGGCGACGGCAGCAAGCACTATCTCAACGTCTGGCTCAGCGACGCCAAGGGCGAAATGTGGCAATTCCCCCTGGGGCAGGTGACGCACACCGGCTGGCAGCAAATGACGGCCTGGCTCGACCCGGCGGCCCCCTGGCCGGCGGGGCACATCGAAGGCCCGTCCAACGGCGAGATCGATTACCCCATTGATTTTCGCGGCCTGGTGCTCGACGACATCCCCGATCCCTTCACCGGCAGCGGAGCCATTTACGTGGACGATCTACGCTGTGACGCGGCCAGCCAGCCCCCGCCCCCGGCGACGACCCAGGCCGGCGCGGCGTCGATCCGCTTCTGGGCCGACGACGAGTCGATCCCCCAGGGCAGTTGCACCCGCCTGCGTTGGGAGGTCGAGAATGTGCGCGAGGTCTATTTGGACGGGCAGGGCGTCGTGGGCCAGGGCAGCCGGGAGGTGTGCCCCGGCGCGACGACGAGCTACGAACTGCGGGTCGTCCAGAAGGATGGATCGGTCACGCGCAAGACGATCACGATTCAGGTCCAAGTGCCCTGAGGGACGAACTCACCGGCCGTAGCGGCCCATGAACTGCCCCTGGGCCAGCACGTGGCCGTCCATCGCCTGCTCGACGTCCCGCTTGCTGGTGCTGGCCTTTCAGCTACGGGCCATCATCCAGGTGTAGCTCTGCTCCCAGACGTATTTACGCTCGCCATCGGCCAGCAGGTTGTGGCCCGAGTTCTCCAGCCAGACGAGGGCCTTGTCCTCCGAGCCCACCGAATCGTAGAGGATCTGACCGGCCTGGGGATCGAGCTGCGCATCGCGCCGGCCCTGGAAGATGAGGATCGGTTGGCGGATGGCGGGCAGCCTCTCGACCACGTGCCGCTGCAGGAGATAAACCTCGGCGGCGCCCCACAACGGCAACTCGTCATAACACCAAATACGGTTGAGGGCCAGCGGATCGGCCAGGTCGTCGTCGCCGATGGGGCCGAAGGGGTTGTACTTGAGCACGTGCCGTGCGACGAGGGTCAACGGCAGCAGCTTGTTCTGGACCTTGATGGCCGGGGCCATTGGGATCAGCCCGGCAATGTTGGGCTGATTGGCGCCCAGCCACAGGGCCAGGAGGGCACCCAGCGAGAGCCCCCCCACGAAAACCGTGTCACAACTGGCTTGTAGCGCGAGAAATGCCGACGCTACCTCGGCAGCCCAGTCCTCCCAGCGGATGCGGGTCAGGTCCTCGGGCGTGGTGCCGTGGCCCGGCAGCAACGGGCAGTGAACGGCAAATCCCTGCGCGGCGAGGTATTTGCCCATGGGCCGCACTTCGGCCACCGAGCCGGTGTAGCCGTGGATGAGCAGCGCGCCGACCGTGGTTCCCGCCGGTCCGGCTTCCGGCGACCCGGCGGCGACAAAGGGACCCGGGTCGAGATGTTTGGGCTGAGGCACTTTGTTCCTCCCAGTTACGACGCCTGTCGAGGCGATCTGTCCGCCGCCCATCATTATACCCCGGAGCCCCGATTCCTGCAAGAGTGCCAGACAGAGATCATTTCGCAGCGGAGACGGAGGGGAGTAGTACTGAGGGGAAGGAGAATTACACCCTGGATTTCCCCTCGGAGAGGATATATTTGTCGCTAAAATGATGCTATACTCGTTGTAAAGTGGTTCAATGTCGTAAATATGATACGAAATGCTAGAGAAAGTTGGCCTGATCAAGAGCGACAGGCAAAAGAGCGACAGTCAGATGTGGGCCCCAGAGTTGACTCAATGCACTTTTCAGCCCCGAATCGGGAGAAACTCGGTATGCTCCGTATTCTGCTCGCAGAAGACAACGATCTGGTTCGATTTACCCTCGCGACCCTGCTACAGTCGAGGGGCTATGACGTGGATCAGGCGACGGATGGGCGACAGGCCGTGCGCCGTTTCCACGAGCATCCCTCGGACGTGGTGCTTCTGGATGTGCACATGCCCCGGATGAGCGGCCTGGAAGCGTGCCGTCTGCTGCGACAGCGATCCCGGGTGCCCATCATCATGATCTCGACCAACAGCCAGTCCGAGATCCAGGAGCAGGTCGCCGAGTGTGGGGCCAACGCATTTCTGCCCAAACCGCTGGAATTCGATGATTTGCTGAATTGTATCTATCAGTTCGGCCAGGAGGGGGCGGGATGCTTCCAGGGGCGGAGGAAGGGGAAGCTCTCTGGGGATGCTTCGCCTATCGTTTCAGGCGAGGCTCCCACTTTCCGTTGGAGGGATAGTGAGAGCCTTCGCCTCAGGTCTGGTGGAGCAGGTGCCTACTTTTTGCCAAAGAGTCCACCCACGGACCCGGCGATGTCGTCTAGACCGCCCAGATCTCCATGGAGTGCGGCGTCCACCTGACCGGCCATCGGTGCCGGCAACTGCTCCTTCAAAAAGTTCGCTACGACTTCGACTGCCTGCCTGGCTTGCGCTTCCGAGATTCCTACCTTCTCTGAGACCAATTTGACCAACTCGTCCATCCCATCCTCCTTTTGAACATGTGATCTTGCTCATTCACTATAGCACAAAACTTGAAAGCAGCCAACTTCAGGTTCGAAAGGGAACCCCTCCCCTAGTGTTTCAGGTTGGCAAGTTTGACCTTTCATCCCCTTTGGAGTATACTATCTTTCGACGGGGCGTGGCGCAGTCCGGTTAGCGCGCAGCGTTTGGGACGCTGAAGTCGGAGGTTCAAATCCTCTCGCCCCGACCAAGTGTGCACGCGGGAGTGGCGCAGTGGTAGCGCATCTGCCTTCCAAGCAGACT
>CAYLZO010000392.1:0-2299 GCA_964387775.1 uncultured Anaerolineaceae bacterium
AGACTGACCCGCTACAGACCCCACGGCTGTGTATCGCGAGGGCCACGTACCTGGCTGATGGACATCCGTGCCGGGCTATGGTATACTGGCCCTGGAGGCGGCGAGGATGGGCGAGTCGGAGGGCAAGATCCGGGTGCTTTTGGCCGACGATCACGTAGTTCTGCGTGAGGCAACGGCCGAATTGATCGATCACCAAGCGGACATGGTGGTGGTGGGGCAGACGGGCAGCGGCCAGGATACCATCGACCGGGCCTGGGCGCTGCGCCCGGACGTGGTCGTCATGGACATTGCCATGCCCCGCCTGAACGGCCTGGAAGCCACCCGTCGCATCCTGGAACATTGTCCGGACACCCGGGTCCTGGTGTTGACGGCCCACGAGGACGAGGGCCACGTGCTCTCCTTGCTTGAGGCCGGGGCCGTGGGCTACCTGCCCAAGACGGTGGGCCTGAACGAGCTGCTCGACGCCATCCGTGCCACCAGCCGGGGCGAGTCGGTGCTGCCCCCCTCGGTAGCCTCGGTCGTGGTCCGGCACCTGGCCGGCGAGACCGAGCGGGCACAGAGGCCGGACCTCACCCCTCGCGAGATGGAAGTACTCTGCCTGGTGGCGCAGGGGCTTTCGAACCAGCAGGTTGCGCGCGAATTGGGCCTGAGTGTGCGCACCATCGAAGCGCACCTGACCCACATCTACAACAAGCTGGGTGTGGGCTCCAGGACCGAGGCGGCCTTGCTGGCACAGCGCAAGGGCTGGCTCGATTCCCGGTAGATCAGAGCGGCAGCGAGACGACAAAGGTGGCGCCCGGCTCGGCGCCGCTTTCCACCCACAGCTCGCCGCCGTGCTCCTCGACGATGCGCCGGGCAATCGACAGGCCAAGGCCGGCGCCCTCCCGCTTGCCGTGGCTGAAAAAGGGCTCAAAGATACGCTCGGCCAGCTCGGGGGGCACGCCAGGGCCGGTATCGCGAAAGCGCAGCTCCACCCGATCCTCATTCTTCATCGTGGTACCACGTGTGGTCACGCGGAAGACGCCGCCCTCGGGCATAGCATCGCGGGCGTTGGCGGCAACGTTGTACACCACCTGGGCCATTCGCTCGGCATCCATGACGACCTGCCCCTCGTAGTGGCAGTCGCGCACCACCTCAATGCCTCGCTCGCTAAAGTCGACGGCCATTACCGTCAGCACCTGGTCCAGGAAGGCGGCGAGAGAACAGGGTGCCCGACGCAACGGCAGCCGTCCGCCGTGGACATAGTCGAGGATCTCCTGCGTCGAGTTCAAGAGGCGTTGGGAGAGGGAGACAATGGCTCCGCTCAGCTTCTCGCGGGTTGCGGGTGAGATCTCAGACCGGGCCAGGAACTCGGCGCTGCGCACGATGCCGCCCAGGGGACTACGCAGGTCGTGGGCCACGCTGGCGGCCACCTGCCCGACGGCGGCCAGCCGCTCGGCGGCCAGCGCTTCCTGGCGGAGTTGGGCATTGGCAATCGCCGTTCCCAACTGGTGGCCGATGGCCTGGAGCAGGGATCGCTCCTCAGCGGTAAAGGGGCGGGGCTCCCGCGTGGCTATGCTCAACACCCCGACCAGCTCTCCCTCGGCAAAGAGAGGGACCTCGGCCGTGAGCCGGATGCCCTCGCCTTGCACCTGCGGCGGGATTCCGGGACCGTCCGGCGGGATCTCTTCGATCTGGAACCCCTCTCCTTCGGGCCACGCTGTCAGCGATTTTTGCCCCAGTTGCTCCTCCAGCCATCCCTGTAGGCCCGACGACATGCCCTGCTGGCATTGTAGAGCAAGCCTCTCGGTCCTGGCATCGCCGAGGGCAATGGCGCCCATCTCCAGCCCGGTCACGGCCAGGACCTGCCTCAGCCCCTCTTCCAGGATTCGATCCAGGTCGCCTGGGCGGTTAACGGCCTCGGCGATGGCAAAGAGAGCCGACAGCCTGCGGTTCCGGTGGGTCGCCTCTTCGTAGAGGCGGGCATTGCCGATGGCCGTCGTCGCGTGGTGGGCGAGGGCTTCTAGCAACTGCATGTCACTTGCGCCAAACGCCCCCTTCTCCTCTGAAACCAGCACCAGCGTGCCGATCAACGTTTCACCGGCCAGCAGGGGCACTCCGGCATAGGCCTGGAAGGGCAGCTCGCCGGGCAGAAGGTGGGGCCGGACGTCGTCGCGGGCATCCACGTCGGGGACGAGCAGGGGCTGGCGGTGGCGGACGAGCCAGCCGGTATAGCCCTCGCCCGGCGGGAAGGAATGGCCCACGGGGAAGGTGCGGTCCGGCTCGCAGCGGAGCGCCTGCAGCGTCAGCAGGCCCGAGT
>CAYLZO010000392.1:2309-3037 GCA_964387775.1 uncultured Anaerolineaceae bacterium
ACGCACGGGATCAGCTCAAAGGCGGCGGCGACGACAGCGTCGAGGGTGGCCTGCAGGTCGAGGCTGGCGCCAATGCGCCTGGCCAGCTCGTTCAGGACCAGCATCTCTTCGGCCCGCCGCCGTTCCTCCCGGTGCAGGCGGGCGTTTTCCAGGGCCAGCGCTGCCTGGCTGGCCAGGATCGCCAACATCTCTTGATCGCCTGCATCAAAGGCATCGGGCTCGGCGTTTTCCACGTTGAGCACGCCCAGCACCCGACCCTCGATCTGGACCGGGACGGCCAGCTCCGACCTGGCGGAGAACCCGGTATAGACGTAGCGGTCATCCTGGCGCACGTCGGGCACATAGACCGGACATCGAGCGCGGGCCGCCGCGACGGTGATGCCCCGCTCGCCGTCCAGCGGCAGGTGAGGGGCTTCCCCGTCCTGGAGCAGGCCACGCCGGGCAGCCAGGTAGAGTGCCTCCTGGGCCTCATCCACCAGCAAAAAGTCGCTGTCCTGGAAGTCGAGGATCCGGGCAGCAATGTCGAGCACCGCTTCGGCAATCTGCCGGGCGTCCCGGAGAAGGATCAATTGTTGTCCCAGATCGTACAGGGCGGTTAGCCTGCCGTCCACTGCCTCTGCCTGCCTTTCACCTTCGATTATATCACACCGCCCCTCCGGCGGCAAGGCTTCTGTGGGAGACCGTCATGAGTTTGGGACATGGCTCTGGGCTGCTTTCAGAGGCCAGAC
>CAYLZO010000393.1:0-3002 GCA_964387775.1 uncultured Anaerolineaceae bacterium
ATCGAGCGGCTGGGCCTGGGCCTGAGCGAGGTCTCGCCGGCGCTCTCTTTCGGCCTGGAACTCGACGGCGAGGGCCAGGTCCGCGACGTCGAGGTGGCCCGGAGCTGGGTCCGGGTGACGCGGCTGACCTACGAGGAGGCCAAAGCCCGGCTGGAGGAGGAGCCGTTCCGCAGCCTATACCAGCTCGTCGAGCGGCACCGCGCCCGGCGGGAGGCCCAGGGCGCCCTCACCCTCGACCTGCCCGAGGTCAAGATCGAGGTGGAGGACGACGGCCAGGTCCGCATCTGGCCCATCGCCTCGCTGCGCAGCCGCGACCTGGTGACGGAGGCGATGCTCATGACGGGCCGGGGCGTGGCTCACTATGCCCGGACCCACGACCTGCCCCTCCCCTACACCACGCAGGACCCGCCCGACACCGACGAGCGGCCCGAAGAAGGCAACCTGGTCAGCATGTTTGCCATGCGCCGCAGCCTGCGACCCAGCCAGTACAGCACCGTGCCCGGCCAGCATGCGGGTCTGGGGCTCGAGACTTACGTGCAGGCCACCAGCCCCCTGCGCCGCTACCTCGACCTGGTGGTCCACCAGCAACTGCGCGCCCACCTGAGCGGCGAACCGCTCCTGGACGAGCAAGCCATCGTCGAGCGGGTCGGGGCCACGTCGGCGGCGAGCGGCCGGGTGCGCCACGCCGAGCGCCTCTCCCGCCAGCACTGGACGCTGGTCTACCTCTTGCAGCACCCCGATTGGCAGGGCGAGGGGGTGTTGGTCGAAAAGCGAAACTCGCGGGGCCTGGCCATCCTCCCCGCGCTGGACCTCGACGCCTGGATCCAACTGAGCGGCGATCCGCCGCTGAACAGTCGGCTACGGCTCACCCTCCGGGACGTGAACCTGCCGGAGCTGCGGGCGAATTTTACGGTAGTGGGTTGACCGGCCCGGCGAGGACGTAGAAGCCGCGGCGTTGCCCCCCGGCCGTGTCCGTTCGGTAATCGGCCGCCGCATAGCCCGCTGCGAAATAGGATTCAAAGATCTCGCGGGTGGCAAAGCGCCAGGCGCGGGCCAGGCCCGGGTCGGCGGCCTTGACCGCCTGAAAATCGGCCGGGATCTCGACCTGAAGCCAGGGGGCCTCCAGGTCCAGCGAGTATTCGCCGGGCGTCACCCGCCCGGAGGGAGCCTGACCGGTTATGTTGACTTGTTGTGGGGACTCGGACCGGGGGAGGCCGGGGTCGCCGGCCAGCCGCCCCTCGACCCACTCGCTGGCGATCCACCACTCGAGTTGAAAGCGGTCGGTGGGCAGGCCGGCGTTGAGCCCATCGCGCATGGGGCCGTAGAGGTCGCGGATGTAGGTCCGGCACGTCGCGCCGAGCTTGTGCAGGTTCAGGTAGGCGTTGCGGCTCTCCAGCGGATCGTAGGTCCAGGTCACGAGGTCGAGCCCCTGGTCCAGCACCGCCGCCCGCTGGGCCAGCTTGAGCTGATGGCCCACCCCCCGGCCCTGGTAGTCGGGCCGCACGCCCATCATATGCGAGCAGTGCTTGAGCCGGCCGGCAGCGTGCAGGCCGGGGAAGCCAAAGACAAAGCCCACCATCTCCCCGCCATCGAAGGCGCCGAGCACGAGGCCGCCATTGTCGTGCACGGCCCGGAGCAGATGGAGGGGCACCACCTCCAACTGGCTGTCGGGCATGGCCCACGCCAGGCGTTGCAATTCCTCGCAGCCGTGGTATTCGGCGATGGCCTCGACCGGTCGAATCTCAATATCCATGGCTAGAGCTATCAGCCATCAGCGGCCAGCGGCTGATTTTGCTGACGGCTGAAGGCTGATAGCTGAAGGCTGATAACTGAAGGCTGTTAGCTGAAGGCTGAAAGCTGATAGCTGACAGCTAGAAGCTAACATACTCGTCCTGGACCAGGCCGGACTTGTCCACGGCCAGCACGTCGAGCAACTCGGAGATCATCTCGGCCTTTTGCACAGCGTCCTGCTTGCTCCAGGTGCGGCTCTTGAGCTCCAGGTAGACCTCGTCCGACGGCGGCTGGATGAGGCGGTCCAGGTTCACGGCAAAATCGACGCCCTTGTACTTGATGCGCCAGCGCCGCCGGAGCTTGTCCACCTTTTTCTGCTCCTGGGGCTGAAAGTACTCGCGGTAGAAACGCAGGCTGCGGTCGGCGTCGGCCGTGAAGCGCGAGCGGGAGAGGAGGACCGAGTCGGCGTACTCGCGCTCGACCATCGGGCCGCGCAGCGTCAGGTTGTAAATCGGCTTGACCTCCAGCCCCCGGTCCAGCAAATAGTCCTCCCGGTAGCGGATGATGCCCGCCTCGGGATCGTCAAAGAGGAAATAGGTGTCGTACTGTTTGCGCTCGCTGGGCTTGATGACCATCACCTCGGGGCAGTCGAGCAGGCGGCGCTCCAGCGCCTCCTCGTCCGGCACCCAGACCTTGACCTGGACCTCGTAGGTCTCGCCCCACTGGAGGTTGCCCAGCGCCACCAGTTTGTCCAGCAAGCTCTGCTCGCGGCGGGCCAGGAAGGCGCCGACCTGGGCCGCGATGCGCTGCGCTTCGGCCCGGACCTCGTCCTCGTCCAGGGTCAGCAGTTCGCGGTCGCGCATGATCCACCGGCCGTCGATCATCACGTGCTGCACGTCGTGGGCCTTGGCCGCGTAGACGAGCTGGGAGTAGACGTTGTTGGGCGACAGGTCGAATTGGGGCACGTTGTGCACGCAGTCGAGGCGGATCACGGTCACGTCGGCCCGCTTGCCGACCTCCAGCGAGCCCACGGCGTCGGCCAGGCCCAGCGCCCGCGCCCCCTCGATGGTCGCCAGGGCGAACGCCTGGCGCGCCGGGACGACGGTCGGGTCCTGGGTGACGCCCTTGGGCAAAAGGGCCGCCAGCCGCATCTCTTCCAGCACGTCCTGGTCGTTGTTGCTGGCCTGCCCGTCGGTGCCGATGCCCAGGGCGATGCCGGCCTCCAACATGCCGACCACGTCCGCCAGGCCGCTGGCCAATTTGAGGTTGCT
>CAYLZO010000394.1:0-3002 GCA_964387775.1 uncultured Anaerolineaceae bacterium
GCCAGGCGTGGACCGGCGCCCAGACCTCCAGGCTTTGGGAATCCGCCCGGTTGAGCTCCTCGTCTTGCATTATGCGGATCAGATCCCCGATCTGATCCGGGCCGATGCCCAGAGCCGAGTAATCGCGCCATCTTTCTCCCCGGCGACATTTTCCCAGGGTGAGCAGCCTGGATACAGGTTTAGGATAGCCCGAGTTCATCATAGATCACCTTGGGCATCAGGTAGATAGTGAGCCTTGGCCCGGATCAGCAGTTGCTCGTACCATTCCTGGATGGCCATTCTGAAATCGGATCCCAGTAGATGCAGCCTGAAGCTGATCAGGCCAAAGGCCAGGGGGATGGCCCAGTCAGACGAGGCGCCGTATAGTTCTGTGGCGATGATGCCATGGCGCTGCTCGGGCTCCTCCTGGCTGAGCATGGACCCAATGTCGAAGCAACTGGCTAGCACGCTGGCCGCCTCTTCAAACTCCCCCAGGACTCCTTTCTCCAGCGAGTAGAGGAGGAGATGAAAAGGCAGGTGAGGCTCTTCTGCTTCACATTCCTTGAGCCAGGCCAGTCCCTGTTGGGCGATTACGACCGCTTCTCCGGTCACCTCCCGCCAAAAGTCGTCGTCGATCATTTCGAACGCGGTATCGACGGCCAACTGGGCCAGTGCACCTGTTTCCCATTCGTCGTAAAAGTTGTGGCTCTCCGGCCACCAGATCCATTCATCGTCCTCAAAGTCGGGGACAAAGAGGGTGGTCAGGGTGCGGATTGCGTTTTCGAAGGCGACAATATCCTCGTCATCGTCTATCAATTCCGGTTGGTTGTGTTCGCTCATGGTTTTTGTCTCCAGATTTTATGGTTTTTTGAGGTTACGTAACTTTTTCCTCCACCACCCGCGCCCCGATCTGCCGGATCGTCTCCTTGATCTTGGTCTCCAGCGTCGCCGGGGTGATGCCCTCGGCACTCTCCACGTCGATCTCCAGGGTGAAGGTGAAATCGCCCACGGCGGCGCTGATGGGCAGCAGGATGCCCCGGTTCACGTCGGCGATCTTGCTGGCCGGCACACCGGCCACCACCAGCCGCACCCGCCGGAAGCGCTCTTTCGGCGGCGGCGTGACGCGACGATCCGGCTCGGGTGGCGGGGTGACGGCCACACCTGGCGCCGGCGCTTCGACGCCAACCTCAGGCTTCTCGACCAGGGGCACCTCGGGCGGGGCCATCTCGGCCAGCAGCGCCTGGCATCTCTCCCGCGAGACCAGGTGCACGCCCGGCTCGAAGGACACGGCCGCCAGCGGGACCTCGGCCTGGTAGCGCAGCGTCTCGGGTGCCACCTCGCCGTCGCGGACCTCGGCCAGGCCCAGGGCGCCGTCCTTGACGCCCAGTTGGATGGCCCGGGCCACGACCTCCTCGCTGGCCGGGACGGGCAGCTCCGGGTTCTTGTAGAACTGGTCCAGCACCACGCCGGCGGCCACCGTCTCGTTGCCGGCCATGAACTTGTTGACCAGCGTCCGGTAGTGGAGCTGCTCCACGATGGCGCCCACGTCGCTCGAAGTCAACTCGCGCCAGTACCAGGTGCTCAGGGCCTCCCGGCCGGCCACCGGCTGGCCCAGGTCCACCTCGCGGCCGCCAAAGCGCAGGGTATGGTACATGCGCCGCACGTTGTAGGAGAAATCGCGGGCCAGGCCGTGCATGCGCCGCTGGATCTCGTCCTGTTTGCCCTCCAACTGGCTCATCTCGCCCGAATCGACCAGGCCCTTGATCTCTTGCAGGGCCAGGTGGGCCTTGACGTCCTCGCGGAGTTTGACAAAGGCGGCGGTGTCGGCCAGGGCGAAAAAGAGGGTGTTCTTGTACTCGCGGAAGGACTGGCCGTGCCGCTCGATCCACCCCGGGATCTGGCTGCCGGCGTCCTCGGGGTGGAGGATGACCAGCTTGAGCTCGCGGTTGTCGCGGATGCCATCGCCGGTTTCGGGCCAGAGGTAGGCCTGGAACCGGGGGCCGATTTCGCCCTGGACAATCTCGCGCAGCTCGGCCTCGTAGCTGTCGCGGAAGAGCTCCTTCTTGTCCAGGATCATGCGGTTGAGGTTGGGCACCCGCGAGAAATAGTAGGCGCCGGCCCGCGAGTTGAGGTACCACAGCTCGTTGCCCAGCCGCTGCAAGACGTCGGTGACCAGGGCCGGGATGGTGTCGCTGCGCAGCGTGGCCAGCTTGACGTAGGGCAGGCTCACGCCCTTTTCCGATTCGTCGGCGCTGAAGGAATGAAAAAAGATGGCGGTGCTGACCCGCTCGGCCAGGTGCTTCCACTGGCGGTTGGCCTGGTCCAGGGCCTGGGCCTTGGCCTCGTGGCCGGCGATGTCGCTGCCGATGATGCCCTCGTGCTCGGGGCCGATGTGCTTCAGGAACTCGCGCCGGATCGACGGCTGCCCCAGGTTGAGGTCGCCGGGCAGGATCAGGTCCAGGGGCGCCTCCCGCTGGTAGAGGTCTTCGACGACGTTGGCCAGCAGGCGCAGCACGCCCCGCGTCCGCTGAAAGGTGGAGAAGGTGCTCCACTTTTCGTAGAGGATGTCCACCACGTCGGGGTGGAAGGGGTAGGCCATCTCCAGCTTGTCGCGATAGTTGGGGTCGCGGGCCTTGGGCGGCAGATCGTCGCGGTGCTGGACGTAGAGCTGGAAGTAGCGGTGCACGATCTCGCGCATCGGGACGCGCCGCAGCATCTCCTCCTCAAAGAGGCGGCGGCGGATGACGGCGTACACTTCCTCGCCCTGGACCGGCGTCTCGATAGCCTCCACCCGGCCGAAGATCTTGCTCAGGCGGGCCAGCGATTCCTCCTGCTGCTCGCCGAAATCCTCCAGGTGGCTGGAGGGCAGGGTGACGATGAGCATGCCGCGCGGCAGGCTGGCCACCGTCTCGGTCAGCTCCTGGAAGAATGAAAAGGTCTGCGTGCCCAGCGAGACGTCGATCTTGCCCTCGGCCCGCCGGTCCAGCGCGCGGTTGATGTACTCCAGGATCTCGTCGAACAGG
>CAYLZO010000395.1:0-2997 GCA_964387775.1 uncultured Anaerolineaceae bacterium
TTTTTGCTGGCTTCGGATGTGCGAAGTTAATGACGGACAAGCCCTTTGTATAGGGAGCAATAATAACTGTGCCTCGAAAGAGACGCAAGAACGCCAAAATGCAAGATCTGGACGATCCCACCGTCCACAGGTGGTATCGTTTCGTGCTGTCCTATCCCGACCACCTCGTGAATCAGATGCTCGACAGGTTTAGCGTGAGCCCTGATCACACCGTCCTCGATCCCTTTGTAGGTACAGGCACCACCCTCATCGAATGTAAAAAATCAGGCATCCCTTCGATAGGCATCGACGCAAACCCGGTCACTGCTTTCGCCAGCAAGGTCAAGACCACGTGGGACATTGACCTCCAAGAGTTTGACCAGAGACGAAAGGATTTGTTGGGCTCACTTCGGGAGCCCTTGCGTACACTTGGAAAGCAGTACCCCTTCCAACTTGCTTTCGACGACGTGTTGCCCTCGGGGGAGGTTCTGCTGGAAGGCCCCTCAGGCGACATCGGCAACGACCAACAGATCGAGCGGCTGCTGCCCAAGAATTGGCTCAGTGAAGTCCCGCTGCGCAAGACCCTGGTGGTGAAACAGGCCATTGACGCCCTGCCTGATGATGCCATCACAGACGTATTCCGGCTCGCGCTGGTCTCTGTCGTCGTGAGTGACGTCTCGAACCTGGGATTTGGGCCGGAAGTCTACGTCTCAAAGAAGAAAGAGGATGCAGACGTCTACGGTGCCTTTGCCAGCAAGCTACGTCGAATCAGGCGAGATCTCGGCACGATTCAGCGTATCCCAAACCCTGGGCGAACCCAAGTCTACTGCGGCGACGCTCGCTGCCTGGCAACCATGATCGAAGATCCGATAGACTTCGTAACCACATCGCCACCCTACCCTAACGAAAAAGATTACACGCGGACCACGCGGCTCGAATTGATCCTGCTGGGATTTCTCACAAAAAAGAGTGATCTCCGCCGGGTCAAAGAAGAGATGTTGAGATCTCACACACGGAACATCTACGTGGACGACGACGACTCGGCCTACGTGGCCGACATTCCAGAGATCACAGAATTGGCGCAAGAGATCGAGCAGCGCCGGCTTGAACGTGGTGCAACTTCGGGCTTTGAGCGTCTGTATCATCGGGTAGTGACTGAATACTTTGGTGGCATGTACCGCGTTCTGGAACAATTGCAGCAAATCATGCCTTCGGGCGGCAAGCTTGCCCTGGTCGTCGGCGATCAAATGAGCTATTTCCGAATCCCTATTCGAACTGCGAAACTGCTCAGCCTGATGGCTGGTCGCAAGCTAGATTACAGGGAAGTCGAAACCCTGGTTTGGCGTACACGGCGAGCCACCGCGACCAAAAAGGACATCGAAGAACACATCCTGATTCTCCAGCGCCAATAGGCTATGGCCTTGCCGAGCCGGCAGTTCTTCGACTCCCGCCGGCTGACTTTCGTCATACCCAACCGGCGGGGCTATGCTATTCTGGACCGGCAAGAATCAGGCATTGAAACCAGAGACCGACCATGAACCGACTATCGAAACTGGCCGACCGCTTCTTTGGCTCCCTGCCGGGGCTGCTCGTCGTCGTCGTGGCCTGGGAGGCGCTGCTCGTCGCCAGCCTGGCGCCCTTCTCCGGGCCGCTGCAACCCCTGGGCCTGGCCGACCTGCTGGGCCTCGATTTCAGTGACGCCCACCGCGTGGGCCGCATCATCATGCTCTACCACGCGCTGGCCGTCCCTTTTGTGGCCGCCCTGGTCTACCTGATCCTCGACCAGGTGCCGCTGGCCGCGGACGGGGCGACGAACAGGCAGCGGCAGCAGGCCATCGTCGTGCCCATCACCCTGGGCTACATGCTGACCAGCGTCGGCGGCATGACGTTTGCCTACGGCAACCCGGCCTACGCCGGCCGCAACTGGGTCATGCACGGCATCTACCTCGTCGGCCTATCGCTGGTCTTTTACGCCGGCGTGCTGCTGGCGATTGGCCTCTGGCCCGCCCGCAAGTGGGCCACCGACCGGGCGCGCCACGCCCACCTGGCCGGCGTGCCGCTGGAACGGCTAACTTTTTTCATCGTCGCCCTGTTCACCCTCGTCTCGGCCGCCATCGGTGGGGCGGCGGGCGCCTTTTTCGGCAACGGCTTTGAGGCCTTTCTGGCCGAGGACATCGTCCGCGTCGATCCTCACACCACCTTCGAGCTGATGATCATCGCCCACCTGCACATCATGCTGACCCTCATCGACGTCGCCATCCTGATGCTCGTCATCCGCATTTTCCGCGTCGAGGGCCGCGCCCAAAAGATCGCCGTGCCGCTGACCCTCGTCGGCACCATCATCGTCACCTTTGCCACCTGGTCCGTCATCGGCTGGGAGGGCGCCCACCGGCTCATCAACGTCGGCTCGGCCTTCCTGCTGCCCGGGGCGGTCCTGGTGGCGATCTGGGAGTTCGCCAAGCTTATACGCGAGCAGGGCGGCGGCCTCCGCGCCCTCTTTCGCGATCCCGTCCGCTTTGGCATCTTTTTCGAGTTGATTTTCGTCAACGTCGTCGTCACCGCGCCCGGCGTGTACGTCGCCATCAACCTCGACACCTACCGCTCGCCCGCCTACCTGGCCGTCGAGCGGACCATCCTCGTCGGCCACTGGCACGTGCTGGCCACGCTGTCGGCCGTCGTCGCCCTCTTTCTCGTCGCCGAGCGGCTGGGCACCCGGGGCTGGTTGCGCCAGGCCGTCGGCTGGGGGCTGTTGGCCGGCTCGACGCTGGCCTTTGCCTTCGTCAACGTTTACATGTTGCCCCCATACGGGGGTAGCCAACCGGGCCAGGGAAAGGCATGGACCGTGCCCTTTTTTGAGACGGGCATCGCCCTGAGCCTGCTGGCCCTGGCCCTCTTTGTCGCCAACCACCTGGCCCGCCGCGCCCTCCGCGAGCCGTAGTCACGCCGGGAACGCCTCACCTCATTTGGGTGCAGTTGCTCTCATCTACCACCGCTGGGTCGGTACCACCTTCTTCTGGA
>CAYLZO010000396.1:0-2981 GCA_964387775.1 uncultured Anaerolineaceae bacterium
GTCCACATTGACCCCATCACACGCCGGGCGGCCAGTGGGGATCTGTTCGGCTTTGATACACTGGCGCCGGGACAGTACTTCCTGGGCCAGATCTCGTGTGCCAGTGTTGCCGACTGGGAGGATCTGTGCTCCTTGGCCGATCTGCCCCTGGATGGCGGCTTTATCACGTTGCGCCTGGGAAAAGCCAACCGCCGGGGCTACGGCAAAGTGACCCTCTGGCTTAATCCGCAGCAAGACGGCGATCCGCACCCCTGGCGTCCGCTCCCCTTAAGGCAGCGGGTGACCGATGCTCAAAACTCATTGGTGCTGACTTTGTTAACCGATGCTATCGTGCCCGACGGCTGGGGCCGCTTTCAGACCGCGTTTGACAACCGTTGGCTGAGTGAAGTGCTTGGCGTCCAGGTAAAGGTGAGGCGCAGCTTTTGCGCCAGCCAAATCGTGGATGGTTTCAACACCCATCAGGGGCTCTCCCGCTGGCGAGACATGGCTCTGAAGGCAGGCTCAGCCGTAGGACTGGAGTTGGTCGAGAGCTTGGCGCTGGACGAGTTACACCGGCGGCTGTTGCAGGTTGAGGAAAAAGGGATCGGCGTGCGACGCAACGAGGGGTTTGGTCAAATAGCTTTCAACCACTCGTTCTACGATGGCTGCGAACAGGTGCAGGACGCCACACGGCTTCGACTGCCGCGCCAAATGCGCTTGGCCGATAGCCTGCCTGACCAACAATTGCAAGCAGAAAGTAGCTTCCGCCGAAACTGGGACGAGTATCTGCTAGAGTACGATTGGCGTCCATTTCGGTTCCCGGAATTCGAGTCAGTGGCTCGTTTGCTGCGCAGCGGGGCTCCCACTTCGGTCGAGGAGGTGGATGCTCTGCTCACCGGGTTGGGCCGCTCCACGGAACTACTATCAGAGGAATGGGTAGCAGCGCAGTTGCAGGTCCGGGAAGCGGAGAAACGGAAGCTAAACTTCTTCGCCAAGGAAAAAGGGCGAGCCGGCCTGACGGCACTGAAGGAATTGGTCAGGGAATTGGCAGAAAGCACGGCCGAAGGGGGTCGCCGTTGGCGCATCGGCCTGGAGATGGTGGCCGACCGCATCGCCGCCGAGGCGCGAAGCGCAGAGGAGGGAGAGCAATGAACACATTGGTAATCACCGGCAAGCTAGAGACCCGCACGGCGCTGCACGTCGGCTCCGGACAGAGCAGCAGCGAGGCCGACGCGCTCCTGAGGCGCAACGGGGCCGGCGAGTTGTTCATCCCCGGCTCAGCAGTGGCCGGCTCGCTGCGCGCCCTGGCCACCCGCTTGGCTCCCCGCCTGGGTGGTGGGGTGTGCCAGGCCCTGCACAAGGATCCTGAGACGGAGTCAGCTTGTGGTTGTGCAGCCTGCCACCTCTTTGGTGACATAGAGCCACAAGAAGAGAATATCGAAGAAAGCGGGGGCCGAGCCGCCCGGCTGTGGGTCTATGACGCCAAACTAGCCGAACCATCCAAGACGGCCATCCGCGACGGGGTAGGCATCGACCGGCGCACCGGCGCGGCTGCGCGATTGGAGGCGGTCAAGTTTGACCTGGAGGTACTCCCTGCCAGAGCGACCTTTGATTTGCGTTTGGAGTTGGAGGACGCTGGGGATTCGGATGAGCAACTGTTGGCTGCGACGCTGGCCGAATGGCAAGCAGGCCGGGGCTCGCTGGGCGGTCGGGTCGCCCGCGGGCTGGGCGCTTTCAAACTGACTGATTTGATCTGCCAGGAGCGGGAACTGAACGACCCCGAGGCGTTGATGGCCTTTCTACAAAACGACGACCCTTTGGTCGGTTTGACGGAACAGAAAGGCTGGCTGCAGAGGCAACTAGCAGGGGTCCAGGTTGAATCAGTAGCAGACAATCCCTGGATTGCATGCAGTTGGGTAGAGGTCGAGTTCACCTTGCAAGCCAGCGGCCCCTTCCTGGCCGGCGACGTGACCACCGCCCGGCGTGCTGGCTTTGACCACGCACCTCTGGTCGAGGGCCGGCCGGTTTTGCCGGGGGCCAGCCTGCGGGGCGTGTTGCGCAGCCAGGCAGAGCGGATCGCCCGCACGCTGGCCACGGCAGAGGCGTCCGACAAGGATGACTTTTTGCGGCGCTGCCCGGCTTGCAGTCCGGTGGCGCGTCCACCCAAGAAGCAAGAAAACGTGCCTCTGGAATGCTGCGATTCCTTACTGGATAAACTGCCGGGTGAGGAAAAGGCCAGGCTCATGGAACAGGGCGTTGATCCAGAGAATTTGTGCCTGGCCTGCCGGCTCTTTGGCAGCGCCCGCCTGGGCAGCCGCCTGATCGTCGAGGACGCGCCGCTAAAAGAGGGCACAGAGCCGGTGTATAAAGTGCAGGACTTTTTGGCCATCGACCGCTTCACCGGCGGCGGGCGCGAGGGCGCCAAGTTCGATGCCCTGGCCCTGTGGCGACCGGTCTTCACCGCCCGCCTGCGCCTGGAGAATCCCCGGGATTGGGAATTGGGCTGGCTGGCCCTGGTGCTGCGGGACCTGGCCGAGGGCTGGCTGACCGTCGGCTTTGGCCGGGCCAAGGGATTCGGCCGGGTGACGGTGCCCGACTGGACGGCGACGATTGGCTTCCTCCAGACTACGGACTTTCCGACGCGTGAAGCTTTGTTAACCCCGGCCTCGGAGCCCGAGGATACCCTGTACCGGGTGCTCACGGTGAAGGGCCAGGTCGAGATAGAGGGGAGCCGAGCTCAATGGGAGTTGCTGGGAGATGCCGATGTTCAGGACTGGACGAAACAAATCAAAGATTGGGTGAGCGCGTTCGTGAACCAGGTTAAAAGCTTCCAGCGACCGGATGACAAGTTGCCGGCGCTGTCGCTGGACAACTACTTTGGTCAGACGGTACTGGGGGCGCCGATGGAGAAGGTGTATCCCCAGCCCAAGGAGGTTCGATTCGATGTCTAGCATAGATTTTGAACAGAGGATCAAGAAACTGGCCGCTGCGCCGCTTTGCAC
>CAYLZO010000397.1:0-2961 GCA_964387775.1 uncultured Anaerolineaceae bacterium
ATCCTGACCGACTTTGGGTTGGCGACGTTGCGCCGGACGAGAGCGACGCTCATCACCACCATCGGGCAGAACGTGCTGGGCACGCCCGAGTACACCGCGCCGGAGCAGGCCCTGGACGCCCAGGCGGCCAACCCGCAGTCGGACATCTACTCGCTGGGTTGCATCCTGTACGAGCTGGTCACCGGCCACCTGCCTTTCGAGGGGGACTCGGCGTTGAGCATCGCCCTGATGGTCATCAGCTCGGATCCGATGCCGCCGCGGGGACACGTGCCCGATCTGCCTGTGGCCGTCGAGCGGGTCATCCTGTGCGCCCTGGACAAGGAGCCGAAGCGGCGGTTCGTGACAGCTCGGGCGATGGTCGAGGCGCTGCGCCGGGCGTGGGTCACATCAGAGGAAGGGTTACCTTACGAATCGGAATAGTCACCGGGGCATACCCGTTACCCCGCCGCTCCCAGGCGCTTCTGGCTACTGCTACGCAGGGACGCCAGCCCGCGCCTGGGCGCAGCGGGGTGAGCAAGCCAAAAAGGCTTGCGGACGCTGCGCGTCCGGGGGCCGAACTCTCGGCACCTATGGTGCCACCCCTTCGGCCCGAGAAGTGCAACGGCGCGCCACCGTCTGCCGAACTTTCGGCAGCTATGGGCGCAACCGGGGGTTGGCCGCTCTGGCCAACCCCCGGCCTGGCCTGCTTGCACTGCGTGCAAGGTCCGGCCAGGGATGGCAACCATCACATAGGTCAGTGAGGAGGTAGAGATGCCCAAGAGAACCCTGTTCGAGGAGGTCGCCCGGCAAGCCGGGTGCCAAGCCCACCGGGTGGTGCACCGGCGGCAGTTGATCGCCGCGGTGGCGCGGCGCACGAGTTTGACCCGGTCGCAGGTGGGTGAAGCGCTGGGCGGTATCCTGGAGTTCGTGGCCGAGACCATGGCGGCGGGTGACTGTGTGACCCTGGTCGGCTTTGGCCGCTTCGAAGCCAGGGAGCACCGGCCGCGGGCGGTCCAGGGCCGCGACGGCCAGACCTACCACGTCGAGGGCCGGTTGGTGCCCTCGTTTCGAGCCTATCCCTCTCTGCGTCGGCGCATCCAGGAGGGGGTCACGGTGGAAAAGCCAGAAGGAGACGAATGATGCCTCGCACCAAGAACGTCTATACCGAACGACTGACGGTCAAGATCACCCGGCATATGCTGGCCGACCTGAACAACGTGGCGGCCAAGGGGGGCGACTCGGTCTCGGCCGTGGTGCGCCAGGCGATCCGCAACTTCCTGGACGGCACCGACCTGACGCTGGGCACGCGGCGGACCTTCGACAAGCGTTTCCAGCAGAGTATGGCCGAGATGGAAAAGAACCTGGACCGGAAGCTGGAGCAAGGGCTGGACAAGATCGCCCAGGGGGTGAGCCAGAGCCTGGCACAGGACCGGGAGAAAACAGAGTACCGCGTGCGCCGGACGGTGGATGAGGCGCTGTCCAGCTTTCTGAATCGCTTCGGCCAGGTGCTGGAGGAGCGCGATGCGCCGAAAAAGGGCCGGGAACGGCGCTAGTGGCGAGGAGTGTCTAGCCGATGGCCATGAGCTGCTACACCGACTGGAAGTACATCGCCGCCGGGGATGGTGGCTATGCCAAGGGCCGCAATCTCCTACGGTATTTGCAGTATCGCGACGACAAGATCAACCACATCCCGCGCGCCGGCGGCCCCGACCGCTGGGTGGACTGCGGCCTGGGTGGGAGCTGGCGCGAGATCCTGGACAATGCCGGCGAGCTGCAGACCGACAAGGTGCTGCTGCGCGCCTTGATCATCCGCCCACCCCAGGAGTTGGTTGCCGGGCTGGAGCAGGTCGATCCGGAGCGGTGGGCCAACCGTCGGGAGCTGCTGGAAGAGGTGGTGCACCGGGTGATGGACGCCGAGATGGAGCGGACCGGGGTCCAGCGGCTGGATGGGACGAAGCAGCCGCTGGACCTGCCCTACTCGTTTGTGATCCATGCGCCCGATGACAGCCACGGGGTTGAGAGTCCACACGCTCACGTCATCGTGCCGGCCATGGACCGGGATGGAGAGCGGGCCTTCAACGTCTACCGGCACGACGTGCAGCAGACGCGTGCGGTGGCCGAGCGGGAGACGGAGCGGCTGTTTGAGTTGAGCCGGGTGCGCGAGCGTCAGCCGGAGCTGGAGCAGGGGGCAGATGTGAGCATTTACAGCATTGATCGTGACATTGCTTTCTTCAAAGCTGGTATGGACCTGTAGCTGGCAGACGACCTCCCCTAGCCAGCAGCGATCGACGCCAGGCAGGGCAGGATTTGCGAGATGCGATCATGATGATTTGTTCCAGAGTCCAAAATCTGGGGATGGTTCCCCACGCTGTGATGTTGGGGAGATATTTGTGGGCTGAGAGTTGACAAAAGGCCGTCTCTGATAGAAACTTTGTGTACCTAGCACAAACCCTATCTGGAGACGACCTTCATGGCAAATAGGATACGTCCAGTCGACGAAAAAGTCAAATCGATGACTATCGCTCTCGAACAGATAAACGTTGAACAGGCAGCACGGGAGGCTGGTGTTGCCGCCAGCACCTTGCACTATGATTTGGACAAGGTGAAGGGTGCCCTGCCGGAAGTGCTGCAGAACCGCACGCCCGGCCCCAAGCCGCAGGAGAAACTGGTAGAAGAAGTGCAGGTACGTTCTGCGGAAGCGAGACCGGTGGCTTGCCCGGAGTGTGGTGGGTCCGTGACCAAGAACGGTACGTACTGGGTGTTGAACTGGTTGCTGATGTTGACCATGGGCTTACTACCGGACACTTTTTGTCGCATTGGTCGGATTTTGTGATACGATAGACTCCGAATACAACGTGAGGAGTTTGCCATGGGATATAAACGTCGACGGTATCGGGAGATTTACAATTCATTGCGAAAGCTCTACCCTGGCACGCCGACCGGCAATCTGGCGCGGCATCTGAATACGCTGGCCTATATGAT
>CAYLZO010000398.1:0-2934 GCA_964387775.1 uncultured Anaerolineaceae bacterium
GGGACGGAGAGATTATAGCATCTATAGGCGGAAAAGACAAACTCGTTTGGGGGAGGCTTTTGATGGCCGGTGGGGACTTGGCGAGCCTGGCGGACCTAATGGGCCATGAAAGCGTAGAGACGACCAGGGAGTTCTACGCCGTCTTTGAGCAGGATGACTTGAGACGCAAGCATGACCAGTTTAGCGGGGTGAGGTGGGGCTGATACTCTCAACGATTTCAACCTATTTCAATGCAAAACAAGCTCCGGTTTCAATCGGAGCTTGTGATTTCTGTATGTCTTCTGCTGTGAACTAATGGCGAGGGGCGGATTTGAACCGCCAACCAAGGGCTTATGAGTCCCCTGCTCTGCCATTGAGCTACCTCGCCGGAGCCTAATATCTAATATCCAATGGCCTTGTGAACCATTGGATACCGGATAGTGGCTATTAGGTAGCGGGGGGAGGATTCGAACCTCCGACCTTCGGGTTATGAGCCCGACGAGCTGCCACTGCTCCACCCCGCATCGTCGGGCACGATTATACCGAGTTTCGCTCCGCCTGTCAACTTTGAGGGTCGCCAATGCGCGGCTAGCCCACCGCCCCCAGTGTCACCGCCGTGACGAACACCCAGGCACTGAGGGCCACCAACAACAGCAGCGCCCCACCCAGACTCAGCCGCAGCCACAGCCGGCGGGCCACGACCGGATCGAGGGGCGTCGCCCCTTCAGCCGGCGGCAGCGCGACCTCGACACCCGGCTCCAGGGGCTCGGGCAGGGGGCCCAGCTCGGCCCCGGGGTCCTGCCCGGCGCGGGCCAGCTCTTGCAGCCGTGCGTTGGCCTGGACGTGCACGCCCACGGCGGCCTGCGCTCCGAGCGCCGCCTTGAAGGCACTGGTGGCCAGGGGCAGCCGGCCCTTGGCCAGATAGGCCAGGCCCAGGTTGTAATAGGCCAGGGCAAAGTCCTCGTCGTGGGCCAGGGCCTGGCGATAGCGGGCGATGGCCTCGTCCAACTCGCCGGCCTTCTGGTAATCCAGGGCGATGTCAAAGTGGATCTGGGCCGGGCTGCGGAGCGCGTCCGCCTCGCCGGCCTCCCTGGTAGAGACAGCCACGGTCGGGGCAGCGGAAGACTCCGACGTCTGGCCCCGCAGCGCGTTGCGGATCAGGGCAAAGAGGCTCATCAGGGCCTGAAACCCGTCGAGGGGCGGCAGGGGCAGCAGGTTAAAGAGGGCCAACACCAGGTTGACCTCCAGCATGTAGGTGCTCAGCGCCACGGCCACGCCCGCGGCATCCGGCCCCGGATCGTGCGTGATCAGGAACACGAAGGCGTCCATCGAGCCGACGTCGTTGGCCAGGGAGACGATGATGCCCGTCACGGCCATGCCCAGGGCCACGGCCAAGGCTGTCAGCAGGTTGGCGCCGGCCCCGGCGATGGAGACGAGGAACATGCCCAAGGCCCGGTTCTTGATGCGAAAGCGGCTCCAATCGACCCAGACCGGCTTGGCCCAGCCGATGCCCACCAATAAAAAGGCGACCAGTCCCAGCCAGGAGACGTGGCGCAGGGGATTAAGGCTCAGCCGCTTGCGCTCCACCTGGCTCGTATCACCCAGGAGGTAGGCCACCAGGGCGTGGGCCAGCTCGTGGACCGTAAAAGCGACAAAGAGGGCCGGCAGCAGGAGCCAGGTGGCCCAGCCGGGTGGCCACTCAAAGAGGGCGTCCATCAGGCTAGGCCGGTGCAGCCGGGGGAAAGACAAAGCGCCGAGCGGCGCGGGTCACCAACTCCCCTTTGTGAAACACGCCCACGTGGAGGATGTGCTCGCCAGGCAGCGGGTCCTGCCGCAGGTGCATGACCTTGTCCAGGGTCCACTCCCGGTTGCGGATCAGTTTGACGCTGCTCACCTCGGCATCGTCCGGCCCGACGATGACCATCTCGACCTCGACCGGTTGCAGGCAGGGCGTCAGGTCCACGGCCACGTCCACGCGCCGCCAGTCCAGGGCGTTGACGCCCACCCCCTCGATGCGGACGTCCACGGGCGACACGGGTGATCGGTCGCCCAAAAAGAGATTCTGAGACAAGATCGACTCCCTCGATAGCGTGCAGCTATCAGCTATCAGCCATCAGCCGACAGCTTGCAGATGTTCGCTCATTATACCCTGCCCGGCGTGTCGGGTCAAACGCATCCCGGCGCAAAGAAAACGCCCCGGTGAAGAATCACCGGGGCGAGAACAAACTTGGTTGCCTTACATCAAAGAGCTTACTTGCAATGCTTTCGGCCCCTTGGGGGTATCCAGCACTTCGAACTGGACGCGCTCGCCCTTCTCGAGGTTCTTGAACCCCTCGCCAAGGATATTCTCATAGTGGACAAAGACGTCCCTCTCGCCCTGATCGGGCTCGATAAAGCCCCAGCCCTTCATGCGGCTGAACCACTTGACGGTTCCGGTCATTTCACCATTTGCGCCAGAGGTATCGTCCAGGGACTCGACCACTTCCTCCTCTGCTTCGGCCGTAGCCTCTACCGCCGCTGTCCCTTCCTCCTCTGCTTCGGCCGTAGCCTCTACCGCCGCTGTCCCTTCCTCCTCTGCTTCGGCCGTAGCCTCTACCGCCGCTGTCCCTTCCTCCTCAGCTCCAGACAGCTCCACTTCTGCCTCCGTCGTGACTTCCACCGCCTGCATCCCCTCCTCCTCGGCCCCAGACAATTCCACGTCTGTTTCCGTGACGATCTCGACGGTTTCCGCCATTTCGTCTGTCTCGCGTTCGATCATTTCGTAGTCCATCTTGAAGACCTCCTAACGTCTTTTTTAGAAGACCGCCAAAGGCGTCCTCCTATCGTGGTAGCGCTCGGAACATCCGGCGCTGTGAAACCGGGCAGAGAATAACACATAGTGGACCGCTTGTCAAATCTACCGGGTTTGACAGGGCCACAAAAGTGAGGTATACTGGTTTTGAGCATATGCCCATA
>CAYLZO010000399.1:0-2927 GCA_964387775.1 uncultured Anaerolineaceae bacterium
TGACCAAGGTGGACGCGGTGCCGCCCCTCGACGCCGAGGACTGGCTGGAGCTGGTGGAGGCCGACCTGCTCGACACGCTGGAGGGCACCGTCCTCGAAGAGGCGCCCATCGTGCGCTGCTCGGCGCGGACGGGCGAGGGGCTCGACGACCTGGTGGCGGCGCTGGACCGCTACCTGGGCGAGAGCGCGCCCCGCCGGGACGTGGGCCGCCCCCGCCTGCCGGTGGACCGGGTGTTCACCGTGGCCGGGTTCGGCACGGTGGTCACCGGCACGCTGAGCGACGGCACACTGGCGGCCGGCCAGGAGGTCGAGATCCAGCCCTCGGGCCTGGAGGCGCGCATCCGGGGCTTGCAGACCCACAAGGAAAAGATCGAGACGGCGGTGCCGGGCAGCCGGGTGGCCGTCAATCTGACGGGCGTGGGCACCGACGAGATCGAGCGGGGCCACGTGCTGACCACGCCCGACTGGCTGCGGCCGACGACGCTGGTCGACTGCCACCTGCGCTACCTGCCCGACGTGCCGAACCCGCTCAAGCACAACGCGCCGGTCAACTTTTTCAGCGGCGCGGCCGAGGTCCAGGCCCGGGTGCGGCTCCTGGGCGCGAAAATTCTCCATCCGGGGCAGGAGGGCTGGGTGCAGTACCGCCTGGCCGAGCCGGTGGCCCTGGCCAAGGGCGACCGCTACATCATCCGCCAGCCCTCGCCGAGCGTGACCATCGGCGGCGGGCGGGTGGTCAATCCCTTTCCGGGGCGGCGCCACCGCCGCTTCCGGCCCGAGGTCATCGAGCGGCTGGAGACGCTGGCCCACGGCACGCCCGACGAGGTGCTGCTCCAGACGCTGGAGCGCCGCCAGCCTGGCGAGGTGCGCGAGCTGCTCCAGCGGGGCGGGATGTCGAAGGAGCAGGCCCGCGCGGCGCTGGACACGCTGGTCGGCGAGGGGCAGGTCTTTGTGCTGGGCCGTCCCCCGGGCGGCGAGCCGCCGGCCCCCGTGCCCGAGTCGGCCTTTGTCGTCACCCGCTCCGGCTGGGGGGCGCTGCGGGAGCGGATCGAGGCGCTGCTGGGCGACTATCACCGCCGCTACCCGCTGCGGACGGGCATGCCCCGCGAGGAGGTCAAGAGCCGCCTGGGGCGTTTCGCCCAGGGGCTGACGCCGAGGCTCTTTAACGAGATCGTGGAGCGGGCGGCGGAGGAGGGCTGGCTGGTCGAGGAGCGGGGGGCGCTGCGCCTGACGCACCACCGGGTCGCGTTCGGCCCCCGGCAGCAGCAGGCCGTGGACGCCCTGTTGCACGCGTTCCGCGAGGCGCCCTACACGACGCCCTCGGTGAGCCAGTGCGAGGCGCAGGTGGGCGAGGAGGTGTTCAAGGCCCTGGTGGAGCGGGGCACGCTGGTCCAGTTGAGCGAGGACGTCGTCCTCCTGGCCGAGACCTACGACGAGATGCGCGACGGGGTGGTGGCCTTTATCGAGGCCGAGGGCTCGGTGACGGTGGCCCAGGCCCGCGACCTCTTTGACACGAGCCGCAAGTACGCCCTGGCCCTGCTGGGCTACCTGGACGAGCAGCGCGTCACGCGGCGGGTGGGCGACGAGCGGGTTCTGCGGTAGAGACGGAGTTGCATCGTGCCGTCAGGCACCGATCCTGGCCAAGGCCGGCCACAGGTTAACCGTAGCATTCTTTGGGAGGAAGGGGAGACGTGGTAGAAGCATATACCCCCCAGGTTCTCGTCGTAGACGACGAACCGGACATTCGAGAGTTGTTGGCCGATTACCTGACCCCCTTGTGCGAAGTTACGACCGTACCCAATCCCCAGAAGGCACTACGAGCTTGTCAGCGGGCACGTTTTCACCTTGCCCTGGTGGACATTCGCTTGCCCGGGATGTCGGGCCTGGAATTGGTTCCCCAATTGCAGGTGCTTGCCCCGAACATGGGCATCGTTGTGATTACGGCCTACGCGCAGGTGGACGATGCGGTGCGGGCGCTGCGGGATATGGACGTACTGGATTATATCCGGAAGCCTTTTGTCCTTCGAGACGTACAGGACCGGATAGAGCAGGCGTTGAATAAGGTGCGGGATGCTCACTGTGTCGATGCAGGTGATCTGGTGCTTGATTCGTCCACATGGCAGGCCTGGCAGGATGGGGAAGAGCTGTCCCTGAGCTGCCAGGAGTTTAGAATACTCCTGCAGATCATGAGTCGCGAGGGGCGATGCGTTTCTTACGACGAGTTGTTGACTGAGGTTTGGGACTGCGAGCCATCGCCCCTCTACTACGACGCGGTGCGGAACGCCGTGAGCCGCCTCCGCAAGAAACTCGGCGATCCTTGCGACCGGCCCCGCTACATCCAGACTGTCCGGGGCATCGGCTATCGGGCTGTGGACTGAACTGATATAAACCTGATAGACTCCAGGCGGGATTGTTGTGGTATAATACCTCCATTCACCCCTGTCCCAGAGCAGGGACAGAGTCACGAGGAGGTATTTGATGACAGCTCGACGTTCCCCCAGGTGCCTTGGCCTTTTGCTGAATATGCTGGTTGTTCTCTCCATGGTTGTCAGTCCCGTGAGTCTGGCGGCTGCGCCTGCCACGTCACAATCAGAAGGCCGGGTGTCTTCTTTCCAAGGCAGGCCTGGCCGGCCCACGGCCACACCGGTAGCACCTACGCTCGAGCCCAAAAAGCCGACGGCTGTCCCTGCGGCGACGATGACCCCGACCCTTTCCCCTACCACGATGCCGACTTTTACGCCGACGGTGACGCCATCGCTCTCGGCCACGGTGACGGCAACCCCACACACGAGACCGTCTATGCCGACTATGGCGAGTTGAAACAAGAAATCGGCAACTGGGGCAACATTGTGCGCCTCGTCACCCCCTCCGACGGCCGCACCACAGAGACGGACTATGACGATACGCACCATACCTTCGCGGTGGAGATCC
>CAYLZO010000400.1:0-2912 GCA_964387775.1 uncultured Anaerolineaceae bacterium
CTGGGCAGCGTGCCGCCGTATGCCAGGCACCGTCCCAACCAGCAGGTTGTCTTGACGATCCGGCGTGGTACCGACATCCACGAGTTCCCCTTGCTGCTGGCTGCGCCTGGCCCATCGGAGCTTCTCTGGCGGCTCGTTCCGGTATTGGTGGCGTTCAGCTTCTGGGTGGCAGGCGTGGCCCTCTTTGTCTTGCGGCCTCGGGTCGCCGTCTGCCGGGCCTTCTTCTGGATGGGACAGGCAGCGGCGGCGGCCCTGTCGGCCGGGCAGCTATCGGCCGTCAACCTGATCCCGGCCGCTCACCTTTTCCACCTGGCCCTGCTGACTTTGCCGCCGCTGCTGGCACACCTGTACGTGACCCTGATACCCATTGGCGGGTCGATCATCCGTTTGGCGCCGCACTGGCTGGCCAGCCTGAGTGGCCTGTTGGCGCTGCCCGAAATTGCCGCGTTGATCGCCAGCGTCAGTGAGGGGCAGGCGGACCCGAGTATTCCTCGGGAGGTTTCCTTGCTCCTGACCTGGTCAGTCTGGCGCACGGGCCTGAGGCTGTACCTGGGATTGGCGCTGCTCACCGTCACCCTGGGGTTGGTCTATGCCTATTTCACCGCCCGTTCGGGTGACTTGCGCCGCCGGCTGCGCGGGCTGGCTTTCGGCGCAGCGATTGGTTTCCTGCCCCTGCTCTGTCTTTCGTTGCTGCCCGAAGTGCTGTGGGGCGTGGGCACTGGGCTGCCGTACCAGGTCGGGTTTTCCTTCCTGGTGCTGGTTCCTCTCTCTCACGCCTACGTCGTTGGCCGGCGTGACATCGTTTTCCTCGATCGCTTTCTCAATCGCAGCCTGGTAGTCTTTACCCTGGGGCTGACGTGGGCCGGGCTCTACCTGGGCGGGGTAGGGCTGGGCCTGGTGATTTTCCACGAATCGCCCCTGCTATATCCGATCGTGGGGGCGCTGGTGACAGCGGGACTGGCAGCCGTCTTTGCTCCCTTGCGGGAACGGGTGCAGCGCTGGGTGGACTATTTATTCTACGGCGGCTGGTACGACTACCGCCAGGTGATCGCCCAGGTAAGCTCCGACCTCAGCCGGGTGATGACTCACCAGGATCTGGTAAATTGCCTGGTGGACGTGGCGATGGTGCGGTTGCGGTTACGAGGCGCGGCTCTCTACCTGCGAGGGGTTGAGGGAGACCTGGTACTGGAGAGATGCCTTGGACTGCCGGTCGAGATGGCGACAACACGACCAGCAAAGCAGCTTGCCCTGGCGCCTGCCGGGCAGGAGTGGGGGGATGGCGTGGCCTGGCAGGTGCCCCTGGTGCACGAGGGCAGGCTGCTTGGGTTGCTCCTGCTGGGGGAGAAGCGAGAAGATGATTTCTTTGAGCCGGCCGATGTACAGATCCTGCGCACCCTGGCGGAACAGGCTTCCCTGGCAACGGCGAGCGTATTCCTGATGCACGACCTGCGGCAAGCGGTGCGGGCGCTGGAAATGACCCAAAGGCAAGTGGTGGCCAGCCGGGAGGAAGAGCGACGCATGCTGGCCTGGGACCTGCACGACGGGCCGGTACAAGATCTGGTCGCCCTGGCGTATCGGCTGAGTGAGTGCCGGGACCAGGCCTGGGGACAGGAGCAAACTCTGGCCGTAGCGCTGGAAGACGCGCGACAAGAGGCCGGGCGCATCATGAAAGCGCTGCGCGAGACGTGCGGCGAGTTGCGCTCCGATGTACTGGACGTCATGGGCCTGGGACCGGCCATGATTCAGTGCGCCTGCAAGTTGATGGAAGAGACAGACGTGGTCGTCTACCTGGATGTGCCCCGGCGTGGGCCAATGTTGGCAGACCCGTTGGGAATCACGCTGCTGCGGGTTTTCCAGGAAGCGTTGAACAACGCCGTGGAGCACGCCGGTGTCAGGGAGGTGTGGACCTCGTTCGTAGTGGAGAACGGAGGGTACGAGCTGCGGATATGGGATGAGGGCGTGGGCTTTGCCCCGCCGGAGCGGCTGGAAACGCTGGCCTTGAGCGGGCACTTTGGCCTGGTGACGATGCAGGAACGAATGGCGGCGGTGAGAGGCCACCTGGACGTGCATTCGACGCCGGGAGAGGGCACCCGGATACGGGCCTGGGGCGAGGTGGACAACACAAGACAGGCGGAAGACGCCCGCCTGGAAGCGGAGGTGTCGCCATGACCGTGCGCGTCTTGTTGGCCGACGATCATCCGGTCGTCCGGGCGGGGATCCGCGCCATGCTAGAAAAGGCCCCGGACATTCAGGTCGTCGGAGAGGCGACCGAGGGTGCAGAAGTGCAGCGTCTGACGGCCGAGCTATACCCCCAGGTGCTGCTGCTCGACCTTCGCATGCCCGGCCCGCCGGCGGAGGAAACGGTGGCCTGGGTGCGTGCTCATCACCCCGAGACCGCGGTACTGGTGCTGACTGCCTATGACGTGAACCACTACCTGGCGAGGATGGTCGCAGCCGGGGCAGCGGGCTTTGTAGCCAAAGAAGAGGTGCCAGAGAGGATCGTGGAGGCCGTGCACCGCGTGGCGCGGGGAGAGGTGCTGTTCAGTGGGGAGCAACTGGCCCGGGCGCGCCACTGGCGGGAGGAGGTGGGCAAGCGATGGGAGAGTTTGACTGAACGGGAACGGGAGGTGTTGGCACTCCTGGTCAGAGGACAGAGCACCCAACAAATCGCTGAGGCTTTGCGCGTTGAAGCGAGTACGATAGAGACTCACATCAGCAACATTCTTGCCAAGCTGAACGTAGCTTCGCGGGCTGAGGCAGTCGCCTGGGCGTGGCGACAAGGGGTGGTGTGGGAAATGGACGATCCGAACGGCTTCACCGGCCAGGGCTGGTGAAATCTCCAGGGAAAGATGGTGAGATTAGGGATGACAAACCTCGCAAAGTGTGGTAAGCTGGGACTGCCACCGGAGAGA
>CAYLZO010000401.1:0-2861 GCA_964387775.1 uncultured Anaerolineaceae bacterium
CTCTTGCTATAGGAAAACGGACGACAGAATAATGAAATCAAATCTTTAGCCTCCCCTCCAGACAGCGCCTTGTTGATGGGCGCACCGCCATTGCTCTTGCGATTGCCCAGGATTTGACGAGTTGCCCACTTTCCGATATAATTAGACAATAGTATGTCAATCATATCTATTGGTTATGATTGTGAATCATGCCGTCAATTTTGTTGTTGTACAACTGGTTGCTGACATCAAAGTAAATGCCTGACAACGGCTGATGCCGACCGTCATGGCTTTGCAATAGGCGTTCAACCGCCTAACTGCCCAGGAGGATTTGAGTGTCGATGGTGACCACGTGGGTCTCGTGCGACTGTAGAACCTGAAGTCGAAACCGGAGCGCCGGTCGGTGCTTGCCGGTTCGCCCGCACCTCCTGGGGGATGGCAGAGAGGTCATGTCCTGAACGGACGTGATATCGACTCCCAAGCCGCCGCCAGTCTGTGCTGGCGGCGGCTTTTGTCGTGACCACGCCGTACCCCCCGTGGTGCCGGGGCCGCGGGATGCGTGGAAATATACAAGGAGGGAGATATCATGTCCGAAAAGCTGACCCGTTTCTCTGTCTCGCGCTGGAGAGCATCCTGGCCGGGGCCGTCATCGGGCTGCTCGCCCCACTTTGCGGGAAAACGTCCAGCGCACGGCAGAGAAACTCGGCTGCAAGGTCAAGGCGGAGAATCTGGGGGACGAATTCAAGCTGACGCTGACCCAATGACTCGATCAGAACTGTCGGCTCTTCCAATGCTGGCGATCTCGGCTCACTGGCACACCTACCCCGACCGCTTTGCCTGGATCGCGGAACACGGGTTTGCCCTGGAATATTCGCCCAACCCAGAGGCGTTCCACACGCTGCCAACGCACGTGGATCCATTGCTCAAGAACGGCATCCCCGTGCGTTACCACGCCTTCTTCCCGCGCCATGAGCTTGGTCACGCCGACGCCGAGGTCGCCGGGTGTGCGCTAAATGTTCACCTGGCTGCGCTGGAAGCGATACGGGGGCGCGGCGAGCAGGTCATCACTGTTCATGTTGACCTCAACCGAGATCTTCCCTTCGATCCCAGAGTAGTCGTGCACAATCTCTCGCGGCTGGTCGAGCGAGCGCGCGAACTGGGAATCACCGTCTGTCTGGAGAACCTGCGCCATGGTCCGACCAGTGACCCGGAGATCGTCGTTGCGTGGGCGCACGCATCTGGCGCGTCGATCACGCTGGACGTGGGGCACGCGGTCTCGTGCCAGCGCGTCTTGGACGGCCAATTGACAGTTCCTGACTTCGTCGAGATGTTTGCCGAGCGGCTGTGCGAAGCGCACGTGTACGAGCGCGAGACCGACCGGCACTATCCGCCCCAGGATATGCACATCCTGGGGCCGGTCGTCGAGCGACTGCTGGCGACTCGCTGCGCCTGGTGGACGATCGAGCTGAACGATTACGCCGAGGCGCTGGCGACCCGCCGCTTGCTGCTCGACTACTTGCAGCACGATGTTCCCACAGCTTGCGTTGTGAAACAGAATCAAACTGAAAAAGGAGAATAAGAAAGATGAAGAAAAAGTACATAGGTATAGCATTGACGCTCATCGTCGCGCTGGCGCTGACCGCCTGCGGCGGCGGGGAGCAGGCCGTCACCGTCGAGGTGCCGGGAGAGACCATCATCCAGACCGTCGAGGTGCCGGGCGAAACGGTCGTCCAGACTGTCGAAGTGCCGGTTACCCAACCCACGCTCACCTTCTGGAGTTTCGAGACGCAGCCCGACCGCGCCGCCAAGACCAAGGCGATCATTGACCGCTTCACCGCCGAGACCGGCATCCGCGTCGAGCTAGTACTGGTGGATCAGGTCAGCATGGGCACGATTATGGTCGCCAACTCTGCCGCCGGCACATTGCCCGACGTCGTGTTCGTGCCGGTGACGCTCGTCGGCGGGTGGTACGGCGACGGCATCCTGGACGCCGAGGCGGCTACCGCCGTGGTCGAGGCGCTCGACGTAAACACGTTTGCCCAGGGCGCGCTCAAGATGGTCGCCGTGGACGAGGGCTATGCCGCCGTGCCATCAGATGGGTGGGGACAGTTGCTCATCTACCGGGCAGACCTGTTCGAGGAATTGGGCCTCGAGCCGCCCACCGACTATGACAAGATCGTGGCCGCGGCGATGGCGCTGGAAGAGAGCGGCGTCACAGGCATCATGGCCGGCACCGATCCAGGCCACCCGCACACACAGAGCACGTTCGAGCACTTTGCGCTGGCCAACGGCGTCCACCTGACCAACGGCGAGGGCCACGTCACGCTCGACACGCCAGAGATGATCACGGCCATCGAGACCTACGCCAACCTGATGGCGAATTACGGCCCCAAGGACACCGCGACCTTTTACAACCAGACCCGCGCGGCCTACCTGGCCGGCGAGGCGGGCATGGTGCTGTGGTCGCCCTTTATCCTGGACGAGATGGCGGGCCTGGTAGACTCGGCGTTGCCCAACTGCCCACAGTGCGCCGGCGACCCGGCCTTTGTCGCCCGCAACAGCGGCTTTGTGCCGGCCTTTTCCGGGCCGGATGGCGGCCCGGCCCAGTTCGGCAAAGTGCAATACATGGGCATCACCACCGGGGCCGACACGGCCGCCGCGCAGCAGTTCGTCACGTTCTGGCTAAGCGAGGGCTATCTGGACTGGTTGGCCGTCGGGCCGGAGGGCAAATTCCCCATGCGCCGGGGCACACCGGAGAACCCGACAGTCTACGTGGACGGCTGGGCGCTGCTCGACGTCGGCACAGATCGCCGCGCGCCCCTGGGCGATTTCTATAGCGCCGAGGCGCTCCAAACCATCGTCGCCGGGGCCGATGACCTGAC
>CAYLZO010000402.1:0-2845 GCA_964387775.1 uncultured Anaerolineaceae bacterium
CCGATGACATTGCCCGACCGACGCCCATCCTGCCATGTCGCGCCAACTCCCTTTGCCCCCTCCGGGCGGAGAGGGCAAAGGGCTAGGGGCATGGAGGCCGTTTGCTGATCTGTCGAACGAACGATCTGTGATTCACGATTGCCAGTGTATCATACGGGGCGTGCGCGGGCAATAGAGATCAATCCAAACAATCTTGGAGTTTGTTCCAATGTGCTCTCTGGTATTCTATGGTATCATCGAGAGGGCGGGACCTGAGCCGGCCGGACCGGCCCGCGTGGGAGCTGGAAGTAGGGGCCAAACTTTTCTCGCAAGAAATAGTAGTCCAGGCGGAATCCGTCGGGCAAGCCCCAGGCGTTGCGGCACTCGCCGAGGATGACGGTCTTGTGGGCGTGGACGGTCTTGACGGTGACGCACAGGGTCTCGGCCACTTGCTGGGGATTCTGACCGGCGGCAAAGGCTTTGGGGGTCTCCAGTTGGCGCGAGGTGAGCGCCTCGACGACGGCCCGGCAGCGCATCTGCTCGCCCTGGTCGAGCCAGCGGGTCTGAGCGGCGACGGCCTCCAGGGGCGAGGTCTGGGTCAGGGCGCGCAGGGCGGGAAAGTAGGCGCCCCAGGGCACGAGGGGAACGGGCAGAAGCTGCACGCCGTCCTCCGGCCGGGCGTGGAGGATGGCCCCGTCGCGGGCGCGCGCCAGGAAATCCGGCGGGGTATACATGTGCCACAGCCGGTCGTTGTGGTCAAAATGGAGCATAGCGGCCGAGGTGGCCAGGAGGGCCAGCATGCGCCGCCCGCCCGAGATGCAGACGTGGAGGCGGCTGCCCCGGGATTTGAGCCTGGCGATGAGGCGATACACGGCGCTCCAGGCAGCGTTGGCGGCCGCCTCGTCGCGGATGTCGTCCAGCTTTTGGCCCTGGTGGCGTAGCGGCTGGAGACGCAGCCGGCAGGGTTGGCCGGCATAGATGTCGCCGGCGAACTCGTCCGAGAGCTGGGTCAGGGCCCGGCGGGTGCGCCGGGATTCGGCGTAGGAGGCCAGGTAGACGACGAGGACGTCCGTGACGCGCTCGTCCCGGGCCAGCAAGGCATCGAGGGCAAAGGTGACGACCTGGGCCTGGCCGCCCAGGGTAGCGACCATGACATAGTCCGATGGAGACATGGGTTCAACTCCTTTGGCTTCATCCTCTCGTTCTCTGGTGGAGGAAGACGTGGACGACTTTGCAGCCATCCTCATCGGCGGGCCGCCGCACAGCGGCAAGTCGGTGCTGACCTACAGCCTGAGCCAGGCGTTGCGCCAGCGGGGCGTAGCCCACTATGTGGTGCGCGCCGCGCCCGACGGCGAGGGGGATTGGGCCAACGAAGCCGCCCAAAGGTTGGTGCGCCTGCTGCGTAGCAAGGGGCCATTTACGCCAGCGTTCACCGACTTTGTGTGCGCCAGCGTGGCCGGACGGCACCTGCCGGTCCTGGTCGACGCCGGCGGACGGCCCACGACCTACCAGGAACGCATCTTTGCCTGCTGCACCCACGCCGTCCTCCTGACGCCCGACCCGGCATCCCGCAGCCGGTGGCTGTCGATGGTGGCGCGTCACGGCCTGCCGGTGGTGGCCGACTTGACCTCTCGCTTGCAGGGAGACGACGTCGTGCTCGACCGGGGCGCCGTGCTGCGCGGGACCCTCACCGGCCTGGAGCGGGGACGCGACGCAACCGGCCCCACGTTTGAGGCGCTGGTCGAACGACTGGCCGCCCTCCTGGATTATGATCCAGCGCATCTGTACACCATCCACGAACGGCTCTGTCCCGCTGAAATTGTGATTGACCTGGACCGGCTGGCCGGAACCTTTGATCTTCAGTTCGAAGGCAGCCAGGCCATCTGGGAACCGGGCCAGTTGCCCCGGCTGTTGGATTATCTGCCCGAGGCGGCGCCGCTGGGGCTCTATGGCCGGGGTCCCAACTGGCTATACGCGGCGGTCGCGTTGCTGGCTACGCCGGCGCCGTTTTATCAATTCGATGCCCGGCTGGGCTGGGTGCGTCCCATCTCTCTGTCGCCAGGCGCTCCCCGGCCCGAATCGCCGTTTCAGGTCCGGCTTGAGGACCACACCGATTTTGTCCACATCGAGGGCGCCTTACCCACGGCGCATCTCGATTACAGCGAACTCGACTCTTTGACCGTCCCGCGTGTGCCCGCCAACGTGGGCATAGTGCTCAGCGGCAAGCTGCCTCACTGGCTCTATACCAGCCTGGGGCTGACCTATCGAGCCGCGCCCTGGATTGCCGTCTATCAGCCCCAACTGGCGCGCGCCATCGTCGTCTATTCGGCCCAAGACCGCGCCGTCGGCGATTCTATCCCTGGCATCCAACCCGAGCACAATTGAGTTCCGCCGGTCGGGGCAGTCCAGGTCTCTGCCTCGAGATGGCCGGCCGACGCTTGACAACCTCCCGAGATTGAGGTATAGTGTGCGTGCCCCAGTATAGCGCAAGGGGCTTCAAAGATCAACCTGGGGCGCATTGGGGCGGATCTGCCCCGCAAATGGAGGATGGGAGAGCTGGCGTGAGGAGAACGGCAGAGATCGACGGCGCGAGGTATGAACCAATGGTTCAGGGCGGCCTTGAAATGTATAGAAATCGATTGCTCGATCCTCTGCCCCGCAAGCCCCTAGAGATCGAGGCGTTTGGTAGAGCATGGGGGAGCATGGGGGAGCTTTGAGGGGGGTAAAAAATCTGCAGTCCGAAAGGCATGAATCCCTGTAGAGGGATTGTCACTTTCCTGTAACCCCAGCCTTTAAAACATTGTTGGCAGGGTCCGAAAGGCATGAATCCCTGTAGAGGGATTGTCACCTGGAACCCTGGCAAGCG
>CAYLZO010000403.1:0-2813 GCA_964387775.1 uncultured Anaerolineaceae bacterium
CTGTCCGTGGTGTTCACCCTGCTCATGATGTTGGCCTTTCTGGTAGACCAGACACTGGAACTGGCTTGCCGTCTATTCCAGGCGGTACTGAACAAAGAAGGCAGCCGCAGAAGCTTGTGGGACCACGTGCGGGCCCTGTTCTACAGCTTGCCCTTCGATTCCATGGAGGACATCTACAGGGCGCTGCTGTATGGCTATCGGGTTGAAGGCTTGGTGATCCTGAATGACTCATCTTGAAGGCCATAGGTCAGTGCCCAGCGTGGCCTATCACAGCAGAACAGAAGCGAGAAGCTATTTCCATGGCTCCTCTGTCTCGCTATGTCTGGTCAATGGGGTTCTTGCAGAGGACGGGGATGGCGATGCTTCTTTCGTCCATTTTGGGAGTCGAGGGGGGCGAAATCTCAGATCTTCAGCACGCCTGCTGCCGCCCTTTACTTCCGAGTGGGAATGCAGGCCTGCTTTGTCCTGGGTGCCAGGTGGAGAAATTGCAGGTAGCGGGAATTGCTGCTGGTGAACTTTGGCGAGAAGCCACTAGGGATGCGGCGCTTTGTGCACACGCCCCAGGAGCAGGGACGAGGGAGATGACGAGCTTGGACTGCCAAGAACACCAACTCGTACGAAACACACGAAACCTTTCGCGCTTTTCGTGCCCTTTCGTGCAATTCGTGAATCAGACGCCTTCCCGTCATGAAAGGAATTGAACGATGCACGTGGAAGTTGAGGTCCTGTGCGCGCCGCATTCCCACGACGAGATAGAACGTGCGCTCCGCTCTGCGGGCAAGAAACTCACCTCGCGGGCGGACAGCGTCTCTGTCGAGGTGCGCGAGGGCGAGCGGCTCACGGCGTTCCTCAGGTTCAGGATGCGCCGGGCGGCGCAGTACAAGGTAGTGGATGACATCGCGGCCACGGTCAAGGACCGGGCGTGGGCCTTCTGTGAGGACATCACGGTCCGGTTTCCGTAGGTGAGGATTGACAATGACTATCGACGTCGTGTTGCCAACGTCCTTCACATCCGAGCACGCTGCGGTGTTGGGTCTCTACTTGCGCGACGAGACCAGCCTGGATCGCGGCGGCTGGGCGTTGGTCTGGGATGCAACGGACCTGCTGCGGCAAGCCAGAGTCATCTCGCAAGGGCGGACACAGACCTTTGCCGGCCTCTACGATGATCTGGTTGACAGAGCCTACGCCGACGCCTACATCGAAGCCCTCTACCGCTTGGAGGACGTTGCCCAACAGGCGGAACAAGCGCGGGCGGTTACGGCCCGTCGCATCGTCGCCGACCTGCGAGAGGCGGGCTACTATGACCCCGGCCGGCCGGAAACACAGCTCTTCCTCGTCTTTTGCCTCTATTGGTGGCAGGCTTTTGCCAAGGGATACGCATTCGAGATCGAGATTGTGCGCGACCTGGCAGCCAGCGGTGTGCCGCACCAGGCCCACGACCTCCGCGACCGCCAGGCGCGCCTGGCGCCCTTTGACCTCGTCGTCATGGGCTTTCAGGGCGACATCAAGACCTCCACCTACTTTTTCACGGTAGCACGAGGCAGGAGCCTGCCTCACGATTTCTATCTCACCCGCCTGTGGAACCGCCGAGCTCGTCGCTGGCAGAAGGTAGCGCTTCTCAAACCAGATTTCTGGGCCGCGCTGGACGGTGAGACCAGGCCGTCGCCACTGGATCGCGTGTTGGACGTCTTGCCCGAAGTTGCCCGAATCGAGGTTGACACCCAGGAGTTGATCGTGGTAGACTATCGGCGATGGAAAGAAATGGTGAAGGGACGACTGGAGAGGACACAATCATGAACAAAGATATCATCGGGCAGATGGACAGCGACGAATTCGAGCACCTCGTCGAAGAGTTTATCACGCGCCGCTCGGGAGACGATGACCGATTGCCGGCTCAGACCTTTTTCGAGATGCTGGCCGAACGGCAAGCGGCTGAGGAGCCGCTGGAGATCCACATCTCCTGGCTCGAGACAGGCCCGGTCATCACCGCCCCACCGGACGCGCCGCTGGTGGTCAAAGGGCGGCACATCCGCTTCGACGACGGTCGCGAACTGGTCTTGAGTTTCGACCCGGATGTCCCGGAGAAAGCCCCTGCCTGATCATGACCCACGACATCATCGACAACCGCACCCGCGAGCTGGCGCCGGAAATCGTCAACTTTCTGGCCGACAGCGTGCGCGCCCACTTTGCCGTCGGCTACTTTTTCCTGTCCGGCTTTGAGGCCATCGCCGCCCAGATCCCCCACCTGGAGGGGCTGCGGCTGCTCATCGGCAACGTCACCAACCGCCAGACCATCGAGCAGTTGGCCGAGGGCTACCACCACCTGGAGACGACCCAGCGCGCCGCCCGCCGCCAGCGCTTGGCCGGTCCCCGGGCAGCGCAGATCCGGGCCGAGACGGCGGCCTCCATCCAGACCACGCTGGAGCTGATGGACCAGACCGACGAAGCCCAGGCCCTGGTCCTCTCCCTGGCCGACCTGATCGCCGAGGGCAAGGTCCAGGTGCGCGTCTATACCCGGGGCCGCCTCCACGCCAAGGCCTACCTCTTTGACTACGACCCGGCCCGCTTTCGCTCCCAAACGGGGGCCGCCGTCGTCGGCAGCTCCAACCTGTCGCTGGGCGGCGTGACCCACAACACCGAGCTCAACGTCCGCGTCTTTGGCGAGGGCAACCACGCCGAGTTGAGCCGCTGGTTCGACGGGCTTTGGGACGAAGCAGAGGAGTTCGACGCGGATCTGATGCGCGAACTGCGCCGCTCGTGGGCCGGAGGGCAGGTGTTGCCTGTACCCTCTGGGGTGCCTGTACCCTCTGGGG
>CAYLZO010000404.1:0-2799 GCA_964387775.1 uncultured Anaerolineaceae bacterium
AGCGTGGGTGTGGGCGTCGAGCTGGGCAGCAAGCCCAGTTGGGTCAGCGTGTCGGACGGGCTGCAGGCGGCGAGGGCCTCGCCGGCCGCGACCAATCCCGCCAGGCGAAGGAAAGTGCGCCGGGTCAGGGTGCGTTTCTCATATCGATTCCAACGATCCGCCAATTCTACCAATCCGTCATTCTAGTCCGGCCGTCGGCCGGAGAGATGTTGCCAGGTTCGTAGTAGGTGATTTGTCGCCGCCAAAGCGCGCTGAAGCGCGCACTACGAACACACCCTTCGGCAAGCTGTTAGTCCGGCCGCTGAGCGACGGCGATCATCTTTTCGCTGCCGTCGCCGAACTCGTCCAGGTCGTAGGAGCCATAGATGGCCTCGACCTGAAAGCCGGCGTGCCGGAGGAGCAGCTCCAACTCGTAACGAAAGAGGTAGCGTATGGTGAAAGGAAAAAGCGTGCGCCGCACCCGCCCCTCGCCGTCCAGCTCGTCCACGACGTAGGTCACGCGCAAAAGCTGTTCGGCGAGGTCCACCTGCTCGGCGTGGAGCTTGACCAGGCGGTGGCCGGTCTCGGGATCGGTCATCACCTTGTCCAGGGCCATCTGCCCCCGAAAGTCGAGCAGGCGGGCCAGGTCGGGGTTAAAGAGGTCGAGGAGGAGGAGGCCGCCGGGGTTGAGGTGCTGGCGGATGCGGGCCAGGGCTGCCAGTTGATCGTCGGTGGTCAGCAGGTGGGAGAAAGAGTTAACGGCGACGAAGGCCAGGTTGAAGCGAGCATCGAGGTCCCCTGGCCCGCCTGCGGCGTGCAGGGCGGGCAAGTCGCTCATGTCGCCCTCGACCAGGGTGACGCGTCCGTCCAGCCCCTCCTCGGCGACGCGGCGGCGGGCGACGTCGAGCATGGCCGGCGAGACGTCCACGCCCGTGATCCGATAGCCCTCGCGGGCCAGGGGCAGGAGGGCACGGCCGGTGCCGCAGGCCAGCTCCAGGATCGGCGATCCGCAGCGGGCGGCGAACTGCTGGAGCATGAGCAGGTCGTCGTCACGCTCGCCAAAGTCCAGGTCGTAGAAACGGGCGTACACGTCAAAATCATCCATGGTAACGTGCCTCTTTCGCGTGCGGCATAGTCTACCACAAGTGGGACGATTGGGCAATCCGCTCGTCCGCGCTCGATGGGGTCTCGGCGGGGATCAATCGGGGAGGGGCAGGCCGGGCTGTTTGTGGCGCTCCACGCCGAGGGCCAGCGCCCGGCCGACGGACGAGAGTTGGTGGCCGACGCCGCTGGGCACGACGGCCAGCTCCCCCTCCTCGAGCGAGACCCGGCCCAAGTCCGATTCGACGGTCAGCCAGCCCTCGTGGCACAGCACCAGCGTGGCCTGGTTGTCCCGCCGCTGCCGGGGGCCGGTCCCCTGGCAGAGGGTCAATGTGAAGGCAAAGGTATCGAGGTCGGCCAGGGGCACGGGATGGTAGGGGGTAACGAGCTGCCGGCCGACGGACGGGATGCGCACCTTTTCCAGCTTCCCGGCCTTTTCCAGGGCAAAGAGGCGCCGGTCCCCGTTGCGGCGGTTAGTCATCAAGCGCGGCTGGAGGAGGAGCACTATCGAGCGCAACAGGGACGACGAGCGGTGCCCCACGCCCTTGGGCGCGACGGCCAGCTCGCCGGCCTGGAGGATGGCCGTGCCCCATTCGGTCTCCAGGCTGATGGTGCCGGTGTGCACCAGGAAGAGTTCGTCCTGGTCGAGGTGGCGGTGGTAGGGCAGCGTGCCCTGGCAGAGGTAGACGCTGAGCATCAGGTCGTCGATCTGGGCCAGGTCGATCATGGTGAAGGGCTCGCTGAGGCGGGCCGCGTGCTCGGGAATGCTGACTTTGTCAAGGGTCTTCTTTTTTTCCATCTTTATTCCCTTATCCGGTGGTGGCAAGAGGGTAGCTGACAGTGCAGGAGACGTCCCCTGCACTGTCAGCTACACGGAGCCACGACCCCCTCGTTCTTTGGGGCAAATTGGCAATCCGCAGGACTAGCCGTTTGTTTGCCCTACAACCGGGCTGCCGTGACGCCGCGCTGGGCCTGGTACTTGCCCCGACGGTCGGCGTAGGTCACCTCGCAGGGCTCGTCGCTCTGGAAGAAAATCACCTGGGCGATCCCCTCGCCGGCGTAGAGGCGCACCGGGCGCGGCCCGACGTTGGCGAGGCAGAGGGTGGCGTGCCCTTCCCAACCCGGCTCGAAGGGCGTGACGTTGACCAGCACGCCACAGCGGGCGTAGCTGCTCTTGCCGGTGCACAACGTCAGCACGTCGGCCGGGATGCGGAAATACTCCACGGTGCGGCCCAGAACAAAGCTGTGAGCCGCCAGATCGAATGCTCCCGCCTGCACCTGGGTAAAGTCCTGGGTCTGCACCGCCTTGGGGTCGAGCAGACCGCCCTCGGGGGCCGGGACCTTGAACTCGCCGGCCAGGCGGACGTCGTAGCCGTAGGACGACGGGCCATAAGAGATGACGCCGGCCCGGATCTGCGACGGCTCGAAGGGTTCGATCATGCGGTTTTGCTGGACCCTGCGCCTGATCCAGCGATCGGGCTTGATGCTCACGGGACGCCTCCTGAAATCCCGCCCATTATAACGCAAAAAGGGCGCCCTGTCCATTTGGACAAAGGGCGCCCAGCCCTTTAGGGTCTATTTCCCAAGCGACCAAAACCCTAAAGGTCTAGCCCGTGGACCCGCCGCACCCGGGCGATGACGTCGTCCACGGAGCGCTCGCGGCGGGGCGAGGGGCCGAGGGGGTCCACGAGCGCCCAATCCTCGCCCTCCAGCAGCACG
>CAYLZO010000405.1:0-2795 GCA_964387775.1 uncultured Anaerolineaceae bacterium
GGGCTTTCGCAGCGAATAGCGCAACCCAGATAAACTGAATCCGCAACCCAGCACCATACAGCGGCGCCCTCTGTTTTCGAGGGGGCGCCGCTTTGACTTTTGGGCGAGATTCCTCACAATCTGAGATGACAAGTCCCCACTTGATCAATCCCAAAAGAGGAGGAATCTCATGGACCCTAAATGTAACGACAAATCGGAAAGTGCACAAGTCGGCGAGAAAGGGGCGGATATAGAAGCGATGATGGCTCGCCACGAGGGGCTAATCCACGCCTTCATTCGCCGCCAGGGAGGAGGTGATATTCCATACGAGGAGGCCCTGCAGGCGGGGCGGATCGGACTGTGGCGCGCGATCCGGGGCTATGACCCCAGGCGAGGAACGGCCTTTTCCACCTATGCCTGGGTGGCGATCTGCCGCCGGATTCATCGCCGGGCCAAGGAGCTGAGCCGAGACACCGACGTGTGGTGGCAGGAGGCACACGCGTCGTGGGTCGTGCCGGACCCTGCGGCCAAGGTGGAAGAGGATCTCGTACAGGAGGTGCTGTTTGACTTGGTCGGTGGGCTTCCGAAACGTCTTGGCCAGGTGATCGTCGGTCGGTATGGACTGGGAGAGCGGCCGCCGTGCACGCTGAAGAAGCTGGGAAAGGAGTTGGGCATCACGGGTGAACGGGTGCGGCAGCTGCAGCAGGAGGCGCTAGCCTGGCTGCGCCATCCGGCCCACTCCTGGCGCTTGCGCCAACTGGTGGGCAAGAACACGGCCGCCGATTACCGGCGCGCCCTGGCGCAGAACGCGGCGCTGCGGCGTTCTCGGAGGCAGAAGCGATGAGCGCCACCAAGAAACCCACCGCCATCGAGAAACGGGCACAGAACCCAAAAGCCCTGGCGACTTTCGCGCTGGTCGCTCTGAAACGGAAGCTCCCGCTGGTCTTTCCGTGCAACCCCAATCTGCCTCCGTCCCCAAAACCACACTACCGCTCTACCTATCGCTATCTGGGGTTTGACGATCTGAGTGAGGAAACACTCGATACATTCTCGCCCTTCGAAATCGCCGTTCGACTCTTCGACTACAGCCCCCTGGAACCCCTGCTGGCAGCTCATATCTACGTGGCCTCGGCCAAGGGGCAGGTGCCCTTTCACCCCGTGAGTATGTATCTGCTGAGCCTCTACCGGCGAGAGCGACACCTCTCCCGTCACGAGGTGCTGCGCATCTTGCGCCACCCAGCGGACGGCCAGACGCTGCGGCGCTGTACCGGGTTTGAGGATGACTGCCCCTCCGAGTCTGGTCTGCGCTACTTCGAGAACCAGCTCACGCCTGAACTCCAGAGGGAGATCAACGCCCTGCAGATCGAGGCGCTGTATCAGGCCGGTTTGCTGCCCCTCAAGCCCGGGGGAGAAGAAAAAGCGAGCCTTTCCTTCGACGGCATGTTGCACCAGGCCCGTTCGCGGATGCGCTGCTCCAGTGTGAAGGCCAGCTGCTACGACCCGGCCCCGCGCCCGTGCCCTGCACAAGCGAAGGGCAAGCAGGGGTGCGACTGTGACGACGACGCGTGTGCCCAGGTCTGTTGCCATGCCACGCCCTGGGACCCAGACGCGCGCCTCGTCGTCTATACAGGTAACAACAAGCACGCCAGCACGAGTCCCAACACACCCACCCAGCCCCACAATCGACCGTCTCGCATCCGCCGCATGGTCTATGGGTATTACAGTTACGCCGGACAACTCTTGGCCGACGACATGGCCACGTATTGGATCCTGCCCGCCGCGTTTGGAGCGGCTACCCGCGCCGATCCGGCCCTCTTCCCGGCCAACTTCGCCTATCTCCAGGCCCGATTCCCCTGGCTCCAGGTCGGCGAGGTCCTGACCGACGCGGGGGCCTGCACGCAGACCTGCCTCGACGCGATGTGGGATGCGGGCGCTCTGCGCATGGTCGATATCTGCGCCCACGAATCGGACAAGGACCCGAATACCCGGCTGGATCGGGGATACGACGAGAACGGACATCCGCTGTGTCCCTTTGGCTACGTCCTGCATTCCAACGGTTACGATTATCAGCGCCGACGAGCCAAGTGGCGCTGTGCCAAGCGATGTCAACGGGACCCGGAGAAGGCCGTGCCTGGGTGCGATTATCTGAAGGACGAATACAAACACGGCTACACGACCACCGTCGGGCGCACCCACGCCGACGGGTCTGTCCGCCTAGCTCGTGAGATTCCCTACGGCAGCCCGGCCTGGAAGGAACGCTACGCCCGTCGTAACTCGGCCGAGAGCCGCAACGGTATCCTGGAAGGGTTGGGGCTCAAGCGCATGCCTGTGCACGGCCAGGACCCTTGCCACGTGACTGTTCTGCAGGGCGACTTCGTGGCCAACCAGCGTACCTTGGTGCGCCTCATCCACGAAGCGACGACGCTCGGTTAGCGGCGACGACTGGCCCAGTCCCGAGCTTCCCTCTCAGTTGCCTCTCTGGGCGGGACGTTGCCTCCTGCCTCAACCCCTTGTTTCTACCCTTCATCGGGCCCTCACGCTGCTTGGGACGCCTGCTTTTCTCTTTCGGCTCTCTGGTCACGCCTGTTCTGGCCCGATCCGCTGCGCACACAGGGCTCTCCCGCTGCGCAGATGAGGCCCAAAAGCAGTCTGAAAACTCGCCCAACCCAGTTCCCCGGGCCTCTTTCCCCCACATCTGGGCAGGCAAAGGCAGCACTCCCGCAGATCTGCCCCATCCGGCTTTCGATCCGCTGCGAAAGCCCGACCGAGGCCGAGATTGTCCGTTCCATCTACCGATGGTATACTGAAGACGATCT
>CAYLZO010000406.1:0-2783 GCA_964387775.1 uncultured Anaerolineaceae bacterium
GGATCTTGTGGGCAGCATTTCGGCCCTTTGGTTCCGGTTTATCCGGGTTAGGAGATCAAAGAGGAAAGCATGACCATTCGTAATTTTGCACAACTGGTAGAAGCTGCCCTGGATCGAGCGCCCAGGCGGGTCGCCATCGTGGGCGGCGGACAGCGCGAAACCCTGCACGCCGCCCGCCTGGCCCGGGGCCTGGGCCTGGCCCACTGTATCCTCATCGACGACCCGGAACGCCTGCGCTTCATCGCCGACGAGCAGGGGGTCACGCTGGACGGCATGGAGATCGTCGAGGAGCGAGACATGGTCGAGGCCGCCTACAAAGCCGTGGCCATGGTCCACGCCGAGGAGGCCGACCTGGTCATGAATGGCCGGGCGCTGCCGGTGGAACTGATGAAAGCCGCCCTGGACAGTGAAAAGGGGTTGCGCATCGGCAGGGTCATCACCGACGTGAGCATCTTTGAGATCCCCGACTTTGAGCGGCTGATCCTCGTCAGCGACGTGGCCATCGTCGTCTCGCCCAACCTGGCCCAGAAGGTGGCGATCGTGCAGAACGCCATCGATACGGCCATCGCCCTGGGTGTCGAGCAGCCCAAAGTCGCCATCCTGGCCGCCACCGAGATGGTCAACCCCGAGATGCCGGCCAACATGGACGCCGCCAACCTGTCCAAGATGTCCGAGCGGGGCCAGATCCGGGGCGGCATCGTGGACGGCCCGCTGGCCCTGGACAACGCCATCTCGCGCAAGGCGGCCGAGATGAAGGGCATCAAGAGCCAGGTGGCCGGCCAGGCAGACATTTTGATCTGCCCTGACGTAGAAACGGCCAACATCCTGGCCAAGGCCATCTCCTATTTTGCCCAGGGCCACATGGCCGGCGTCGTGGTGGGCGCCAAGTGCCCCATCGTCATGCCTTCCCGCTCCGACCCCCCGGAGCAAAAGATGCTGTCTTTGGCACTGGGTGTGTATCTGACAAAGTAACAAGTAACGAGTCATCAGTAGCAAGTGACAGGTAGAAATCTGTAAAGGAGTTGGAATATGAGTCACATCGTGATTGACGAGGACCGGTGCAAGGGTTGCGAGCTGTGCACCCTGGTCTGCCCCCAAGGCGACCTGGTCCAGATGGCCGATCACTTTAACGTCAAGGGCTATCGGCCCTCGGTCTTTGTGGACCCCGAGGACAAGTGCACGGGCTGCACGCTGTGCGCCATGATGTGCCCGGACATGGTCATCACCGTATACCGGACCCCCAGAAAGAAACGCAATACGTAATACGCAATACGCTCTACGTGGTTCGTATTGCGTATTGCGTAGGTTGCTGGGAAAGGATACAGAGATATGAAAGTACTCATGAAAGGCAACGAAGCCATCGCCGAGGCGGCCATCCGCGCCGGGTGCGACGCCTACTTTGGCTATCCCATCACCCCCCAGACGGAGGTGCTGGAGTACATGTCGCGGCGCATGCCGGAGTTGGGCCGGGCGTTCGTCCAGGCCGAGAGCGAGCTGGGCGCCATCAACATGGTCTATGGCGCGGCGTGCACCGGCGCCCGGGTCATGACCACCACCTCCAGCCCCGGCTACAGCCTGATGCAGGAGGGGGTCTCGTACATTGCCCTGTCGTTCACGCCCTGCGTCATCGTCAACATCATGCGCGGCGGGCCGGGCCTGGGCAACATCCAGCCGGCCCAGGGCGACTACTTTCAGATGACCAAGGGCGGCGGTCACGGCGACTACAAGCTCATCGTCCTGGCGCCGGCTACCGTGCAAGAGACGGTGGACCTGGTCATCGAAGCCTTCGACCTGGCCGACAAGTACCGCCAGCCGGTGACCGTCATCGCCGACGGCATGATCGGCCAGATCATGGAGCCGGTCGAGTTTCCCGATCTGGCGGAACCGCAGCGGCCCGAGCGTCCCTGGGCCTTGACCGGGGCCAAGGGCCGGGACAAGAACGTGATCACCTCCCTCTATCTCGGCGCGCAGAACCTGGAGGCCGAGAATCTCCGGCTCCAAGGTCTCATCCGCGAGATCGAGGCCAACGAGGTGCGGTACGACGAGTACATGATGGACGGCGCCGAGACGGTGGTGGTGGCCTATGGTACGGCGGGCCGCATCGTGCAGACGGCGGTCAAGCAGGCCCGGTCTGAGGGCCTCCCCGTCGGCCTGTTCCGGCCGATCAGCATGTTCCCCTTCCCCCACGAGCGCCTGGCCGAGATTACCCAGACGGCCCAGCAGCTCCTGGTCGTCGAGCTCAGCGCGGGCCAGATGATCGAGGACGTGCGGTTGGCCGTCTGTGGCCAGGTGCCCATTTCGTTTTATGGCAAAATGGGCGGCATCGTCCCCCTGCCGGAAGACGTGTTAGCCGAGATCAAAAAGATAGTGTAAGCCGTCAGCGGTCAGCCTTCAGCAACAGCAGGTAGCTGACGGCTGATAGCTGATGGCTGATAGCTCATAGAGGAGTTGAACATGACAGAGGAAGCGACCCTTGTTTTCGACCGGCCCGAGTCCCTGTCGGACGTGGTGACCCACTACTGCCCGGGCTGCATCCACGGCATTGCCCACCGGCTCATCGCCGAGGTGATGGACGAGCTGGGCATCCGCGAGCGGACGGTGGGCATCGCCCCGGTGGGCTGCTCGGTGCTGGCCTATAATTACTTCGAGTGTGACTTTGCCGAGGCGGCCCACGGGCGGGCGCCGGCCATGGCCACCGGGATCAAGCGCGTCGATCCCGACCTCATCGTCTTTACCTATCAGGGCGACGGCGACCTGGCCTCCATCGGCACCAACGAGATCGT
>CAYLZO010000407.1:0-2765 GCA_964387775.1 uncultured Anaerolineaceae bacterium
GGCGACGACGTGGACACCGTCATCGCCGACCGGCGCTACGGCTGGATCAACGGCCTGGTGCGCGAGACGGTGCGCCGCACGGCTGTGGACCGCCTGACCCTTTCAGACAGGATCGACAAGATCGTCACCAACCGCGTCCTGGGCATCCCCATCTTTTTGGCACTGATGTGGGTCGTCTTCAAAGTGACTACCGATGTGGCGGGTCCCTTCCTGGATTGGGTGGACGGCGTCATTGGCGGGCCGATTACCAATTGGGTCGTGGGCATTTTGGGCTTTGTCGGATTGGGCGGCACCTGGGTTGAGAGCCTCTTTGTCGACGGCATTATCGCCGGCGTGGGCGGGGTCATGGTCTTTGTGCCGGTGTTGATGGCCCTCTATCTGGCCCTGGCTGTGCTGGAGGACTCGGGCTATATGGCCCGCGCCGCCTTTGTCATGGACCGGCTGATGCACGCCCTGGGGCTGCACGGCAAGAGCTTTCTGCCCATGATCGTCGGTTTTGGCTGCACCGTCCCGGCCCTGTACGCCACCCGCACGCTGGAGAATGAGAAGGATCGCATCCTGACGGGCCTGCTGGTGCCCTTTATGAGCTGCGGTGCGCGGTTGCCGGTCTATGTGCTCTTTGCCACCGTCTTTTTCCCCGGGAATACCGGCGGCGTGATCTTTGCCCTCTATCTGCTGGGCATCGCCACGGCCATCGTGCTGGGCATGGTGCTCAAGCGCACGCTGTTCAAGGGCAAGGAGCAGGCGCCCTTTGTCATGGAGCTGCCCCCCTACCGCATGCCGACCCTGCGGGGCATCTGGTTCCACATGTGGGAGCGCACCGGCGGCTTTGTGCGCAAGGCGTGGACCATCATCATGGTCACCAGCATTGTCATCTGGATCCTGCTGGCCATCCCGTTGGGCGGCGGCGGGTCCTTTGCCGGCGCGGAGGTGGACGACAGCCTCTTTGCCGGCGTCTCCAGGGCCATTGCCCCTGTCTTCCAGCCGCTGGGCTTTGGTGAGTGGGAAGCCAGCGGCTCGTTGATCACCGGCTTCGTAGCCAAGGAGGTGGTGGTCAGCTCGATGGCCCAGGTCTACGACGCCGAGGAGGCGGAGGAAGAGGCGGCGGAGCCTACGACCTTTTTCCAGGACGTGGGCGGGATCGTGACCAGCTTTTTCGGGGCGGTGGGCGATACCCTCAAGTCGATCCCCCTCATCGTGGGCATCGACCTCTTTGAGGGCGAGGAGGAGGCCGAGCCCACGGCCCTGATGGCCGCCGTGGAGGAGAGTTTCGAGGCCTCCAGCGGCGGGCACGGCGCCCTCGCCTCCTTGGCCTTCATGGTTTTCATCCTGCTCTATACCCCCTGCATGGTGGCCGTTGCCGCCGAGCGGCAGGAGCTGGGCTCGAAATGGATGTGGGTCAGCATCGTCGGCCAGTTGGTGCTGGCCTGGGTGGTGGCGCTGGTCATCTTTCAGGGCGGCAAGCTGCTGGGCATCGGCTAGATCGTTTGCGGGCCGGCCGGGGGGAGGCTGCCGGGGCAGTCTCGACTGCCCGTGGGCAGCTTTCCCCCGGTTTTTTGGAAGGAACAGATACAATATGTTGAAGCAAGTCTTGGCCGAACTGGAGAGCGCAGGCTCGGCGCTGAATCTGAACGACTTGAGCCGTAGGCTGGGCATCGAGCGCAGCGCGCTGGAGGGCATGGTTGCCTACCTGGTGCAAAAGGGCAAGCTCCAGGATGACGAAAAGGGTGCAGTTGCTCCTATCTCCCACACCAGTAAAACGGGAGAAACACGCTGATTTGAGTCGTGCCCAGGTTGCGATTGATGACTGGCTTCCCTAGAAACCGCGAGATTTTCACAAGAAGGTGGTGTCGACCTGATGGTGGTAGATGAGAGCAACTGCACCCTGACGAAAAGGCCCACGAAGCGACTCTGGGCCTGTGCAGTTCAGGGAGTTGTGGCGGCTCGTGCCCCGGTCCCCAGGGCTGCCCCTTTGTAGCCAGGATGCCCCGGACCTTCTCCTTGCGCGCTTCCGATGAATGAACGAGAAAATGGCTGCGGCTGCGTCAGGGCAGCCAGCGGGGCATCACCCCGCCGTCTGCTACCTTGACTGGCCGGTCGCGTGCCAGATCATAGATCCAAACCGAGACGTCGGGCACAGGCTGGAAGCCCTGCGAGAGATCGACTTGCAGGTAGGCCAGGGCGGCGCCATCGGGGCGCCAGGCAAAGCCGTAGAGATCGGCCATGGGCTCGGCTACCAGGGGGTGGGCCTCGAGACCATCGGGCCGGATTAACCACAACTGCCGGCCCGGCGTCCGGTGCTCGGGGTCAATGAACTGCCGCCCAAAGGCGATCCACGTCCCGTCGGGTGACCAGGCCGGCGAATCATCCCGGTAAAACTCGTCGGCGGCGCCGAGCGGCACGGCAGATTCGGACGCCAGGTCGATCCGCAACAAGCGCGCCGCGATCGCCCCGCCGGCGAACGACATCTCGGACAGGACGAGCCGATTGCCGTCAGGCGACCAGGCCGGTGCCGCACCCCATTCGCTGGGGAATTGCCACAGCTTCCCACTTGGCAGATCATAGATCTCAAAGCCGGACAGCAGCGGGCTGAGGTACGCCAACCGCTGACCTGCCGGCGCCCAGATGGGAGCGTGAAGCGCCACGTCATAGTCGAACAGGGGACGTTCTTCCCGCGTCTCCAGGTCGAGCAGCCAGATGCGGCTGGCCTGCGGGCATAGTTTGAAAGTCGGGTGATAGGTCCAGGCGGTAGCTCTATCTGACAA
>CAYLZO010000408.1:0-2722 GCA_964387775.1 uncultured Anaerolineaceae bacterium
GTTTACCCGCTGGACAAGGCCGAGGTGGCGCGCCTCTCCGACGAGACGCGCCTGCTGAGCCGCCTGGTGGACGACCTGCGCGAGCTGGCCCTGGCCGACGCCGGGCAACTGCGCCTCAACCTGCGGCCGGTCGAGGCCGACGCCGTCGTCGAATCGACCGTCGAGGTGCTGGCCCTGGCCGCCGAAGCCCAGGCGGTGGCCCTCCGCGCCGACGTGCCGGACGATCTACCCGCCGTCCAGGCCGACCCCGACCGGCTGGCCCAGGTGCTGCGCAACCTGCTGGTCAATGCTTTGCGCCACACACCGGCCGGCGGCTCGGTGACCGTCTCGGCCCGGCCCACCGCCGGCCTCGTCGAGTTCGCCGTGGCCGACACGGGGGAGGGGATCGCGCCCGAGGATCTGGATCGGGTCTTTGACCGCTTCTGGCGGGGGGACAAGGCCCGCACCCGCGACGCGGAGACTGCCAGCGGTACGGGGCTCGGCCTGTCGGTGGCCCAGAGCCTGGTGGCGGCCCAGGGGGGGCGCCTCTGGGCCGAGAGCACGCCGGGGGCGGGCAGCGTGTTCCGCTTCACCGTGCCGCTGAGTGAGGGGCCACCCGGCGTCCGCCGATATGCGAAAGGCTGACGATCCCGGTTGACTCAGGCCCGCCTGACCTTGACGTCGGCGACGAACGTCGTCGGCTCGAGCCGGATCTTGCGCTCGGCGGCCTCATAGATGATTGGACTTTGGACATTAGACTTCGGAAGTTTCGTCAGGGCAAAACCGTGCAGCATTCCAACCCGTTTCAGTTTGTTTATCGCTGAGAATCCCAGGCTAGGAACTTCCGAATCCCCCTCTCGCTCGGGGCCCAGGTTGGCCCCTTGGCACCCTTGTCTACGAGCAAGAGCATTATATCACCGTCGGGCCAAAACGCAAGGCAGGGCAGCGAACCAAGGATGGGGGCTGCCCGCTTGCCTTGGTTCACCTTTTGAAGTATAATCTCTGCGGCAGTCGTCACCATTGTTTTCAGAAGGAGGTTAGCTATGGCAGCAGCCGACGTTCGTGTCATCCCGGTCACGACGGAGCAACAGCGGCGCGAGTTCGCCAGGTTCCCCTGGCGGATCTACCGCGACGATCCCCGGTGGGTGCCCCCCATTTTTATGGATCACCTGGCCCTGCTCACGCCGGGCAAGCATCCCTTCTGGGAGCACGCCGATCAACAGCTCTTCCTGGCCATGCGCGGCGGCGAGATCGTGGGCACGGTCAGCGCTCACGTCAACCACCGTCACAACGAGATCCACGGCGACAAGGTCGGCTTCTTTGGCTTCTTTGAGGTCATTGAAGACTACGCCGTGGCCGAGGCGCTCCTGGCGGCGGCGGAGGATTGGCTGCGCGCCCAGGGCATGGAGGCCATGCGCGGGCCGGAGAATCCGTCGCAGAACGAGGAAGTGGGCCTGCTCATCGACGCCTTTGACCAGCCCCGCGTGGTGATGATGACCTACAATCCGCCCTACTATCGGGATTTCATCGAGCGGGCCGGCTTTGAAAAGGCCCAGGACCTCTACGCCTGGCTCATCCGCACCGACATCTTTGAGTACGACGTGCAGCGGCTGCCTCGCAAGTTCGTGCGCGTGGCCGAACAGGCCCGCCAGCGGAAAGATCTCGTCGTACGCAACATTGACATGAAAAACTACGACCGCGAGGTCCAGATCGCCAAGGTCATCTACAACGCCGCCTGGGAAAAGAACTGGGGCTTTGTGCCCTTTACCGAGCCCGAGATCGAGCACCTGGCCAAGGAGCTCAAGCTCATCATCGATCCCGATCTGGTCTACATCGCCGAGGTGGACGGCCAGCCGGCGGGCATCTCGCTGGGCGTCCCCGACGTGCACCAGGCGCTGATCAAGGCCAAGCCCCGGCCCAACGTCTGGAGCCTGCCCCTGACGCTGGCCCAGTTCCTGTGGCACCGGCGCAAGGTCGACACCTTCCGGCTGATGATCATGGGCGTGCTGCCCGAGTACCGCACCCTGGGCGTCGACGCCCTCTTTTACGTCGAGACGGCCCGCTCGGCCTTTGCCAAGGGCTACGAGTATTGTGAGATGTCGTGGATCCTGGAGTCGAACGACATGATGAACCGCATCATCGACCGGCTGGGGGGCGAGATTTACAAGACCTACCGGGTTTACGAGAAACCAATTGACAATGCACAATGACCAATGCACAATGCACAATGCGCAATGACCAAAATGCTGGTCTCTGTGCGGATTGCTGGATTGGGGGATGCGGAGGCGATTTCGAACCTGCTCTTCGAGTTCAACGGCGAGGGGTTGTCGCCGGACGAGTTGGCGGGGCGTATGGCCGAGGTGGAGGGGCTGGAGACGGTCTTTGTGGGGGAGTGGCACGGATCGCCGGCCGGGTTGCTGGTCCTGCGGACGGCGCCGACGGTCTCCGGGCCGGAGGATTGGGCCGAGATCACGGAGCTGTACGTCCGGCCCGGCGCCCGGCGCCCGGCGGCGGGGCGTGGGGCGGGCGCTGGTCGCAGCGGCGCTGGCTCACGCCCGGACCCGGAGCTGCACGGACGTGCACCTGCTGGTTAGCCCCGAAAACGAGGCCGCTTTGTCCTTCTACGAGGCGCTGGGCTTCCGCCGGGAGTCGTGGGAGATGAGCCGGATGCTGTAAGACGAGGCGAGGGCCGTGAGCGTATCAAGCTGGGGACATCTAGCAGTCTGACCGAGAGAGCGTTCTC
>CAYLZO010000409.1:0-255 GCA_964387775.1 uncultured Anaerolineaceae bacterium
GCCCGAGGTCACCGGGCACGACCGCATCGGCCAGTCGCTGGCCGGTGGAATTCCTGCCGGGGCGTCGCTGGCCGCCCTGCCCCGTCCCAATCCTCACGCCAGCCAGCGCCAGTGGCTGACCATGATCGACCGCGTGGTGGCCGGCCGGCCGGCTCCCCTCCACGTTGCCGGCCGTGAGGACGCCGACTATGTCTGGCTCGACGCGACCGACAGCGCATCGCGAGCCTCCAGGGCGCCCTTGACGTAGAGCAGCGG
>CAYLZO010000409.1:265-2703 GCA_964387775.1 uncultured Anaerolineaceae bacterium
TGGCCCCTCCATCCCAACGACTTGAAGCGGGGCGTCGAGAACCTGCTGGCCGGCGCGTACGGCGTGGACCAGGCGACCGACGGCTGGCTGCTGCTGCGGCGCGGCGCCGAGGCCAAAACCCTGCCCGACGAATTCTACACCTTTGCCCGCGCCGCCGATCCCCGGCCCCGGCACCCGATGCAGCTCCAATTCCTCCTCGACGGCGAGCCCGCCCTCGAATGCCTGGGCTTGGACCTGGACTTCACGAATCACGAATCACGGGTCACGCTCTACTGGCGCGCTCTCCAACCCCTGCCGCCCAATCTCCGCCTCTACCCCTTCTACTTTGACGACGCCACCGGCGAGATCCTGGAGGACACGACCCTGCGGCCCCTCATTGCCACCCTCTGGTATCCGCCTCAGCGCTGGCAGCCGGGCGAGATCGTCCGGACGAGCACCCTCCCCTGGGACGTGGGCTCTACTGGTTCGGCCAGGTCCTTCCAGGACACGCTCACCACAGGCTTCAGCGTTGGCCTGGGGGTCGTCCAGGGTGACGACTGGCGCGACGTGGACGCCCGCCTGCCCATCCGCGTCGAGTCTTCCGACCTGGTCGTGCGCCTCTTTGACGGCCGGACATACGCCCGCCTGCTCCACGTCGAGGACGGCCGGCCCGTCGAGGAACGCCGCCAGTTCGCCGCCCCGTCCCCGGAGCACCCCGTCGACGCCGATTTCGACGGCCAGATCCGCCTCCTCGGCTACGATCTCGCCTGTGACTCGCCACTCGCCACTTGCCACTTGCAACTCTACTGGCAGGCCCAGCGGCGCATGGACACCAGCTACACCGTCTTTGCCCAGCTCCTCGGCCCGGCGGGCAACGTCCGCGCCCAGGCCGATGGCGTGCCCCAGGGCGGCGGCTATCCGACCACCTGGTGGCTGCCCGGCGAGGTGGTGGCCGACGCGGTGCCCCTGGAATTGGCGCCCGACGCGCCCCGCGACGTCGCCTATCGCCTCATCGTCGGCCTCTATCATCCCATCACGCATAACCGGCTCCCCGTGGTCGGCACCGGCGCCGATTTCATTCAGTTGACCACGGTAGAGCCGTAAACGAACCTCCCAAAAACACGACCTGCCCGCCGAGGAGAAGCGGATTGCCCCGGCCTTGGAAGACGCGCTGGCTCGCGCCCAGGAGCTGTCCCAGGGCGTGCGCTTTTCCGAACTGCCCGAGGTGGCCGAGTTGGTGCTGGTGCCCTCCTACTGGATCACGCCCCTGGTGCTCTTTGGCAAGGCGAGCCCCGAGCGTGCCGGAGGACCTGGACGACGACGGGGGACCGTAAGCCAGCAAAAAACTCGCCATCTGACCAGGGGCAACCTACCCAGGTGGCTGATGGCACCCTGGCCCAGGGGTGATATACTGGGGGCAATCCCAATGGCTGAGGTTGTATGCAGATGAACCCTGCTGATGCAGATCGGCGGGCTGCAATCGATCTCGGCCATCGTAGCCATGGCCCTGATGAGCCCGGCGGGCTGGCTCTCGGACGAGAAGGGGGTGCGGGTCGGGATCGTCGGCGGCTTTGGCCTGATCTCGGCCGGCTGGTACGTCTTTTTTGATCGCCGCCGGCGCCAGCCCGGCACTGAGCTCATAGGCCGTACAGCGCCCCGTATTTGGCCCGCAGGTAGCGCAGGTAGGGCTCGATGCTCATTGGGCTACCGGTGGCCCGCTCTACCAGCTCAGAAGCCAGGAACTTGCGGCCGTGGTGATAGATCTTGGCCTTGAGCCAGCCGTGCAGCGTCTCGAACTCGCCCTCTTTCATCTCGTCCACGATCTCGGGGTGGGCCTTGAGGGCTGCTTCGTAAAACTGGGCGCCCAGGATGTTGCCCAGCGTGTAACCCTGGAACACCCCTCCCACGAAATCGGCGAACCAGTGGACGTCTTGCAAGACCCCGTCGCGGTCGTCGGGCGGGACGATGCCCAGGTCGGCCCGGAAGCGCTCGCGCCAGGCCTCGGGCAGGTCCTTGACCGCCAGTTTGCCCTCCAACATCGCCAGTTCAAAATCGAAGCGGAGCATGACGTGGAGGTTGTAGGTCACTTCGTCGGCGTCGGTGCGGATCAGCGATCTCTCGACTTTGTTGACGGCCCGGTAAAAGGTGTCCAGCGACACGTCGCCCAGTTGTTCGGGAAAGGCGGCCTGGAGGCGCGGATAGAAGTATAGCCAGAAGGGCCGGCTGCGGCCGACGACGTTCTCCCACAGGCGCGACTGGCTCTCGTGGACGCCGGCCGACGTGCCCTCGGCCAGGGGCGTGCGCTCCAGGTCAGGCGCGATGCCCTGCTCGTACATGGCGTGCCCGGCCTCGTGCATCGTGCTGAAGAGCATGTCGCCCAGGCAATCCTCCCGCACCCGGGTGGTGATGCGTACGTCGCCGACGGAAAATTCGACGGTGAAGGGATGGGGGGACTTGTC
>CAYLZO010000410.1:0-2656 GCA_964387775.1 uncultured Anaerolineaceae bacterium
TCTCTCCGGTGGCAGTCCCAGCTTACCACACTTTGCGAGGTTTGTCATCCCTAATTTCACCATCTTTCCCTGGAGATTTCACCAGATCGGGCCGGTGAAACCATTCGGATCATCCATTTCCCACACCACTCTTTGCCGCCACGCCCAGGCGACTGCCTCAGCCCGCGAAGCTACGTTTAGCTTGGCAAGAATGTTGCCGATGTGAGTCTCTATCGTACTCGCTTTAACGCGCAAAGCCTCAGCGATTTGTTGAGTGCTCTGTCCTCTGACCATGAGCGTCAACACTTCCCGTTCCCGTTTAGTCAAACTCTCCCATCGCTTGCCCACCTCCTCCCGCCAGTCGCGCGCCCGGGCCAGTTGCTCCCCACTGAACAGCACCTCTCCCTGCGCCACGCGGCGCACGGCCTCCACGATCCTCTCTGGCACCTCTTCTTTGGCTACAAAGCCCGCTGCCCCGGCTGCGACCATCCTCGCCAGGTAGTGGTTCACGTCATAGGCAGTCAGCACCAGTACCGCGGTCTCGGGGTGATGAGCACGCACCCAGGCCACCGTTTCCTCCGCCGGCGGGCCGGGCATGCGAAGGTCGAGCAGCAGCACCTGGGGGTATAGCTCGGCCGTCAGACGCTGCACTTCTGCACCCTCGGTCGCCTCTCCGACGACCTGAATGTCCGGGGCCTTTTCTAGCATGGCGCGGATCCCCGCCCGGACGACCGGATGATCGTCGGCCAACAAGACGCGCACGGTCATGGCGACACCTCCGCTTCCAGGCGGGCGTCTTCCGCCTGTCTTGTGTTGTCCACCTCGCCCCAGGCCCGTATCCGGGTGCCCTCTCCCGGCGTCGAATGCACGTCCAGGTGGCCTCTCACCGCCGCCATTCGTTCCTGCATCGTCACCAGGCCAAAGTGCCCGCTCAAGGCCAGCGTTTCCAGCCGCTCCGGCGGGGCAAAGCCCACGCCCTCATCCCATATCCGCAGCTCGTACCCTCCGTTCTCCACTACGAACGAGGTCCACACCTCCCTGACACCGGCGTGCTCCACGGCGTTGTTCAACGCTTCCTGGAAAACCCGCAGCAGCGTGATTCCCAACGGGTCTGCCAACATTGGCCCACGCCGGGGCACATCCAGGTAGACGACCACGTCTGTCTCTTCCATCAACTTGCAGGCGCACTGAATCATGGCCGGTCCCAGGCCCATGACGTCCAGTACATCGGAGCGCAACTCGCCGCACGTCTCGCGCAGCGCTTTCATGATGCGCCCGGCCTCTTGTCGCGCGTCCTCCAGCGCTATGGCCAGGGTTTGCTCATGTCCCCAGGCCTGGTCCCGACACTCACTCAGCCGATACGTCAAGGCGACCAGATCTTGTACCGGCCCGTCGTGCAGGTCCCAGGCCAGGATGCGTCGCTCTTCCTCCCGGCTGGCCACCACTTGTCTTTGGGTCATTTCCAGCGCCCGCACCGCCTGCCGCAGGTCGTGCATCAGGAATACGCTCGCCGTCGCCAGGGAGGCCTGTTCCGCCAGGGTGCGCAGGATCTCCACATCGGCCGGCTCAAAGAAATCATCTTCTCGCTTGTCCCCCAGCAGGAGCAACCCAAGCAGCCTACCCTCGTGCACCAGGGGCACCTGCCAGGCCACGCCATCCCCCCACTCCTGGCCGGCAGGCGCCAGGGCAAGCTGCTTTGCCGGTCGTGTTGTCGCCATCTCGACCGGCAGTCCAAGGCATCTCTCCAGTACGAGGTCTCCCTCAGTTCCTCGCAGGTAGAGAGCCGCGCCTCGTAACCGCAACCGCGCCATCGCCGAGCCCACCAGGCAATTTACCAGATCCTGGTGAGTCATCACCCGGCTGAGGTCGGAGCTTACCTGGGCGATCACCTGGCGGTAGTCGTACCAGCCGCCGTAGAATAAATAGTCCACCCAGCGCTGCACCCGTTCCCGCAAGGGAGCAAAGACGGCTGCCAGTCCCGCTGTCACCAGCGCCCCCACGATCGGATATAGCAGGGGCGATTCGTGGAAAATCACCAGGCCCAGCCCTACCCCGCCCAGGTAGAGCCCGGCCCACGTCAGCCCCAGGGTAAAGACTACCAGGCTGCGATTGAGAAAGCGATCGAGGAAAACGATGTCACGCCGGCCAACGACGTAGGCGTGAGAGAGAGGAACCAGCACCAGGAAGGAAAACCCGACCTGGTACGGCAGCCCAGTGCCCACGCCCCACAGCACTTCGGGCAGCAACGAAAGACAGAGCAGGGGCAGGAAACCAATCGCTGCGCCGAAAGCCAGCCCGCGCAGCCGGCGGCGCAAGTCACCCGAACGGGCGGTGAAATAGGCATAGACCAACCCCAGGGTGACGGTGAGCAGCGCCAATCCCAGGTACAGCCTCAGGCCCGTGCGCCAGACTGACCAGGTCAGGAGCAAGGAAACCGCCTGCCCCTCACTGACGCTGGCGACCAACGCAGCAATTTCGGGCAGCGCCAACAGGCCACTCAGGCCAGCCAGCCCGCGCGGCGCCAAACGGGCGATTGACGCACCCACAGGTATCAGGGTCACGTACAAGTGGGCCAGCAGCGGTGGCAAAGCCAGCAGGGCCAGGTGGAAAAGGTGGGCGGCCCAGATCAGGTTGACGGCCGATAGTTGCCCGGCCGATAGGGCCACCGCCGCTGCCT
>CAYLZO010000411.1:0-2631 GCA_964387775.1 uncultured Anaerolineaceae bacterium
GGAAACAAATTGCCCCCTTACTGATCGTGCTTTCGGTGGCCCTGAACATCGCGTTCATCAGCGTCTGGGCTGTCCACGCGGCCCGGGCGCACTGGCCCACCAAGGGCAATGGCGACGGTGAGATATGGTGCCCGTTGCATCGTCGGCTCAACATGACGGATGAGCAGTGGCAACGGCTCGAGCCGCGCATCTCGGAGTTCCGCACCCGGGCGCAAACGATATGCGCCGACCTGAACCGCCTGCGAAACGAGTTGATCGATCAGATCGCGTCCGACAACCCGGACCGACAAGCCATCACGGCCAAGCAGGAAGAGATTCGCGCCGGTCAGCAGCGGATGCAGGAACTCGTCGTCGAGCATCTGCTGGCGGAGAAGGAAGTGCTCACCGCCGAGCAGCAAAAGGAACTGTTCGACCTTATCCGTCAGCGCAGCGCCTGTCACGGTCCGGGCCGCATGATGGGCCTTTCGAATGCGCCGCCATCCACTGGGAATCAGCAAACTCAGGAGTGACCGCTTGAGAAGCTTGGCCCTCATCATGTGTCTGTCTGCCCTGGTTTATCTCGGTGGCTGCGCGCACCTCGACCCTTGGGGTCAGTTCGATGCGCTGCCGCAATCCCGCTCACAGTCGTTTGACGCGGAGATCGACGCGGAGGAATCTGCCACGGATGATTCGCAGGACCTCGCGTCCGAACTGACCGGGCGGGCACTTTCATTGGGCCAGTGCGTCACCGTCGCCCTGGAGCACAACCCGCGCACGGCCGAATCCTGGCAGTCGATTCGCGCCGCAGCCGCTCGCACTGGCCGGGCCAAGGCCGACTACCTGCCCATCATCGGCTTCACGTCGAGTGCTGCGCGCGGTGACACAGTGGAACTCGACGGCAAGACGGACTTCGGGACGCAGAACCGCTACGACGGCGTGTTCGGTCTGAGATGGTTGATCTTCGACGGCGGCGGGCGCGAGGCCCGCGTTGACGCCGCAACCGCCGAAGTACTGGCGGCGGGCTTTCGGCACAACACCGCCTTGCAGGATGTGGCCCTGTTGACGGTCGAGTCGTACTACAACCTGCTCGCCGCCCGGAGCTTTCGCCAGCTTGCCGAAGAGACCGTTCGCCAGCGCGACTACCAGCTTCGCCTCGCCCAGGCACGGCACAAGGCGGGCGTGGTCAGCAAATCAGACGTGCTGAGGGCCGAGACGGAGAAGGCCGACGCCGAGTTGAACCTGGTGCGGGCGAGGAACGCCGTCGAGGTCGCCCAAGGGCGTCTGGCGACGGCGATGGGCGTGTCCGTCTCGGCCAACTTCCAGATCGCGGACCTGCCCGAGTCGCATTACGAGCAACAGATCGACGACATGCAGGCGCTAATCGCCGAGGCTGCGGGGAACCGCCCCGAGCTCAATTCCGCGCTGGCCCAAGTGCGCACCCAGGAGGCGGGCGTTCGCCTGGCCGAGTCGCGATACTGGCCCGCCCTCGCCGTCGACACGGGCCTTGGCTGGATCGGCCGAAGCTTCCCGCCCGACCAACGACAGTGGACGGTCGGTGCCGCGATTGATCTGCCGCTGTTCACCGGCTTCGACCGCAACTACCAGTTGCACGCCAGCAAGGCCGAATTGGATCGCGCCCTGGCCGCCCGCCGGATCGTGCTCCAGGGCGTGGAACTGGAGGTCTGGACCGCCTACTGGCAGGCCATCGAGGCCACACAGGCTATCGGTGCCGCCGAGCGGTTCGTCGCCAGCGCCGAGGAAAGTGCCCGCGTGGCCGAGGGCGAGTACAAGAACGGCACCGGCTCCATCATCGGCATGATCGACGCCCAGACCCAACGCACCGTCGCCCGGGACCGGCTTATCCAGGCCCGGCTGGACTGGCGCACGGCTATCGCACGGCTGGAACGCGCCGTCGGCCGGTCCTTGACCCAGCGAGCAAAGCCGCTTGAGCCGGAAGGAAGTGAGTGACCTTGAAGAAGAACTCGAAACGAATCCTGTTGATCGTGCTGGTGCTGGTTGTCGCAGCCGGTGCGGGAACCGTCTGGTATGGCCTTTTGAATCGGGACGCCCGGTCATCGCCGCAGAGCTCGGCGAGAACACCCAAACCATTGCAGGTGGAAGTCCAGCCGGTACGACGCGGCGAGATCGTTCAGCGGCTGGAACTCAGCGGCGAAGTGGTGGCCACCGATTCGGTCGTCATCGCCGCGACCAAGGAAGGCCCGATCGAGTATTGCCCGTGGCGGGAAGGCGATCAAGTCAAAGGCCCCAGCCGGGAAGGTGACACGGTTATTCCGGGTGAACGACTCATCGAAATCAGCCGCGAAGTCCACCGCGCCGAAGTCCAAACGGCAGAGGCGACGCTGGCGGTCGCCCGCGCGAGACTGGCCGACCTGAAGGTCGGTGCTCGGCCCGAGGAGGTTCAGAAGGCCGAAGCCGACGTTCGCCGCTGGGAAGCGACGCTGGCCGAGGCGCGCAAGAGCTACGAGCGACAAAAGCAACTTATCGCCGACGAGTTTACCTCGCAGCAGAGCGTCGACCAGGCCCGCGAGCGGATGGAAGTTGCCCAGGCCGAACTGGCCGCCGCCCAGGAAACCCTCCGCATGCTCAAGGCCGGGCCGACCGAAACCGAGATCGCCGTCCAGGAGTCGGCGG
>CAYLZO010000412.1:0-2621 GCA_964387775.1 uncultured Anaerolineaceae bacterium
TGGGGGGGCGGTACCGCTGGCAGATCGTCCTCCGGGCGCCGGACCCAACGCCGCTGCTGCGCGACGTGGCCCTGCCCTGGGGCTGGCGCGTGGACGTGGACCCCGTAAGCCTGTTGTAGGGGGGCTGGCAGTAGCCTCTTGCATCGACTTGCCGTCGGACCTCTGTCTGGCAAAGAGCCCCGTCCCAACAGGGACGGGGCTCTTTCTTACGTTTTGGCAGCCAGGGCCGCGTAAAACTCGGCCCGCCGGTCGGCAAAGAGGTCGTTCCGGGCCGTGATCTTTTTGTCGCGGGCCAGCTCGACCTCCATCTGGGCCACCGAGACCGCTTCGTCGGTCGCCGAGGCCTGGACGAGCACCTCGCCGCCCGGATCGGCGATGGTGGACAGGCCGGTAAAGGTCAGGTCGCCCTCGGTGCCGATGCGGTTGGCCGTCACGACGTAGACGCGATTGCTCAGGGCGCGGATGGGGACCCCGCGCTGGGCCAGACCGGGCAGGACCAAGTTGGAGGGATGGCAGACGACGTTGGCGCCCTTGAGGGCCAGCACGCGCCAGGGCTCGGGAAAGATCCAATCGAAGCAGACGAGCATCCCCACCTTGCACGACCCGATGTCAAAGACCGGCAGTCCCTCGTCGCCGGGCCGGAAATAGTCCTTCTCGTTCATAAAGAGGTGTAGTTTTCGATAGCGCCCCACGTACCCCTGGGGGCCGACCAACACCGCCGAGTTGTAGAGGTGCTCTCCGTCCCGCTCGTTCAGGCCCGAGACGACGTGGCAGTTCCGCGCCCGGCACACCGATTCGAGATAACGGACAAAATCGCCGTCGCCGATCTCTTCCGAAGTCGCCCACGCCTGCTCGGCCGATCTGAAATTGTAGCCCGAGTTGCACAGCTCGGGCAGGACCAGCAGGTCCACGCCGTTGGACAGGGGCAAGAGCTCGTCGAGCTTTTTCATCGTCGCCTGGACGTCGCCCAGCACCGGGGCGAACTGGATAAATCCGATCTTCATCTTGGCCTACCTCCCCCCAAATCAAGTCTCGCGATAATGCGATTATAGCATGGTCGGCAAGAACTGGCAACGGGCAGAGAGCATGACCTGCCTGGGCAGAAACTGGCAGCCGTGGGGAAGTCGCTGCCTGCACGTGCTTGACGCACCCCCTACTCTGAAGTACAATAGTCGCAGAGGTAGACGGGCTCGGGGGGACCGTTCCCCGATCACGTCTATACGCCCGGACGGCCGCAGGAGCAGCCATGTTTCGACCGATTATCACCTTGACCACCGATTTTGGCCAGGCCGACGCCTACGTCGGCACGATGAAGGGCGTCATGCTGGGCATCTGCCCGGAAGCGACCCTGGTGGACGTCTCCCACGAGATCCGGCCCCAGGCGGTGCAGCAGGCCGCTTACCTGCTGTCCACCGCCGCCCCCTACTTTCCAGCGAGCACGGTGCACCTGGTGGTGGTGGACCCCGGCGTGGGCAGCACGCGTCGAGCCATCGCCGTCCAGAGTGAGCGGGCCACCTACGTCGCGCCGGATAACGGTGTGCTGACGATGGCCCTGGCCCTCGATCCGCCCCGCCGGGCCGTGCACCTCATCGAGCCTCGCTTCCGCCGGCCGGAGGCCAGCGCCACCTTTCACGGCCGGGACATTTTCGCCCCGGCCGCCGCCCACCTGGCCGCCGGCGTCCCCCTCGACGAGATGGGCGAGCCGATCCCCACCGGGGACCTGGTCTCACTGCCCGCCCTTGACCCCCGACGGCAGGCTGACGGCTCGTGGCTGGGCCTAATTCTGCACGTGGATCGGTTTGGCAACTTGATTACAAATATCCGGCAGCCGAGGCCGCAGGAACAATTGACCGTTGAGGTGGCGGGCAAGCGCATCGAGGGCTTGAGCCGCACCTTCACCGACGCGGCGGTGGGAGAACCGGTAGCCTACGTGGGCAGCAGCGGTTGCCTGGAGATCGCCGTGCGGGAGGGGAGCGCGGCGGACGAGCTGGGCGTGGACATCGGCGACCCGGTGCGGATCGAGGGGCTGGCGTGAATTCGAATCCTTTGACCTTCTGGGACCACGTGCAATTGACGCTGCTCCGCTGGCTGGCCATCTTTTTGGGGCTGATGGACCGCTTGTTCAACGTGCATTGGGGCGAGCGGCTCCTGGGCCGCCTGGCCAATCGCTGGCAAACCCAGTTGGTCGAGCTCGATGTGTCGCTGGCCCGATTGGAGGAAGAGCGGCAGCAGCTCAATCGCCAGACGGAATCGTTGGCCATCCAGGCCGCAGCCATCTACCTCGGCAGCCGGCAACTGACCCACGGCGAACTGCGCTTCGACCCAACCGATCTCCGCGACGAGGAGGTCCTCGACGCGACGATAGACCTGCTGGTCAAGGAGCGGCTGGCGAGCATCGAGACAGAAACGGTTGGAGCCGAACGATATCTTTATCACGTAGAACCCGACTGGCCCGCCATCCGCCAGCGTCTAGAAGCGGCGGCGGACCGGGCCGGCGGGGAGACGGCCGACTGGTTCCGCGAGGGCCTGGCCTTCCTCGACGAGGCACTCCCAATCGATACCTAAACAGGGACTCTGCACTAATATAGAACTTTACCAATCTAGAATCTTGGGCGCCACTT
>CAYLZO010000413.1:0-2616 GCA_964387775.1 uncultured Anaerolineaceae bacterium
GGCGGTGGGCAGGGGGGTCGCCGGCGGGCGGGGTGGGGGACTGGCGACGGTCGGCACGGCGATGAGGATCGTCGGCGTCGGGGCGGGGGTGTCGGTTGGCCCGGCCGGGGTGGCCGTGGCCTGGGGCGTGGGCGTGGCGGTCGGCCGGGTGTTGACCACCTGGATGCCCCGCACGAAATATTCGTCGTAGTTGCCGTCGAGGCGCACGACGCGCAGACGGAGGCTGTAGACGCCGTCGGGAATGATTGTGGTATCCCACAGGCCCAGCCGCCCCTGGACCACCGGCACGCTAAAGGGCGAGCCGGCGATGGGCGTCCACTGGTCGCCGGGATTGGGCTCCGGGCCGTAGTGGATCTCGTATTTTTGGAACTGGCCGTGGGTGGCGCTGCCCTCGATGGGCACCAGGCCGCGGACCGTCGCCCGGTCGCGAGGCGACGTGATCTGGCCCTGGGGCTGGGTCTGGGCGTCCACCGGCCGCGCCGCGGCCAGGTTCAACACAATTCCCAACAAGACAAGGGTGTACGCGATTCGTTTCATCTAGTTATCCTCTGTGCTCGAAAGCCGTGCCAGTGTAGCACAGAACGAGTGGGATGACAAAACGGGGCACGTGAGGCGTGATGCGCGATGCGTAGCACGTGGCCGTCACGCATCACGCACCACGCATCACGCTTCAAAGAGGCCGGGCACGCTGAGGTAGCCCTGGCCGCTGTCGGCAAAGATGACGACGAAGGTCTGGCCCGCGTACTCGGGGCGGCGGGCCAGTTCCAGGGCCAGGTGGGCCGACGCGCCCGAGGTGATGCCCACCAGCAAGCCCTCTTTCAACGCGATCTGGCGGCAGGCGGCAAAAGCATCCTCGACGTGGACGGTGCGGATCTCGTCCATCACGTCGGGGTCAAAGAGGCCGGGCATAAAGCCGGGGCCGATGCCCAGCAGCTTGTGGGGCTCAAATTCGCCCTGGGAGATTAGCGCCGCGCCCGCCGGCTCGTAGCCGACGCAGCGCACCGACGGCTTGCGGGCCTTGAGCGCCCGGGCCACGCCCGTCATGGTCCCGCACGAGCCCAGGCCGTGGATAAAGACGTCCACCCGGCCCTCGGTGTCGCGCCAGATCTCTTCGGCCGTGGTCTCAAAGTGGCTCTGGACGTTGGCCTCGTTAAAATGCTGCTGGAAGTAGACGGCGTTGGGCAGGGACTCGGCCAGCGCCCGCGCCCGACGCCGCGAGCCCTCGATGGCCTCCTCGGCCGGGGTCAGCTCCAGGTCGGCGCCCAGGGCGCGCATCCGCTGCTTGTGCTCGTCGCTCATGTTTTCCGACATGCAGATGACGACGCGGTAGCCCTTCAGCCGGCCGATGTAGGCCAGGGCCGTGCCGGCGTTGCCGCTGCTGGCCTCGACGATGGTGCCGCCGGGCCGGAGCTGCCCCGAGCGCTCGGCCGCCTCGATCATGTACAGCGCCGGGCGGTCCTTGAGGCTGTAGGGGTTGAGCAACTCCAGTTTGGCCAGGATCTCAGCATCCAAGCCGGCGGCCAGGCGGTTGAGGCGCAGCATGGGCGTGTGGCCGATGAGGTCGGTGAGCAAATCAACGATCATGGGAATGTCTCCTATGCAAGCAGATCGATAGCCAGTTTTACCGCAAATCCGATCAGGAATAGGCCCACTCGTGCGGTCCACGCCGGTGACCCGGTAGCCGCGCCGGGCCAGCTCCAGGCTGTGGCGGCCTACGCCGCAGGGCAGGTCGAGCAGCCGCGCGCCCGGCTCCAGGTCCAGGAGCGAAAGGACGCCCTCGACCTGCTCGGGGGCCATCTCCCAGTGGCGCTCATCGAACATGGGCACCGTCTCCCAGAAGTTATCCTCTTCGTGCCAAGCTGTCATCGCCTACCTCCCCGCGAGCCATCGCGGCCAGTATAACACGACCTGTCCGGGTCAGCAAACCCCAGACTGGCCGACACAAAACAAACTCCCGGCGAACGCAGCCGGGAGTTATGTTTTACGTTTTACGCTTTACCAATGGATGACCACCTGCGTTCCGACCGGCGCCCAGCCGTAGATCCAGGCCGCGTCGTTCCGCGTCAGGTTGATGCAGCCGTGGCTCATGGGCGTGCCAAAGTTGTTGTGCCAGTAGGTGCCGTGGAGGGCGTAGCCCTTGTAGAAGAACATGGAGTGGGGCACGCCGGGTAAATGGTAGCCCGGCCCCGACATGGTCACGCTGGGATACTTGGTCTGGATGCGAAAGCGGCCCGTGGGCGTCGGGTAGCGCGAGATGCCGGTCGAGACGACCATACTCCGAACGACGGTGTTGCCCCGGTAGGCGCGCACCCGCTGGCTGCTGAGGTCCACGTCGATCCACTTGGCGCCGCCGCCCGAGGTCCCACCGCCCCCACCCCCGCCGCTAGGGATGCGCAGCCGCTGGCCCACGTAGATGAAATTGGGGTTGCGCAGGCCATTGGCCGAGGCGATGGCCGCAGACGACACACCGTAGCGCAGGCCGATGCTCGACAGCGATTCGCCCCGCCGCACGACGTGCACCGTGCTGCCACTGGGCGCCGCGCCGCCGCCCCGGCTGCTGCCGCCCCCGCTGCCGGGGATGCGCAGCCGCTGGCCCACGTAGATGAAATTCGCGTT
>CAYLZO010000414.1:0-2563 GCA_964387775.1 uncultured Anaerolineaceae bacterium
CAACTCCTGCCAGTCAGGAGATGATAATGGTAGATGGGAGCAACTGCACCCAATTCGACCAGGGTCGTCACGTTCCAGCGGCGGTCCAGGTCCCACAGGACGCGCTCCAAGACCTGGCTGGTCGCCAGCACGTCGCTCAGTGCCCGGTGGCCGGGCGCGGTCTCGACGGCCAGGGCCTGGGCGACGGCGGGCAGGCTGTTGCGGGGGAACGTGTAGGCCCGGCGGACCAGGGTCAGCGTATCGACCACCGGTCCCTCGGGTGGCGGCTGCCGGGCGATCTCTAGCTCGGCGGCCAGAAAGCCCAGGTCAAAGGGCGCGTTGTGGGCCACCAGTGCGGCGCCTTCCATCAAAGCGAGCAGCGGCTCGGCGACGTCGCCAAAGGTGGGGGCGCCGGCCAGCATCTCGGCCTCGATGCGGTTGACGCGATAGGCGCCGGGTGAGATCGGGCGGCCCGGGTCCACCAGCGACTCGAAGCGGCCGAGCTCGACGCCATCCCGCACCCGCAGGCAGGCGACCTCGCAGACGCGGTGGCCGTAGGCCGGGCTCAGCCCCGTGGTCTCGACGTCAAAAACGGCAAAGGTCGTGTCGCCCAGTTGTTGCTCGCCGTAAAGCTCTGGCCTCATCGTTTGCTTCCTTCAAGTTCCTGTGTTATACTGGCCGCCATCTAGTTCAGAAAACGGTAGTGGTAACACGGTAAGTGATAATGTGGGGGACGTCCCCCACATCTTACTACGTAACCACTACCCAGAAAACCTTGCAAAGCAGGAGGCTGAACCATGGCCCAACAAAATCCACCGTCTCCCGCTGAAATGCTCCAGGCGATGCTCCAACCCTGGCACGACGCCGTGGCCGATCCGGCGGCGGCCCAGGAGGCCGTGCTCCACCGCCTGCTCCAGATCTATGCCCAGACCCGCTACGGCCGGGAGCACGGCGCCGCTCAGATCGACACCGTGGCCGACTACCGCCGCGCCTTTCCCGTGGCCACCTACGACGAGGACTATGAACCCCTCATCCGCCGGGTCATGGCCGGCGAGGTGGATGCGCTGTTGAGCGAGGAGCCGGTGGGCTGGGCTATCACCCGGGGCACGACCGGGGACGAGTCCAAGTTTGTTCCCATGACGCCCACCGATCTCCAGATGCGCGTCGCTGCCGGGCGGGCGATGATGAACTACGTGGCGGCCACGGGCCGCTTTGACCTCTTTCAGGGTGTCAACCTCAACCTGAACTTTCCCTCGGTCGTCGGCACGGTACGCGTCGGCGAGCGGGAGCTGGAATATGGCTACAGCTCGGGCATCTATACCCGCTTTGTCTCCGAGCGGACGCCCATCCGCTCGCTGCCGACCCAGAACGACATCGACGCCCTGGGTGGCGGCAAGACCCAGGCCGACTGGGACGCCCGATTTGAACTGGCCTATCAACAGTGCAAGGACGAAAATGTGACCCTGGTGGGCGGCGTGGCGACGACGGCCGTCTATTTTGGCCGCTACGTCAAGCGCGCCCACGGCCTCCTGCCCAGGGACCTGTGGCAAACCCAGATTGTGACCCTGGGCAGCGTGCCGGGCATCAATACGACCTACGTGCCGTCCCTCTGGGCGCTCTACGGCCCGGTGGCCATCCGCGAGATCTATGGCGCGACCGAGGGCATGTTCGGCCAGCAGCGCGACGAGAAGCGGGCCTGGGTGCCCAACTATGACCTCTTTTTCTTCGAGGTCGAGACCGGCCCTTCGACGGGGCTCAGGACTCGCCCGGGCCTCAAGATGCTCCACGAGATGAAGCCCGGCGAGCGGGGCAGCCTGATCGTCTCGACGCCGGTGTTGCCCCGCTACAAAATCGGCGACCTGATCCTGGCCGTCCGCCCGCCCTACTACCGCTGCATCGGCCGCGACCGGTGGTGGACGCCCCTGCGCTATCTGTGGGACGAGTTTCGGACGTTCAACCTGGGGCGGTTGTGACGTAAAACGTATTGCGTATTCCATAGAGCGTAACTGCCGCCGTTGAGCTTACGCAATACGCAATACGCACCACGCAACACGCACCACGGTTCATTCCCGCCGCTGCCCAAACAACCCCCGCAGCAAAATAAACCCACCAATGCCGATCAGCGCCACGGCCCAGATCAGGTTCCAGTCGATCAGCCCGCCCAGGCCGATGGCCAAAAAGATAGTGGCCAGGATGGCGTTGCCGATAACGGGCTGGCGGTAGGCGGGCATTACCAGGCGAAAGAGCACCTCCAGCAGCAGGATGCCTCCCGCTCCGACGAAAAAGAGGGGCCAGGCGTCCAAGAACGAGTCGTCAAAAAAACCCAGGTTCGACGCCAGCAACACCAGGCCGGCCCAGATGATGATCACGGCCCACACCGCTGCATTGAGTGGGTCGCGGCGCCACTTTTCGTCCCAACTCTTTTCCTCCTTTTCGTGTTGTTTTTCCTGCTTTTCGTCCTTTTCGTTGTACTGCCGATATTGTCGTTCTTCGGACATCTCCTCCCTCCTCGTGTGTGCTTGAACTCGGACGCATCGCGCTAAATTATAGCATACTTCGCCTGATCTTCCAATCTCCATAGTGG
>CAYLZO010000415.1:0-2537 GCA_964387775.1 uncultured Anaerolineaceae bacterium
GACCGCGCCGTCCAGGTCCACGTCGCCGACCAAAAAGTCGTCGGTCACGGTGAAGGTGCGCGTGATTTCACCGCCGCCGCACAAAGCCGTGCTGTCGATGGGCAGGGGTGCGCCCGGCACGTCGTCGTAGAGCGTGGCCGTCGCCGTCGGCGCTTCGGTCGCCAGCAGCATCGTCGCCGGCTCGCAGACGTCGCCGGCCCCGGTCCCCCGGCAGACCTCGACGGCGCCGCCGCTGTGGTTGTCGGCCAGCGCGCCCGTCAGCAGGGAGCCGTCCGGCCCGATTAGCTGGCCTGCCACGGCGGTCTGGGCCTCGGCGTCCAGCGTGACGGTGGGCGGCACGGTGTCCACGACCAGCGTGCGCCAGGGCTGCGTCCAGGCGCTCACGTGGCCCAGGCCGTCGGTGGCCCGCGCCCGCAGCTCAAAGGTGTCGCCGTCGGCGCCGGTCACGGTCCAGGGGCAGGCCCAGCGACCGCCGTCGGGCGTGACGTCGGGGCAAGGGAGCGTAGCCGTCACCCCCAACCCATCGCGGACCTCGACCTCGACCAGGGGCACGCCGGAGGGGTCGGCGGCGTAGCCGCGCACGGTCGTCTCGCCGGGCCGGACGGCGGCCCACGGCGCGTCGATGCCCACGTGCCCCGGCGGGGCGACGTCCACGGCGTGGTCGGCCCACAGCCACTCGAAGGGCAGGCCGCCGGGCAGGCCCTGGGGCAGGCTGATGGGCAGGCGGCTGTCAAAGAGCAGGCCGTCGGCCACGGCCCACTCCAGGAGGGGCTGGCAGGTCTCGGCCGACAGGCCGTCCACGTTCCGGCAGCGGTCGTAGCGCCAGTTGGCCTCCGTCTCGACGACGCCGGTCAGGGTCGCGGTGGCCGTCCCGCCGGGGGCGACGGCGCCCAATTCGACGACCTGGTAATCGCGGTAGCCGCTCGGGTCCTGGGCGCCATCGGGCAGGGTCAGGGCGTAGTAGGTCGAGACCAGGGCCTTGACGTCGCCCGCCGGCGCCGCCCCGCGATTGGCCACGGTGAGGGTGTAGGTCACGGTCTGGCCGTGGCCCAGGGGCCGGTGGGCGTTGTCCAGGAAGGCAAAGCCCTGGCTCGACGGGCCGGGCTCCAAGAAGAGGGTGGCCCACTGCCAGGCCAGGTCGTCGGCCAGCAGGCCGTAGGTCGTGCCTGTCGGCTCGGCAGCCAGGTCGGCGCGCAGGTCGACGTCGAGGAATTCCAGCGCGGTCAGGGGCTGGGTCCAGGCCACCTGGTAGGGGCACAGCCCCGGCCCCAGGCTGGGCCAGTAGTAGGCGTAGGTCAGCAGGTAGGCCGGGTCGTCGGCCAGCGAGGCCAGCGGATTGACCACCCCCGGGGCGTCGACCGGGTTGAGTTCGGGCATGGCGGCCCACAGACTGAGCCCCTCCCCTTCGACAAGCTCAGGGCGCGGCTCTTCACTGGCCGCGGCCAGCAGAGACAGCGAAGCCGTCGCCGGGTCCGCGATGCCCAGCAGGTCGAAGGGCAGGTAGAGATGGGTGATGGGCAGCGATCTAGGCTCGCCAACGCGCCCGTAGGAGAACTGGTAATGAGCCTCGGACATGAGCGTGTCGGATACCCAGGCGCCGCCGTCCCAGGCCAGGAGGGTGGCGGTCCCCCCGTCCTCGACCCAGACCAGGTAGTCGGCCTGCATGGAGAGGTGTTGCAGGCCGCTGATGACCTGGCTGTAGCGCGCCATCTCGAACGGGAGCCAGGCCGAGGTGTCGGCCGGGGGCGGGTTGCCGGGCAGGTAAACCGTGGCGCCGCGGCCGTAGGGATTGTAGAGCTGGGTCGCCCCGCCCGGCGCGGTGTCGAGGTAGACAAAGAGGTCGCCCTCCATGTTCCAGTTGGCGCCGGTCCAGGCCAGGCCCAGCCCCTCGGCGTCCCAGGCGGCGTAGAACTGCTGCGCCTCGTGCAGCGACGCGCCGCTGGGGGCGTGGTCGGGCACGCGGCGGCTGAGGCCCAGTTGCGAGCAGCCGCTCTCCAGCCAGCCGTGGTAGGGTGATTTGGGAAATCGCCCCACGAGGTCAGGCGTCAGCGGCGCGTCGACGTACACCGGGCCGACGACCTGTGGCCGCCGGTTGCCGACTGCGTCCATCGGGGCGACGTAGGCGTAGACGACCTGGGCCTCGTCGAGGGGCAGGGTGAAGGTATAGACCGTGCCCTCGGGCACAAAGACGGTCCCCGCCGTGTCGGTGGGGCTCGCCGTCCAGCCGACCCAGTAGCCGGCCAAGCCGCCCCCGTCGCTGCCGGGCGTCCACTCGATGCTGAGCAGGTTGCCGTCGCGGACCGTGTCGCCGGGCGCCAGGGTGTGGTGGGCGCCATAGACGTCCCAGTAGCCCAGGGTGACGGTCACGGGCGCGGGGGGCTGCATGTCGACGTAGAGGGGCAGCGTGGTCTCGGCGGCGCGCCCGCCATAGTCGGTGGTGCGGGCGGCGACGTCGTAGGTCACGCCGTCGGGATCGCTCGCGCCGATGCGCCACAGGAAGCGCCAGTCGGGCATCGTGGCGGCGCCGGAGAGGGCAG
>CAYLZO010000416.1:0-2535 GCA_964387775.1 uncultured Anaerolineaceae bacterium
GCATCAACGGCCGGCCGCTGCCCCGCACCGCCCGCGACATCCTGGACCACGCCAGCCTGCCCGACCCCGTGGTCGAGACCCTCAAGTGCGTGGTGGACCGCGTGGAATTGCTAGAAGACCAGATGCGGAATCTGACCCAAACCAGCGCCGTGGACTGGGAGGCCGAGCTACCGTGCGAATGCACCTGGCTCCGCGGCAGAGACGGAAAGGACCAAGCCTCATGACAGCCAGAACCACAGAAACGACCGTAGACCTGATCGGCCGCACGCCCGTGGTGCGCCTCCAGCGGCTTCCGCCGCCCGGCGCGGCCACCGTGTGGGCCAAGCTGGAGAGCTTTAACCCGGGCGGCAGCGTCAAGGACCGCATTGCCAAGTCCATGATCGAGGCTGCCGAAGCCACAGGCGAGCTCGAACCCGGCGGCGTCATCGTCGAGCCGACCAGCGGCAACACGGGCATCGGCCTGGCCATGGTCGCCGCCGTCAAGGGCTACCGCCTCATCCTGACCATGTCCGAAACGATGACGGCCGAGCGCCGGGCGCTGATGAAGGCTTTCGGCGCGGAAATCATCCTCACGCCGGGCGACGACGGCATGCGGGGCTCGATAGACAGGGCCGAGGCGTTGGCCCGCGAGCACGGCTATTTCATGCCGATGCAGTTCGCCAACCAGGCCAACCCCGAGGTGCACCGCCACACGACGGCGGCCGAAGTGCTGAAACAGGTGGGTCACGTGGACGCCTTTGTCGGCGGCGTGGGCACGGGCGGCACCATCACCGGCGTGGGCGAGGTTTTGAAGGACACGCTACCCGGCGTCCAGATCGTGGCCGTCGAGCCGGCCGGGTCCCCGGTGCTCTCCGGCGGCGAGCCGGGCAAACACAAGATCCCGGGCATCGGCGCCGGATTCGTGCCCCAGGTGCTGAACCCGGCCGTCATCGACGAGATCGTGACGGTGCCCGACGAGGCGGCCTGGCAGACGGCCCGCCGCCTGGGCCGCGAGGAGGGCATCCTGGCCGGCGTTTCGTCGGGAGCTGCCGCCTGGGCCGCGCTCCAGGTGGCGGAGCGGCTGGGCGAGGATAAGGTCGTCGTCGTCCTGCTGCCCGATACAGGAGAGCGGTATTTGAGTGTGGGGTTGTTCGACTAGATATTGGATACTGGATATTGGCGTTGGAGGTTGGAACCCAATCCTCAATCTCTAATATCCAATACCCAATCTCCAATACCAGACACAGAGGAGTGCTTGCGAAAACCATGAATCAGCGAGAAAAACGAACAGTCTATCTGGATCATGCAGCGACGACGGCGGTCGATCCGAGGGTGGTGGAGGCGATGCTGCCTTTTTGGACGAAAAAGTGGGGCAATCCCTCCAGCATCTATGCCGGGGGGCGCGAGGCACGGCACGCCATGGACCAGGCCCGCCAGACGGTGGCCGAGATCCTGAACTGCCCGCCCCGGGACGTTGTCTTTACGAGCTGCGGCACCGAGAGCGACAACCTGGCCCTGCGCGGCGTGGCCTTTGAGCGGCGCCGCCGTCTGGAGAAGAACCACATCATCACCTCGCCCATCGAGCACCACGCCATCGGCCACACGGTGGAGCAATTGGAGAAATACTTTGGCTTCGAGGCGAGCTACGTGCCGGTGGATCGCCACGGCTGGGTCGACCCGGCCGACGTGGAGAAGGCGATTCGCGACGACACGGCCCTCATCAGCATCATGTACGCCAACAACGAGGTGGGCACCATCGAGCCCATCGCCGATCTCGGCGAGATCGCCCGCGCGCACAAGGTCCCGTTCCACACCGACGCGGTGCAGGCCGGCGGCACGCTGAGCCTGGACGTCAAGGCCCTGAACGTGGACCTGATGTCCCTCTCGGCCCACAAGTTCTACGGGCCAAAGGGCGTCGGCGTGCTCTACGCCCGGCGCGGGGCGCCCCTCCTGCCGATGCAGACCGGCGGCGGCCACGAGCGCAATCGCCGGGCCGGCACCGAGAACGTGGCCTACATCGTCGGCCTGGCCACAGCCCTGCGCCTGGCTTACGAGGAAGCGGAAGAGGCCAACGCCCGCACCTCGCGGCTGCGCGACAAGCTCATCGACGGCGTGCTGGAGCGCATCCCCAACAGCCAGCTCTCGGGCCATCCCACCGAGCGCCTGCCCAACAGCGCCAGCTTCCTCTTCAAGTACATTGAGGGCGAGTCGATCCTGCTCAACCTGGACATGATGGGCGTAGCGGCCAGCAGCGGCTCGGCGTGCACCAGCGGCTCGCTGGAGCCGTCGCACGTGTTGACGGCCATGGGCTTCTCCCACGAGGTGGCCCACGGCTCTCTGCGCCTGACGCTCGGCAAGGAAAACACCGCCGAGGACGTCGAGTACGTGCTCGACATCCTGCCCGGCATCATCGAAAAGCTGAGAAAGATGAGCCCCCTCTACAACAGCTAGGTCGCCAAGGCCAACCGGCCAACCGCCGCGCCCCTCCATCTGGACGGAGAGGCGCGGCTTTTTCGTATTCGGCCCAAACTCGGGTCGAAACTCGCGCCAAAACGG
>CAYLZO010000417.1:0-2480 GCA_964387775.1 uncultured Anaerolineaceae bacterium
CCCCCTTTCCCGAGGACCGCACCGTTGCCAACCCTGTCAGCCTGACTGGCTACTTTGTCAGCGCCGGCACGGCACACCCCCAGGCGTGCTGGGAGTGGCTCTCATTCCTCACCCGGCAGCACGTCGTATACGAGTCATCCGAGACGCTACCCGCCCGCCGCTCCGTCCTGGACGCGTCTGCCTATTTTGCGCGGATGGACGAGGCCGATCGGGCTGCCATCCGCTACGCCCTGGAGCACCCCGCGCCACCCCTGACCGCCTACGACGTCGCCGTTATGAGGCCGCTGTTCGAGGCGCTTGATGCGGTCTATGCCGGGAGGGCGACGGCCGAGCAGGCGCTGGCAAATGCGCAGGCGAAAGCCGAGGAAGAGATAGCCAACGTCGTCGCCGAGGCGACGGTGGCACCCACCGCACCGCCCGTACGGCCCGTTCCGTCGCCCACACCTCAGGGTGGTGCCATCGAAGTGACCTTCTCGATCCCGGATGACCTTGACGCTGCTTCATATCAGGCCTGGGCCGACGAGTTCAACCGGGCGCGCCCCGAGATCCGCGTCACGGTGAGCGGTGGCGGCCCGACCAGTTTTGGCGACGTCTCCGGTGCATCCGACTGCTTCGTGTGGCCCACCTTCTCCAGGCCGGCGGACTGGCAGCAGCACGCGATCTCCTTGCAGCCCTTCGTCGACGCTGCCAGTGCCGACCCGCTCGACGAGTTCTACCCCCAGTCCCTCTCTGGCGCGCGGGTGGGCGACGATCTGTGGGCGTTCCCCCTCTACGTCGCCCCCGAGATCCTCTACTTCAACCGCGACCTCTTTGACTTGGCTGGACTGCCCTATCCGGCCGGCGCCTGGACGTGGGACGACCTGGCTGCCGCAGCCGCGAGACTGACAGTAGGTGAGGGTGAGGGGCGGCAGTACGGCTTTGCCCCGTCGGCCAGCGGCGCGCCCGAGGCCCTGATCCTGCTTGCACAGCGCGGCGCCTCGCCTGCCGGCGATGCGGCCGGAATCCCCGCCCCCTCTTTTCACACGCAGGCCGCCGTCGAGGCTCTCTCCTGGTATGCCGGCCTGGCGCCGTCCATGCCGTCGCTGTGGGCCGAAGCCGATTCCTATGCCGCTGCCGCGGAGCGCGCCGCCCTGATCCGTGCCGGCCGCGTCGCGATGTGGACCGGCACGTCGTGGGGCGGCGGGCCGGAGGGTGATCTGTACGGCAATTTTGCCGCCGGTGCCATGCCGCTGCCCGCGGACCGGCGCACCGCCACTGTGTTTGACACCTGGGCCGCGTACATCTCGGCCTACTCGCCCAATCCTGCTGCATGCTGGCAATGGCTCGCGTATCTCGGCGATCATTTGTCGGAGGGACCGGGGGTGCCGGCGCGCCGCTCGGTGGCAGAGGGGATGCCCATAGAATCGACCGACGTGGAACGCATCGCCAGCCTGGCCTCGATGGACTATGAGCCCGTCCACCTCGACCGCTGGCGAGACCGCTCGCGGTGGACTGGATGGGTGTATCCCTGGTTCCAGCAAGCTGTGCGGGCCGTGTTGGCGGGTGAGCGCTCAGCCTCGGAAGAGCTGGAATCGGTGCAGGGGCAAGCCGAGGAATTTCTGGCGTGTCTCAAAGGGGGCGAGGCGATACTTGACGAGGGAGAGGCCCGGGCTTGCGCCCTGGAGATCGATCCAGAGTATCCATAAAGCAGGTGCGGAGCTACCCGTCCCGAATGCATAGGAGATAGAAGGTCGCGCCAGAACGTCGGTGGCCGGAGCTTTCCTTGTTGGCTGGCCGATATAGGGCGAAAGTCATAGGGCGAAGGCCACGGGATAGGGTCAAAGTCACAGAAAAATGGACGAAAAACATGACCAGGACCTCATGACAAGCTGCGACTTTTGGTGTATACTGGATGTGGCTGTAGGGACTGACCATAGAACAGAGACTTCTTGTTCGGCCTCCGTAGACAGAAGTGGACCAGGTCAGGTCAAACAGTTGTAGCCCACGTCAGAGTGTGAATCAGTGTAGAAATAACGGTGAACCCCATCGACAGGGTTCCTCGACATGAAGTGAAGGAGGTGATGACAGAGAATCGCAATAGCGCAGTTTGTCTCCAGTTGGACTGAATTGCACGACTCGAAGGAGGTGAGATGATGAGACTCGCTTACGGAAGGCATACCGCAGTAATGCTCGTCGCGGCGCTGTTTCTGACTCTGGGGTTGATAGTTGGCCTATTTGTGGTGGACGTGGAGCCCGTCCAGGCCGAGAATTGTGGCACATGGTACCTGTATTCAGGACAATGCAATAACAGGGTCGCAGTAGTCTATGATCCTCAGGGACCATGTATGCCTTCTTGGCCTGCCTACTATCATGTTACGTCACATACCTACGAGCGCTACATGAACCCTGACAGCCATAAGAAAACAGGACAATTCACCTGGACCACTTGCAATTGGCCAGGCGAAGGCTGCCCGGCATACTGCAACTGATCGATCCTAGTC
>CAYLZO010000418.1:0-2420 GCA_964387775.1 uncultured Anaerolineaceae bacterium
AGGTCGGCGAATTGCTCTTTGCGCGCGACCAGTTCCTCCTTGACCGGCGCGTGCGCCCGCAGCTCACCCAGGATCCCCTCGTCCAGGAGCTTGCGCCCCCTGGCTTTGGCCTCTGCGACGGCGGCCCGCAGGTAGTAGGTTTCCTGGACGTCCCGCTTCGTATCCCAGACCTGGCAGCGCACGTCAAAGGCGTCGACGCCGACGACGGACAGGCCGGAGCGCCCCAACAGATCGGCCTCGGTGGTCAGGTAGTGTTCGATGGCTGTTCCAAGCCGGCCACGCAGGTTTGGGTCGTGTTCCAGTTCGGGCAGCGTGCAGCGACCCAGGTCTCGGGCCAGCGCGGTACGCACCGGGTCTCGCAGCAGGTCCGTCAGCTCGTCGGTAGTGAGTTCCGTCGCGTCGCGCACCACATCCGTCAGTAAGCGGACGGGATGCTCCAGGCGCAGGGCCAGGGCCACGGTCAGGTCCAGGCGGACGCCGTCGGCGGTGGGCAGGCCGGGCACGTCGAAGCGCAGGCGCAGGGCCGTGACCGGAAAGAGGACGGCTTCCAGGCGGTGGCCCTCCTTGCGCCAGGCGCCGGGGCGCAGCTCTCCCGGCCCCTGCTCGCCATCAGGGGCGACGCGACCGTCGACCAGGACGACGGCCAAGCCGCCGGACGGGACGGTGCAAGGTAACTCTGTGCGATGGGCGATTTCCCAAGTCATAGGCATCCTCTCTTGGCGCGGATGATGCAGAACGGCGGCCGGTAGCACCCCGGCGAGCAAATTTCCGGCCCTTGCAACATTTCACCGACTCCTATTCCCGCATAGCTCGACCATACCGCATCCGTTGTTCTTTGCCCATCCGACGCCAAAAGACAGCTCTGCATAACATTTGCTATCGACGGCGGCCGATCCTGGGAGGGGGGCAAAGCCCCCCTCCGTGCGCAGCCTCCCGAGTCCATCGAGGGGCAGACCCACCCCCCAATGACAATGGACCAATGGACAGAGGACAATGATTTACTGGCCCTGCGGCGGCGACGCGGCGGCACAGCGGAACCCCACGATGACGTTGGTACCGGTCGGCCTGAGCCTGCTGCGGAGAGTAGACCAGGTGAACCTCGGGAAGTCGAACCACGAACCACCGCGAAGCACCCTGAAACCGCCTGAATATGGACCTTTCGGGTTGTTGTTAGGTGAATGGACATAATACTCACCGTCATACCAGTCGTTCACCCACTCCCAGACGTTGCCGGCCATATCCGCACAACCGTATGGACTGTCACCTCCTTCGACGAGCTCAGGGTGCAATGCTGGGCTGTAGGCGCCTACCACTGTGGTGCCCCCTTTGCCGCTCTCACGCGTGTTGCACCTGGCAGCGCCCCACTTGTTCCCCCAAGGATAGATGAGGCCGTCCGGCCCCCGCACCGCCTTTTCCCACTCGGCCTCGGTCGGCAGGCGCAGCCCGGCCCATTGGCAGTAGGCTGCGGTGTCCTCCCACGAAACCAGCACTACCGGGTGCTCCTCCTTGCCCTGGGGTGAGGTTTTGCCCTTCCGGTCCCAGTTGTAGGGCTTGGCCCAATCGTCCTTGCGGAAAGGCACGCAGTGGTCGGTAGCCTGCACAAAGCGGGCATATTGAGCCTGCGTTACCGGATAGCGACCCATGTAATAGGCGTCCAGATAGACCCGGTGTTGTGGTTTTTCATCATCAGCAGCGTCTTGGTCATCGTCGGCGCTGCCCATCAGGAACTCGCCGGCCGGCACCAGGCACAACTCCATCTCGGCTTTCTCCCACCACACCCGATCTGGGGGCTGGGGCAGGGCCAGCAAGTGGGCCAGGTTCTCGGGCGCGGCAATGACCAGGCCGCCGGGCGTGCGGCGCAACCGGGCCAGGGTCAGGATTTGGATCGCCCGTTTGTTTTCCGGCTCAAGACCCAGCCACTCTTCGGCCGTTTGTCGCGCCAGGGTCCAGTCCTGTCTACTCAGCGCTTCTTCGGCCTGCTCCCGGAGCGCGGCCAGTCGTCGCGCCTGTGCCTGAGCCTTCTGCTGCGCTCTTTGCTCCGCCTCCCGCCGGGCTTTTTCCTCGGCCTCTCGCTGCGCCCTCGCTTCGGCCTCCCGCCGGGCCTGCTCCTCTGCCTCCCGTCGTGCTCTCTCCTCGGCCTCTCGTTTGGCCTGTTCCTCGGCTTCTTTTTGTACCCGCGCTTCAGCCTGTTTCTTGGCTTTTGCCCCCTGTTCCTCGCCCCTCGCCAGCGCCGCCGCCAGCTCGGCCGCCCCTTGCCAGCGATCCCAGGCGTCCTCGACCAAGGCCCGGGCCAGCGCCTCGTCCAGCCAGCCGGGCACCTCGGGCCGCAGGTCGGCAACCCGCGTGCCCGGCCGCACTCGCTTGTAGCGCCTGCCGGTCAACGTCTCAAAGAGCACGCAGCCCAAAGCATAAAGGTCGGC
>CAYLZO010000419.1:0-2401 GCA_964387775.1 uncultured Anaerolineaceae bacterium
CTGAGAATTGCTAGAAAAAACGTCGCAGTTGTGGTATAATGGGCGCGTGAGCATGAAAGAGCCAGGTTGGGAACAGAGTGAGCAACGGCTAGATGAGCTGGTCCAGCAGATCGACCGACGGCGACTGGCGCTACCGGCTCTCGCCTTTCTCGAGATGATGCGCCCGTTCAGCTTTGTCGCCAGCCAGGGGCTCTTGCTCTGCCAACCACTTCTGGGGTTTTTCTACGACGAATCGAGGCTCGCGGGCTATGCTGACCTTTTGGCGGATCGGGCCAACGTGGAGCGGTTGATCACCTCATTGGAGGCCTTGGAATCGGCCTCGAGGCAGTCCAGTAAGGAGAAATCGGGATGAACCCATACGCCGTGGCGCTGCTCCTCCTGGTGTTGCCCATTCTCTTCTATCTGACCTCCCGGGTGCGGGCGGGCAAAGTTGGGGAGCTCCGGCCCTTGCCTGGCATGAAAAAGCTGCTCGAGGCCGTGGGTCGATCGGCCGAGACGGGACAACCTCTTCACGTGTCCGTGGGCGTCGAGGGAGTGGGGGGGGCAGCCACGGCCGAGACCTGGGCCGGGCTCACGCTGCTCGATTACCTGGCCGATGAAGCAGCCGCCAGTGACACGCCCTTGATCATTACGGTGTCTGATCCGACGGTCCTCCCTCTGGCCCAAGATATGTTGCAGCGGGCCTACGTCCGCCATGGCAATCCCGACGGCTACGATCCAACCCGGGTGCATTTTATCGCTCCTCAGCCTCTCGCCTACGCGGCGGGCGTAACCGGTCTCCTGGTCCGTGAATCTTTGAGCGGAAACGTCATGGTGGGCTCTTTCGGAGACGAATACCTGTTGATGGGGGAAATCGGGGCGCAAAGGGGGATACACCAGATCGTGGGCACGACCGATCCCCGGACGCTGCCCTTTGTCTATGCCACTGCGGACGAAGCCCTGATCGGCGAGGAGATATTCGCCGGGGGCGCCTACACCGCCCGCCAGCCGATCCAGGTCGGGAGCCTGTTGGCCGAGGATTGGGCCCGCTGGCTCGTGATTGCGGCCATTCTGTTCGCCACCGTCGTCAAGATCTTGGTGTGAGAGTGAGGAACCGGTCATGGCTGTCTTGAAACGGACGCTGCCTACAGCCCTTGCCATCGCCGTCGGCCTTTTTGTATTGATCTCGCTCTTTGTGCCGACCGACCCTCGTGACCCGGGGCTATTGCACCAGATCGGGATCTATTTTACCGACACGGCGGTGATTATCGCGGCCTTTGCTTTCTTTTTAGGATTGATCAACGTGCTGCGGGTCCACGCCCGCAAGATCCGTCAACAGCCGTCACAGAGCTTTTACAGTTTTGTCCTCCTCCTGGCAATGTTTGCCGTATTGCTCTTTGGCTTGCTCCGGCCTGCCGGGGCGTCCCAGCCGGTCGTCCAGTGGCTCTTTGACCACGTCCAGGCACCCATCCAGGCCTCGCTGGCGGCGCTCCTGGTCTTTTTTACGGTGACGGCGGCCTATCGCCTGCTCCGCGTGCGGAGCGCCGAGTCGCTGGTGATGCTGATCGTGGTTCTCCTCGTATTGGCCGGCCAGGTAAGCGTTGGCTTGCTTCCCGTTTTGCCTGACGTGAGGGATTGGATTCTGGACGTGGTGGCGATGGCCGGCGTCCGGGGCATCCTCCTCGGCGTAGCGTTGGGTGCCCTGCTGACCGGCATCCGGCTTCTGCTGGGCGTCGAGCGGCCCTATAGCGACTAGTGGAGAGGAAAGGTCCTTTGCAGCTGGGAGCGAATCTGAGATGATCTACTGTCCAAAGTGCGGAACTGCAAACCGTGACGGGAGCAAGTTCTGCAACGAGTGTGGCGAACGGCTCGGTCCTCAGACGCAGATCAAGTGTCCCCACTGTGGCGAATTGAACTCGGTGCAGAGTGTATTCTGTGGCGAGTGTGGGGGGCGCTTGCTCGTCGAGCCTCCGGCTGCCCCGAGTTCAGGAGCTCCCGCCATCAAGGGCTTGTCTCTGCCCTCCAAGGCTTCGGTGGAGGACGAGGATTCTGAACCAGAGGACCGGGCAACGGATGAGGCAGAGGACGTGCCCGCTTGGTTGCGCGAGCTTGGGGGTTCCTTTGCCGCCGATTCAGGGGGGGGGGAGCCGGCGGCGGACGAAGCATCCTCAGAGATTCCTGAATGGCTGCGGGATTTGCGCGCCTCACTACCCGAAGATGCGGAAGACGAGATCCCGGATATCGGTGAACTAGGAGCTGACGAAATCCCCGACTGGCTGGCGGAGCTCGGGCCGGCCGAGGAAGCCCCGGCGGAGGAGCCGGAGCCGGTCGCCGCGCCTGAGGAGGTCGAAGAGGGGGAGGTGCCCGATTGGCTGGCGGAGCTCGGGCCGGCCGAGGAAACCCCGGCGGAGGAGCCTGAGCC
>CAYLZO010000420.1:0-2365 GCA_964387775.1 uncultured Anaerolineaceae bacterium
CCCTGGTCCGCGAGATGCAGGAGGAGACCGGCCTGCGACCGACGCGCTACCGCCTCTTGCGCGTCGGCGAGCGCATCCGCCCGCCCCTCTACAAGGACGGCAGCCACCACTTGGTCTACCTCGACTTTGTCGTGGACGGCTGGGAGGGGGCGTTGCAGCTCGACGGCGAGGAGTTGAGCGACGGCGTGTGGGCCGCGCCCGAAGCGGCCCTGGACCTGCCGCTGACCCTCACTACCCGGCAGGCCATCGAGTTCTACCTGGCCCACGGCCGCGATGGCGGCTGCCGCTACGAACGGGGCGCGGTGGATTGAGCCAGGCGGCTCAGAGCGACTCCAACCCCAGACTGATCTTGAGCGATTGGTCCACTTGGCGCATGGCCGTGGCATCCAATTGGCCGACGTAGCGCTTCAGGCGTGTCTTGTCCACGGTCCTGATCTGATCAAGACGAATGGCCGAATCCTGCGACAAGCCGCCCGCACCGGCCCTCACGCGGACCTCTGTTGGATAAGATTTTGGGGAGAGCCTCGAAGTGATCGCTGCGACGATAACTGTCGGCGAAAAGCGATTCCCCACATCATTCTGGACGATAAGAACCGGCCGCCGGCCCGCTTGCTCGTGACCGACGACCGGGTTCAGGTTGGCGTAATAGATTTGTCCCCGGTAGTATTCGCGGGACATTAGGCCTCCTCCCAAGGTGCGTACCGATCCCATGCTTCCTGTTCGGCAATATAGAACTCTTGGGCCATTTCAAGGCTCTCTTGAGCCCGGTAAAGATAACCTTCTTTGAGGCGTTCGCGCAATTCCTGCCGGCGCCGCTCCTCCAAAAAGCGCTTCAGAGCCTCACGAATCAGGCTGCTCCGATTCGTATCCAGCTTTTCGACAGCCTCGTCCACCTGCTCCAGCAGGCTCGCTGGCAGGGTGAACATCACCCGCCTTGTATTTACAGTCATGCTCTACCACCTCCTGCCTGGAATCTGCATAGCAGTATATACTAGAGCCAAAGATTTGTCAATATCAGTGGGGCGCGTTAGCTTCCCCGCCCCCGCAGCCACTGGGGCGCCGAGCGCCAGACGGTGAACTCTTTGACGCCCCAGGGGTGATACTTGGACGAGTGGGTCGTCTCCACGCGGACGTAGCGGGCCATAGCCGGGGTAAACTCGACGTCGAGGGTGCCCCAGTTGTCGTCCTTGCGGCCGATTTCTTGCCAGGTCTGGCCATCGGTCGAGATCTGCACCGCATAGCCCCGGGGCTGCTGATTCTTGGGATGCTCGGCCACCACCCGCTCGATCTCGTGCAATCTGCCCATGTCCACCTTGAGCCACATGCCCGGCTTTTGCACGACGCTCCGCGTGTTCCAGTAGGTGTCCAGCCGGGCGTCGATGGCCTTGTCGGCGTGGTCGGTGTAGTGACTGGCCTCCGCCCCGGCCCAGAGCGTCGCCGTGCTGACCGCGATCTCGCTGATCGTCCACGTCGCTGGCCAGTCGGGGCTGCCCGTCTGTTCGATCCGCAGGTACCGGGCCGCCACCGGCGAGAACGCGACGTCGATGTCGAGCCAGTTGGGCTTTTGCTCGGCAACCAGGTGCCAATCCAGCCCGTCCTCCGAGACCTTGACCGCGTAGCCCACCGGAAAGCCCCGGCCCGGGCTGGAGACCTTGACCCGGTCCAGGACCAGCACCTCGCCCAGGTCCACCTGGAACCACATGCCCGGCTCCTGGTCGGCGCCACTGTCCCACGTCGTGGCCGGATCGCCGTCGAAGGCCAGCCCCACGTCGTCGGGGTTGTGGCTGGCCTGGGCCGTCCACGGCACAAAGTGCGCCTCGTCCGAGACCTCGACCGCCACCTCCAGCGGCGGGCCGCCCTGGCGGAAGAACCAGGCCTGGCCCTCGCGGACGAGGTCCCAGCGCAGGACATAGTTCCCCGGCAGGGACGGCGGCTTGAAGGGCACTTCGAACAGCTCGACCGAGGCGCCGGCGCTGATGGTGCGGGGCAGGCGAATGCGGAAGGTGTCCCACGGCTCGGTGATCCGGCCATCCTCCGTGAACCAGTGATAGGCCAGGTGGACGGGATTTCGCCCGCCCGCCGGCCAGGACGCCGTCCCGACGTTGTGCAGGCGCAGGCTGGTCTGCTGCTCTTCGCCGGGGGGCATTATCCTGGGCCACGGCACGAGCACCTGCCAGCTCACGTTGTACTCGACGGCGATGACCTGGAAGGCCTTTTCCATCACCGCCGCCCCCCGGTCGGACAGCCACGAGCCGGCCTGCACCAGGTCCCACACCAGGCGATAGGTGCCGGGTGTGTCCGGCACCACGAACTCGACGTCGCTAAAGGTCGCTGTCTGGCCGGGCTGGATGGTCTTGGTCAGGGG
>CAYLZO010000421.1:0-2345 GCA_964387775.1 uncultured Anaerolineaceae bacterium
GGAGAACGCTCTCTCGGTCAGACTGCTAGATGTCCCCAGCTTGATACGCTCACGACAAATATGGTATAATGGGGCCTGATTGGAGGAGGCTGAGATGGCAGATCGGGTCATTGCCGTGGACTTGGGCGGCACCCAACTCCGGGTGGCCCTCTACAATGACGAATACGAGATGCTGGCCCGGGATTCCCAGCCCACCGACGTCGAAGCGGGGGTCGAGGCTGTGCTGAATCGCCTGGTCTCGTCTGTGAAGCAGATGGGGCAGGAGGCCGGCTGGGATCGCGTCAGAGCGGTGGGCATCGCTGCTCCTGGTCCTCTTGATCCCGAACAGGGTGTGATCCTTTGGGGGCCGAATCTGCCCGGCTGGCACGACGTCCCCCTGGTCGAGCGGGTGGAGGAGGCGGTGAATCGCCCGGTCTACCTGGGCAACGACGCCAACCTGGCTGCCTGGGCCGAGTACCGGCTGGGGGCGGGCCAGGGTCGGGCGGACATGGTTTACATCACGGTCAGCACCGGCATCGGCGGCGGCCTCGTCAGCGGGGGGCGGCTGGTCGAGGGGCAGCGGGGCCTGGCCGGCGAGGTTGGCCACATGACGATCCAGGCCGACGGTCCTCGCTGCGCCTGTGGCAACGTCGGTTGCCTGGAGATGCTGGCCTCTGGGCCGGCCATCGCCCGCCGGGCGCGAGCCCTGGTCGAGGCCGGCGCCCGGACCGCCATCGGCGATCTGGTGGGGGGCGACCTAGAGGCCATTACGGCCAAAACCGTTCATGAAGCTGCGGACGGCGGGGACGTGGTGGCCGTCGATCTGTTCCGGCAGGCAAGCATGTACCTGGGCATCGGCATCGTCAATCTTATGTATCTGCTGAATCCGAGCGTCTTTGTGATCGGCGGCGGGGTTTCAAAAGTGGGCGATCTGCTCTTTGTGCCGATGCGGGCCACGGTCCGGGAGCGCATTGACCAGGCCTTTTGGGAGAATTGTCCCATCGTCCCGGCCGCGTTGGGCAAGGACGTGGGCCTCGTGGGTGCCGCCATCGTGGCAAAGGAAGGTGGAATCAAGGAATGAGGGCCGGTAACAACCTGTTGGAAAGTGCTGCTGTCATGAAGACACGTTCTCTGCTGCCCAAGCGGTACTTGGCCATTTTGGCCGTTTTGGTGATCCTGCTGGGGCTCTATTTGACTTCTCTCTATAGTTACCTTTTGTTTCATGCCCTGGCCGAAACGTTCAGTATTGTCGTGGCCTTTGCCGCCTTTGTCATCGTCTGGAACTCGCGGCGTTTCCTGGACAACAACTACTTGCTCTTTGTCGGCGTGGCCTTTCTTTTTGTGGCCTTTGTCGATGGCTTGCACATGTTGGCCTACAAAGGGATGGGGGTGTTCCCCGGCTACGATGCCAACCTGCCCACCCAGTTGTGGATCGCGGCCCGCTACATGCAGGGGGTGTCGCTGCTCCTGGCGCCTTTGTTCCTCGGCCGGAGACTCGAGGTTCGGGCGGTTTTCTTTGCATATTTCTCAGCTACGGCATTGCTGCTGTCCATCTTTGCCTGGGGCATTTTCCCCGATTGTTACATCGAGGGTCAGGGCTTGACCCCCTTCAAGCGCGTGAGCGAATATATCATCTCGCTATCTTTTCTCGTAGCTGCTGGCTTTCTTTACCACAAGCGCAGTGCATTTGAGCCTTTTGTTCTTCGTTGGCTAGTTGCTTCGATGCTTTTTGCAATCGTCGCAGAATGGGCATTTACTTTTTACGTCGGGGTCTACGATTTTGCCAACTTGATCGGTCACATTGCCAAGATCATCGGGTTCTACCTCGTCTACAAAGCCATCATCCAGACCGCGTTGGTCAAGCCGTACACGCTGCTCTTTAGAGAGCTTAAGCAGTCCGAGGAAAGGGTTCGCGAGGACCGAGACTTGATCGCGGGCATCCTGGATGTAGCTGGCGCCCTCATTGTCGTGCTCGATCCCGAGGGGCGGATCGTGCGTTTCAATCGGGCCTGTGAAGAAACAACGGGTTTTTCGTCCGACGAGGTAGTGGAGGTTCCCTTTTGGGACCTTTTCTTGGTGCCCGAAGAGATCGAGCTGGTCAAGGGCGTGTTCCGCTCCCTGACCGCAGGCGAGTTTCCTAACGCGTACGAAAACTATTGGTTGACCAAAGATGGTGAGCGGCGGCTGATCTCGTGGTCGAACACGGCAGTCCTTACGGCTGACGGCGTGGTAAAGTACGTCGTTGGCACGGGGATAGACATCGCAGAACAGCGGCGGGCAGAAGAACAGTTGCGCAAACTCTCCCGTGCCGTAGAACAGAGCCCCAGCACGGTGACAATCACCGACACGGAAGGCCGCATTGAATA
>CAYLZO010000422.1:0-2338 GCA_964387775.1 uncultured Anaerolineaceae bacterium
CGTCGTAGCTGGCGAGTGAGGCCAGAACGCGTGGCGCCTGGCTGAAGCCCTGGCCTGCCTGTCCTGGCGGCCAGGCCAGGGAGCCCTGCCGAAGGGTCTGACCAAAGGGGATCGTGTACCAGTTGTGGGTCACGGTGTCGCCTCTTGAGGCCTCGCTTGCGCGCGTCACGCTCCAAGGTCAATCCGCCTGTTATAGGCCACAGTAATTGATCAGAATAGGGCATCTTTAGGCCAGAATAGATGATCAGGCCTGATGAGCTCCTGGAGGATGTCAGACGCCTGGTCGCAGTGGTTGAGCGCTCCAGAACGGGCCAGCAGAGACCGAAGAGCGCTTCAGGCTTGACGGAATCGACGGGGGCAGGGATAATGGCAGCCAATCTGAGCAGAAAGGACGACACCTCCCGCCGTGGCTCTGTGCTTGGCTGCCGGACCACGAGGGGAGGCGTCCCCAACACGTGGTCATTGTACAACCATTCTTCGGTTCCGTCAAAGAATACGCTGAGCAAGTTCGCTCCCAAGGTTGCCCCTTCCCTGTGCCGGACAACTGTCCCCATCCCGACTGCCAGGCCGCTGGCTCGTTGATCCGTTGGGGCACCTACGAGCGCAGCGCGCTCACCGGGCAAGCCGACTACCAGATCCGCATCCAACGGGTGCGCTGCAAGTCCTGCGGCCGGACCCACAGTCTGCTGCCCGACTTTCTTCATCCCTACCGCCATTTTGTCATCTCTCTGCTGCAACAAGTGGTTCTCTCTATCTTCTGGCGGGCCTGGGCTGGCGCAGGTTGAGCCACAAGTTGCGACAGTCTCATCGCCAAGGACCTGCCCGCTCCACTGTGCGCGAGTGGGTGGCTTCCTTTGCTTACGGGGCAGGCTACCTGCTGCTGGATGCCCTGCTGCGTCACCTGCTCGCTCTGGAGCCCGACATCGAGGTGCCGGACCTGCCACCGGAGCATCTAGACCGCGTCCCCGATTCTCTCAAACGCCGGCGTTTGGAAAACGCCCATGCCTTCTGGCTGTCGCCAAAGGCGCTAACGACGTGTGGCTGAGCAACTCTATTCCCTGGTCAAGCAGCGGCGACCCCGACTGCACCTTTCCGCAACGGAATTCTTCCCTTTTCTGCTCCATTGGCTGCAAGGTCAGGGGCTACCACCCCGCCTATTCTGGTCGCCGCTCCTGGCCACCACTCCCATGCAGCCCTTCTAGTCTGCCCTCCGGTCTCTGCCGAATCGTTCCAGGCAATCTGGCCGTCCAAAGAGCCTCCGCTACGGCTTAGACTCAGCCCCCCACCAACATAGTTCCGCATCTTCTCAGGTGCCTGGCCAGCGGCTATACTGGAATCATCCTGAACACGGAGGTGGACCTATGTCAGACAGAATCGATCCGGAAGAGCGTCGCACGGAAATCGCGCTCTTTCGATATGCCCTCATCCTACCCCTGCTGCGGGGCGACTACGAGCCGGGCGGCAAAGGCCGCCTGCGGGAACAAATCGCCGCAGGCTACCACGAGATACCCCATTCCACTCGCCGCTCCGTCAGTGCGCCTACTCTGGCCCGCTGGGAGCGCCGCTACAATCAGGCAGGCTTTGACGGACTCAAGCCCAAACGGCGCAGCGACCGGGGCCAGCCCCGGGCCATCTCTCCCGAGACCCTCGACGGCTCGACTGAGCTCGCCGAAGTCCGGGCCGAAGCCCTCAAGCGCCAGCAGCCCCGCCGTTCCTCCCGCTCCATCGTTAAAGCCCCGCCACAGGCGCTAACGACGTGTGAGCCTGGACACCACACAGCCCATCCCCGAGGAGACGATTGCTGCCCGCACGCTCCGCCGCCAACTTGCCCTGCGCGACGCGACGACGGCCCAGCTCCTCGCCGAGCAGCGACCCAAGCCCTACCGCCGCTTCGAGCGCACTCACTTTGGGGACCTATGGCAGGGCGACGCCATGCACGGCCCCAAACTGCCCGATCCGGCCAACCCCCTGTGCCTGTCCGGCACAGGACAGGCCGACAAGGAGCGTCAGGTCTTTCTCTTCGCTTTTCTCGACGACCACACCCGCCTGGTCCCTCATGCTCAATTCTACTGGAACGAGCAGCTGCCTCGCCTCGAAGACTGCTTCAAACGAGCCATGCTCCGCTACGGCCGCCCCCTGGCCATCTACGTCGACCGGGCCAAGGTCTATTCTTCCAAACACCTGGACACCATCTGCGCCACGCTGGGCATCCAGCGCATCCTGGGGACGCCCTACTATCCCGAAGGCCGGGGCAAGATCGAACGCTTCTTCCAATTCGTCCAATCCGATTTCTTGCCCGAACTGGCCACTTCATCTGTGGACAACCTGCCCCTGCTTA
>CAYLZO010000423.1:0-2329 GCA_964387775.1 uncultured Anaerolineaceae bacterium
ATCGCCTACGTCCACGCGGCGGCGCGGGAGGAGGCGGAAAAGCTCAGGGAGCTGGTCGAGGCGCGGCTCACGGCCGTCGAGTCGCTGATCGCCGAGCTGTCGCCGGCGCTGGGGGTCCACAGCGGGCCGGGCACGGCCGGCGTCTGTTACGCGCCCGCAGCGCCCCAGGAGTAGGCGCATCCGCCAGACTTGATCCCTGCTCTCTTCTTGCGTATAATCTTTTCGAACTCACTCATGACGGATACACGGAAACCACTTTCAGGAGGTGCTGAGCGATGACAGAAGAGACAAAAGCCACAGAGATGACCGAAGCGTTCGAATTCAAAGCCGAGATCCAGCAACTGCTCAACATCCTCGTCCACTCCCTCTACACCGAGCGCGAGATATTCCTGCGGGAGCTGATCTCCAACGCGTCCGATGCCCTGCACCGCATCCAGTTCGAGATGCTCACCGACCGCGACGTCCACGACGCCGGCGCCGAGCTGGCTATCCACGTGGACGCCGACAAAGAAGCCGGAACGATCACCATCTCCGATTCGGGCATCGGCATGACGCGCGACGAGATCGTCAAAGACCTGGGCACCATCGCCCACTCGGGGGCAGCGGTCTTTCTCAAGCAACTCCAGGAGGAGCAGCGGCCTTTGGTGGAGCTCATCGGCCAGTTCGGCGTGGGCTTTTACTCGGTGTTTATGGTCGCCGAGGAGGTGCGCGTCGTCAGCCGCGCCTACCGGCCCGAGGCGGAGGCGGTGGAGTGGGTGTCGGACGGCGGGACCCGCTACCGGATCGGCCCGGCGGACAAGGAGACGCGGGGCACGCGGATCGAGGTCAAGCTCAAAGAGGACGCCCAGGAGTTTGCCCAGACCTGGCGGCTGGAGCAGATCGTCAAGAAACACTCCGATTTCGTGGCCTTTCCCATCTATGCCGAGGACGAGGAGGCGCCGGCCAACCGCCAGACGGCGCTCTGGCGCCAGCCGGCCAGCGAGGTGGAGGAGTCGCGGTACGACGAGTTCTACAAGCACCTGACCCTCGATTTCGAAGAGCCGCTGCTGCACCTGCACCTGGTCACCGACGCGCCGGTCCACATCCGCAGCATCCTCTACGTGCCGGCCAGGCGCGACCGGGGCCTGCTCAATCTGCGCACCGAGCACGGCCTGAAGCTTTACATCCGTAACGTCATGATCCAGGAGTACAACCGTGACCTGCTGCCCAATCACTTTCGTTTCGTCGAGGGCGTGGTCGAGTCGGAGGACCTGCCGCTGAACATCTCGCGGGAGACGGTGCAGAGCAGCCCGGCGGCCCGGCGCGTGCAGCGGGCGCTGACCCGCAAGCTGGTCCGCGAGCTGGAGACCCTGGCCGAGGAGCGGCCCGGCGATTACGCGACGTTCTGGGAGGAGTTTGGGCCGTTCCTGAAAGAAGGCGTGGCGACCGACCCGACGGCCCAGGGGGATCTGCTGCCGCTGCTGCGCTTCCACTCGTCCAAAGGCGGGGAGGGGCTGGTCTCGCTGGCCGAATACGTGGCGCGAATGGACGACGAGCAGCAGGCCATCTACTACGTCTTGGGCGACGACCTCAAATCCGTGGGCCGCAGCCCCCACCTGGACTATTTCAAGGCCCACGACGTCGAGGTACTCTACTTGGTGGACCCCGTGGACGGGTTCGTGATGACCACGCTCCAGGAGTACGAGGGCAAGCCGTTCAAGAACGTGGACGACGCCGGGCTGGAGCTGCCGGAAGAGGGGGACGTCGAGGCCGAGGAAGCGGCGGCGATTTCCGAGCCCGATTTCAACCGGCTGGTGGGCCGCTTTGTCAAGGTCCTGGGCGATCGCGTCGTAGAAGTGCGGGCCTCCAAGGTGCTGCGCGACAATCCCTGCCGGCTGGTCTCGCCCGACGACGCGCCGATGCGGGACATGGCCCGCGTCTACCGCCTGCTGGAGCGCGAGTTCGAGATGCCCAAGCGCATCCTGGAGATCAATCGGCGGCATCCCATCATCGCCAACCTGGCCCGCCTGGTGACCGATACGCCTGACGCCGAGGTCATTGACCCGGCCATCGAGCAGTTGTTCGAGAACCAGTTGCTCGTCGAGGGGTTGCATCCCAACCCGACGGACATGATCCCGCGCATCCAGCAGTTGGTGGAGACGGCGACGACGCCTTAATTGGATTTGCATTTTTTTCTGGTTTGCATTATACTATGTCCGGCGTTAGCACTCGATGCGAGAGAGTGCTAACGCACGTGGTGTGTCTTCCGACACCGAATCAACCCAAATCACATTTTTGTAAGGAGGAAACGACAAATGGCACTGAACCTGAAACCCCTGGCAGACCGCTT
>CAYLZO010000424.1:0-2306 GCA_964387775.1 uncultured Anaerolineaceae bacterium
TGTTGTCAGATAGAGCTACCGCCTGGACCTATCACCCGACTTTCAAACTATGCCCCCAGGTCATCCAACATGCCCGGACGCAGCTCGGTGGCGATGCGGCGCACATCCTGGATGGTCGTGTCCACCAGGTCCGTCATGTCTCGGAATTTCTGCAACAGATCCTTCTGTTTGGGGCCGGTGTGTTTTTGCAGCCAGGCCAGATCCATCTTTAAGCCGGTCAGGGCCTGGCCCAACTCGTCGTGTATCTCGCGGGCCATACGGGCCCGGGCTTCTTCGCGTCTGGTTTGCTCGTGCTGGGCCAGGAGGAGCAACTGCGCCCGCGAGTTCTCGAGCTGGGCAACGGCGGCTTCCAGGTCGGCGGTGCGCTGCACCACGCGTTCCTCCAATTCGGCGTTCAGATGTTGCGCCTCGGCGTACAGCCGGGCATTGTCCACCGCCAGCGCGGCGCGGCCGGCCAGTTCTTCGGCCAGGGCCAGGTCGACCGCGGTGTACTGGCGCCCCGACTCGGCCGACACTACCAGGGTGATCGTGCCCAGCGTGTGGCCCCGCGTCACGAGGGGCACGATCATGGCCGACTTGACGCCCAGCGAGCGCACGAGCTCGATCTGCTCGGCGTCCCGGGCGATGGCGGTGATCGATTCTTCCGATGCCTCCAGATAAAATTTCGGCCGGCCGGTACGCAGCACATGGACTGCCCTTGGCGGTACGTCCGGGTCGGGGGGATCCCGCCGCAGGAGATCGTTGGCCAGCGCCAGTTTTTGTGGGTCAGCATGCGCCACGGCCACGGGCTGTATCGGCTGGCCATCTTCGGTGACGTGTACCACGCACCAGTCGGCCAGGAGCGGCACCACCACCTGGGCGATGTTGGCCAACCGGCCAGTAGCGTCGAGGGAGGCAGCCAGCACCGGTCCAGCCTCGGCCAGCAGGCGCTGCGAACGTTCGACCTGCTTGCGCTCGGTGATGTCGGTGCTGATCTCTGCAATGGCCGGGGGAGCGCCGTGATCTGGCTGCCACACGGCCCAGCGGCTGGCCACCACCACCGGCGTGCCGTCTCGCCGGGTGTGGACGAGCTCACCTTCCCAGTGGCCCGCACGCAGAACTTGGGCTTTGATCTCTTCCCACGGTTGTGGAAACTGGGTGTGTAACAGCGCGTGGGCCTGTTTGCCCAGGGCCTCGTCGCTTGCCCAGCCAAAGAGCTTTTCGGCGCCACGGTTCCAGAAAATGATCACGCCCTGCTCGTCGCGCAGGATGATGGCGTCGAGCACCAGGTCCAGGAGGTGTGCCTGTTCGCCCAAGACGTAGGTGTGATTCTTCGAGGTATTCACATCCAACCCTCCCAACAAGGTGCAGCCAGAATCATTCTGAATGGCATCCTTTCAATAATTCGCAAGTCGGGGGGTGTGCGGGTGGCTGCATCGCTCGCACACCCCCCGGCCCCCAGTTCTTGAGATGATACCTGAATGAAAGTATAGCACGCAGCCATGCCGGTTGTCAGATGAAGCACAACCTGGTTCGGGAAGACGGATCCGGCGCATCCCCAGGGCCTTGCCCATTTTCTCGTTTGCAGAGCGGCAACGAACAACCAGGCTTCTCGATCTACCCATGAGAAGCCGGGTTGGTCCCCCCATCGTCAGTCCCAGCTTGGCGCCGCCCGACCCTCTACGCCACGGGCGCCAGCGAACGCTGCCGGGCAACCATCCACAGCCCGGCCGCAAACCGGCCGATCAGGTATTCGTAGGCGTTGCCGATGACGTCCATGTCGCCCACGTGCGAAGAGCGTAGGTCAACCCGGGGATCGGAAAAGTCGTTGAGCAGGTTCTTCAGCCGCTCGTTGCGCTGTCGGGTGCGGCCCAGCGCGGACTCGGAGTTGAAGTCGATGTTGCGAAAGACGCCCTCCAGCTTTTCCTTGTTCGCCTCTTCGATGGCATCCAGGATGATGTTGATGATCTCGCCCAGGTTGGGTTCATTGCGCTGGTCGTAGAGTTTTTGAAAGTCGCAGCCAACGGGCAGCCTGAACTTCTCGTAGTGCACGGCTCGCTGGACACGTTCCTCGTCGCCGTCGTACTTTTCCATGAGCTGGTCCCGGTGATCGCGCCACACATCAGAGATGTACTTGACAAAGAGCATGACCAGGATGTAGTTCTTATACTCAGCCGGGTCGACCGTGCCGCGAAATGTATCGCACGCTCGCCAGAGTATTTGGTTGATTTCGTCTTGGCTGATCTGGTTCGTCATTTCACTCCTATGAAGTCGTCAAACCGGTATGCCGTCTTCTGCCATAACGGTCCTGGCCAGCCCAAGACTCA
>CAYLZO010000425.1:0-2306 GCA_964387775.1 uncultured Anaerolineaceae bacterium
GCCCCGCCGAAGACAATCGAGTTCCCCTGGTGAGCACCGGGTTTGCCTGTTCAACGACAGACATTGTAACATCTTTTTTGGAACCAGGCAAAATCTGGATGGTCCGACATCGGCGTGGATCAAGCACGCCCTGGACACGCACGACGAGGTACGCGGATTGACAAGAACCTGCACCTTGTGTAAAATCCTTATATCAAATATAAGGATTTTGCAGGTGAAACGAGACCCACAGGAGAACGCGCAGGTCCTCTACCAGATCGCCGACGCGCAGGGCGGCTACTTTACGGCCGCCCAGGCACGGCAGGCCGGGTACGCTTACAGCCAGCAGCACTTTCACGTCGAGCGGGGCAACTGGCAACGGGTAGATCGCGGTCTCTTTCGCCTGCGAGACTACCCCCCCGGCGAGCGCGAGGATCTGATCCGCTGGTCGCTGTGGAGCCGCAATCAAAAGGGAGTTCCCCAGGCCGTGGTCTCGCACCACACGGCCCTCACCGTGCACGAATTGAGCGACGTGATGCCGGCCCGAGTCCACCTGACGGTGCCGCCCGGCTTCCGCAAGCGGATACCGCCCGGTTGCGTGCTTCACAAGGACAGGCTGGCACTTGGCGACGTCGAAGCGCATCCGGGATTTCAGGTAACCACGCCACTGCGCACCTTGCTCGACGTGGCCGATAGTCCTCTGAGCCAGGAACACCTGAACGCTGCCGTGCGTGAGGCCCTGGAGCGGGGCCTGGTCCGCCGGCGCCGGTTGGAAGACGCGGCTTGCCCGCCGGAGGCACGGCGCCGCCTGGATCGGGCGCTGGCTGTTTTCGAAGAACGAGTGAGTCCATGACCGGTCCCTACGATACGCCCCAGGCCTTCCGCGCTGCCCTGCAAGCCCGGCTGCGAAACGTGGCTCGCCAGCGAGGCACCGATCTGCAGCGCTTGCAGCGGCGGGTGGCTTTCGAGCGGCTGCTGGCTCGATTGTTTGTGGGTCAGGATCCGCCCTGGCTGCTGAAGGGCGGCTACGCCCTGGAGCTGCGGCTCCCGGATCGGGCGCGCTCCACCCTCGACCTGGACCTGTCGGTGCCTGAGCCGGAGCGTCTTCTGTCCCTACCTGTGGGTGACGAGGCAGCCCGGCGCGACGCACAGATTCACGAACAGTTGCAGATCGCCGCCGAACGCGACCTGGACGACGGCTTCCAATTCTTCATTCGGCTGCCAAAACGAGCGGCCATGCCCGGCGGCGGCATTCGCTGCAGTGTCGAAGCTCGCCTGGCGGGCCGGGTTTTTGCCCGATTCCACCTGGACGTGGGCCTTGGCGACGCGGTGCTCGACCCGCCGGAATGGGTAATGGGCAGCGACCTGCTCGACTTTGCTGGCATCCCCGCAGCACAGGTTGCCCTTTACCCGGTCGCCCAGCAGTTCGCCGAAAAGATCCATGCCTACACCTTTCCCTGGCAGGATCGGGACAACACCCGCGTCAAGGACCTGGTGGACCTGGTGCTGTTGATCCACGCCGGTCAGGTCGATCCAGAACGCATCGGGAGCGCCCTGTGGGCTACCTTCGGGACGAGGGCCAGCCATCCGCTGCCGTTCCAACTGCCGGAGCCGCCGCAGGACTGGGCCGAACCTTACGCCGCCCTGGCCCAGGATCTCGATTTGCCCGCCGCGACGTTGTCCCAGGCATACGCCTATCTGGCCAGCTACTGGTCCAAGTGGGAGTTGTACACTGCAAGTGCAGCCGATATCGAATAGGCCTTGGAATGAGAATATCAGATCCCAGATGTGATCAGCTGGCAACGGCCGTGGCGCAAGGGCGGGATCTCGCCACCGGTGTAGCGTACGAAACATCCCAGTAACGGGATGTTGAGCGGCGACTCAGGCGGACTTTCTGAAAAGGCAGCATCGAGGCCACAGAACCCCGTTACAGGAAAAATCCCTCGCGGGCGAGGCGCGTGGCCAAGGAGGGAATCGTATCTCGGTGTCTGGGTCACCGGGCGGGGAGAGTACCCAAATCAGGCAGAGTGACCCCTTGTCCATGTCCGGAACTGGGTGGCCCGTCGGATAGAAAATGGACGACGAAAAAAAGAAACCAGCCCCATGGAGGGACTGGCTTCTTTAGCGTGAGGTGTAGGGGGGAGAGAAGAAACGCTCATTGCGCCGGCACGGGCTTTTGCTGGTCGGGGTAGGTCAATTGAACCTCACGGGCGCGCTGCTGGTTGCCGCCAGTGCGATTGTACTCGACGTAGACGTCAGGAGGGAGCAGGCTTTCGAGCAGCCGGCGGATCCGTTGGCGGCGGTTCCGGATCGTGCCTTCGGTGGTG
>CAYLZO010000426.1:0-2294 GCA_964387775.1 uncultured Anaerolineaceae bacterium
GCCGGCCTCGGCTCGTCGGCGGGGTGTCAGGGCCTTGGGCGTCTCCAACAGAGTGGCCAGCCAGCGGCGCAGTCGCTTGAGCACGGCCTCGAATTGGGGTTTACCGTCAGCCGCCTTGGGGAAGCGCAGATCGAGCAGCGCCTGGCCGGCCAGCGCGGCGGCCAGCCAGTGGGTGTCCGTTGGCCGGGGTACGTCCGCCGGCCCTTCGGGCACCAGGGTATTGACCACGTGCACGGCGTTGCCCAGGCCGCCCCGCCCGGCCCGGCCCACGCCCAGCAAGTAGACCTCGCGCCACCAGGCCGGGTCGGCCCACACCCGGCCGCGCAGCTCGGCGGCAAAGTCCTGGCCGTCGGCCAGGTGGCAGGCGGCCAGGTACTCCTGGAAGGAGCGGTGGGGAAAGGCATAGACGCCCGGCGCCCGGCCCACCAGCAGCCCGGCCCGCGTCTCCAGGTAGCGGAGCAGCACCTGGGGGTTAAAGTCCTCGGGCAGCAGGGGGGCAAAGGCGGCCAGCACCTGCCCCTGCTCGATGTCGGCGGGCACGGTCTCTCGCTCGGCGCCGGCCCCCTGCCGCTCGTGGGCCTCAAAGGCCAGGCGGTGCAGGGCCGTCCGCACCCGGTCCTCCTCCACGGCCAGCGCCCGGGCGATGCCAGGCTCGGTGAAAGGTTCGCCCTCTGCTGTCTGCACCTCGCGCGCCCGCTGCCAGCGGCTCAGCAGCAGCTTGACCGTCTCCTCGTAGAGGTCGGCCCGGTCCTCGGGCAACTGGCCCCAACTGGTGTGCAGGGTGGCCATCAGGGTCAGGAGCAGGGGGCGGCTGGCCAGGTCGGCCAGGTAGGGGCGCTCGCCCAAGGCGCCCTGCAGCCGCTCGCCCCGCGCCCGGGCCGTGGCCTCGTCCCAGCCCATCACCGGGCGCACGGCCTGATACCAGCGGCCCACAAAGCGTTCCACCTGGCCGTCGTCGAAGGGAGCCAGGGTCAGCGGGCGGAAGCCGGCCAGGTGCCAACGGGGGTCGGCGTAGGCGTAGGGCCGGGCCGTGACCACCACCCGGCTCCGCTCCTCGGGGAGCTGGGCGGCCAGGTCGGCCACGGCCTCCAGCAGGCAGCGACGACGGCGGTCGGCCTGGGGCACCTCGTCCAGACCGTCGAGCAGCACCAGGCCGCCCTCACGCAGCAGGCGCTGTTGGAGGTGGGACAGGAGCACGTCGGCGGCCTGCGCCCCCAGCCAGGCGGCGACGTCGGCCCGCAGGGCGCTCCACAGCATCGAGGCATCGCCCTTTTCGGCGTCGGCCGGGATGCAGCGGGCGCCCACCTCGCGCAGCACCAAGCGGACGGGCAGCAGGCCCTGGAGGGGCGAATCCTCGGGCAGGAGCGGCGACGGGGCGTCGGTGCCCTGTGCGCTGGCCAGGGTGTGGGTCAGGAAATGGACGAACGTCGTTTTGCCGCTGCCGGGATCGCCCAGCAGGACGAAGCGGCCGATCTCCGGGTGGGCGATGGCCTCCAGGACGCCCGTCCGCTCCCCGCCCTCGCCGCGCGCCAGCCGGGCCAGGAAAGCACCGGCTTCCTTCTCGTCCCGCTCCTCGCGCACGGGGGCCAACACGTCGAGATCGACGTAGACGCGGGAGAGGGAAACGGGTGTCTCGGCGCTGGCCTGCAGAAAGCGGGGATCGACGACGCCCAGAGGCAGGCGGCTGCACTCGGCCGATAGGGCGCGGAGGTAGCCGGTCAGCAAGGCTTCCGGCGGTACCTCGTCGGGCGGGCGGTCCAGGTAGAGCCGTTCGACCCAGAGCTGCCACTTGTCGCGGCCGACGAAATCGCCGCGCTGGACCTCGACGTCGCCGGCGAGAAAGGCGCCGCCGCCGGTCTGGATCAGGGCCTCGATCTGGGATTCGAGTTCCCGGGCTTTTTGGTCGGTCAGCGCATCGCCCAACAGGCGGCGCAGGGATTCGAGCTTGGCCAGTTGCTCGCGTAGCTCGGCGAGCTGGGCTTCGAGCGAGGGGATGTCGGTGGTCATCGTCCTTTTCCTCCTGGGTCCCACTCTTGGTAGGGCAGCAATGGCCTGGGAACGTGCCTCTGGCCGTTGCTGTCAAGCAAACATCGGCAGGGGCAAAATCAAAGGCCGCCCGATTTGTCCCGGACGGCCTGTTGTGGTAGAATCTCCTTTGCCAGGTCATCCGTGTCGTCCTGGCCGTGCCCCGGGCTGTGCGAGCAGCGCCGGGGTTTCCTCGTGACAGATTATATCACACTTGCGTTTCGTCTACAAATTGATGGCTTTTGGGTTGAGGGCTTCCATCTGGATCT
>CAYLZO010000427.1:0-2287 GCA_964387775.1 uncultured Anaerolineaceae bacterium
GGGCCAGGTCACCCCGCGTCAGGTCGCCGTCCACGACGGCCACCCGCAGGCCGTGCCGCGCCACCAACGCAGTGGCCAGGTTGCTCACCAGCGTGGTCTTGCCCACGCCACCCTTGGCCGACAGGGCCAGGACCACACGCGCCTGCACTTCCTGGCGGCGGGCCAGGTTCAGGTAGGCGGCTATGGCTCCGATGAGCGTGTCCTGGGACCCTGCCGAATCGTCGTCCACCTGGTCGGAGCGGAAGGTGCGGGCGTTGGCGTGCTGAAGCTGGTCCAGCAGGTACTGCTGCGACTCGCCCAGCACGACGGCCACGCGGCAGCCGGGCCAGCGCAGCGCCGCAGCGTCCAACAACTGGACCAGGGTATGGTCCGCCAGCGGGTCGTGCAGGCCGGAGACGTCGGCGATCATAGCCTCCGGCGCGTCCGACTCGGCCCGGACGAAGGCCAGGGCCGCGCCAGGGCCGAGAAAGTGGGCCACCGTCTCCAGGCGGTAGGTTGCCTTGAGTTCCTCCAGGCAGGAGGCGCGGCCCTCGGGACCGATCAACACGGTTCTCATGGCGTGTCCGCCTCCGTTTCCCAGGTCTCGGCCGGGCCGAGGGGTTCAAAGAGCTCGGGCGCGATCTGGCGCAGGTCGTAAAGGGTCAGGGCGGGCAGGTCGGGGTTGGCGTCCTGGGAGAGCAGCAGCAAAGGCCGCACCGGCTCGACCTCGGAGGCCAGATAGGCGTCGAGGATCACGGCCTGTTCGACTTGGAGGGCCAGGGTGGCCGTGGTCTGGCCCTCGCCCTTTTCCAGCTTGAGCAAGGGCACTTTCTGGAGCAGCAGCAGCCCCTCGTCGGCCTCGTCCTGGATGAGCACCAGGTCCACCAGGTCGCCGGGCAGCAGCTCCTGGGTCAGCGGAGTCTGGACGACCAGCACGTAGCCCCGCCAGCCCACGGGCAGCAACACCTCGCCGATGACGCGCCGCTCGGGCGGCACGTCGGTAAGCATGGCCGGGTTGAGCAACGAACCGGCCGGGACGTGGACCGTGGCCCACTGACCGGCAGGCGAGCCTCGCAACACGGCGATTTCCTCCGCCCGGCGCTTGGGCAGTTCGACCTTCTGCACGTCGTCAGCGGTCACCTGGGCGTGGCGCTCCAGGTCCACGGCGGCGACGTAGACGCTCTCCGTTTGGGTGTTGGCCCACCACAGCCCGCCCAGCGCGGATACTGCCACCAGCGCCAGGATGATGCCGATTCCGCGTAGTCCAATTCGTGCTTTCTTTTTCACGTCGTATCTTCTCCTTCCATTGGTTTCCCGATACCTGATACCGGGTACCGGGTATCAGGTATCAGGTATCAGGTATCAGGTTACTCCGGCGATTCCCCCGCTTCGGCCACCGACCGCCCGGGCAACGTCAGCGGCCAACGGCCCCAGGGCAGGCGCAGCGGCATGTCGACCCGCAGGGTCACAAAGGGCACCTCGTGGCAGGGTCCGCCCAGGGGATCGGGCAGGCACTCGCCCGGGGCGGGGTTCAGGACGTGGACCTCGGCGTCCTTGGCAAGTTCCACCGGATCGCCGTCCAGGAAGGGCAGGCGGGCCAGATTCTCCGCCAGCAGCCACCGCGTCGCTTCCTCCGCCCGGTCCGGGTCCAGGGTGCGGGCGCCGGGCAAGCCGCCGATCTCCAGCGTACCGGCTGCCGCGGCGGAAAGGGCCGTTTCCTGGAGCGCCGTCCATCCCGACCGCAGCCAGAGCAGGTTCACGGCCAGCACCGCGCCGACAGCGATGACGGCCGCCAAGAGCACGCCAAAGAGCACGATTTCCTGTCCTTCTTCGCCCCTTCGCTTCATGGCGTCCACACTCCGTGCTGTGCCCGGACTTGATGACTGGCCGGGAGTTGCCCCTGCGCCTGCCAGGTCAGAACCCGGATCTCGAAAGGCTTGACCACCTCCACGACCACCAGGTCGCCGAACTCGACGTCGTAGGGTGGCGCCTTGGGGCTACCATCGGGGTTCAGCACGGTCGTGGTGACATCCACGTCGGCGGGGTCCACGGCGTGAGCCTCCAGGGTTGCTTTGACCGCGTCCTCGACGCCGCTCACCGAGCCGGTGTCGCTGGCGTGGCGCGCCCCGGCCACCGCCCCGGCCTGCAAGCCCGACCAGGTGTTGAACAGTTGGGCAAAATACAGGAACAGCAGCGTCGTCAACAGCAGGATGGGCAAGATCAAGGCAAATTCGACCAGGCCCTGACCCCGCTCACGTTTGCATTCGTTCATACGACCTCCCATAACTGAAAACGTCAACTTCAGGGG
>CAYLZO010000428.1:0-2261 GCA_964387775.1 uncultured Anaerolineaceae bacterium
CGGCGATGCACATGGGCGCCGACATCGCCATCCGGGCGCAGGAGACGAACGACCGGTGGGACGAGCGCAAGACCAAGGTCTTTGGCGACCTGGTGCGCGAGGGGGCGCGTATCGGGCGGGCGAGCACGCCGTCGGCGGAAGTACTGCCCCTGCCGTTGCCGAGCCAGGATGTGTCCTGGCTGCCGGCACCGACCGAGTTTGGCCAGCCGGCATCCTTTTTGATGGACGAATCGGACCTGGAGTGATGAGCATGTCAGGAGGTTTTGAACATGGGAAAGCAAGCAATGGTGATCCTTGGTTCGATCTTTGCAGTGGTCCTGGCTGTGGTGGTGGGCAGTTGTCTGCCCACTGAGGTAATGGCGGTGGTCATCGGTGTGGTGTGCGGAGTGACGGCCGGCATTCCCACATCGCTGCTGCTCCTGGTCGTGCTCACACGCCGAGAGCGGCAAACGATGGAGCGAGCGCAGCGACAGGTAGGTGACCAGGGCGAGGGTTATCCGCCGATAGTGGTGATTCAGCGGGACCCTGGGATACCTTCGAGCCTGGACCTGGAGATGGATCTCTGGTCCAGGCAAGCTCCGGCCCGGACCGAGGGCCGGTTCTACTTGGCAGAGGGAGATGATCTGCTGCCGAGGGGAGGGTAGAGATGGCCATGGACAGGGTGCTTCTCGAGGAACTGCGGAGGGACGAGGCGCTCCAGGCCTTTCGCGCCTTGCTGGGAGAGGTTCTCCCACAAGATCTCGACGCACTCGATCGGGCGAGTCAGGTCCGGCGTCAGGCCCGGGCGAAAGCCCAGGACTACCTGGTCTGGCTCCGAAAACGGAAGGAGGGAAAGGAGGTGTTCCGATGAGAGTGGCAATGAACACGCAGAGCCTGGCGCCACTGCTCAGACAGGCGGGCCTGGCCATCCCGCGCAATGGCGTGGCGAACCTGGTCTTCTTCCAGGCCCAGGGTGACTGCCTGGCGCCGGACGTCCAGGATGGGGATGTGCTGTTCGCCACCTGGCGGCCGGCGACGGTCTCTCAGGCCCGGCTGGACGCAGGCGAACTGGCCGTGTTCCTGATCCAGGACGTGGCGACGGGCATGGCTCGAATCCAATTGAAGCGGTGGCATGGTCTGGTGCCTGGGAGCAACGGGAGCGGCGGCGCCACCGCCTGGCTCGGCAGCGAAGGGGTGGTGCGACCTTTTCCGGCCGGCCAGGTGCATCTGTTGGCTGATCACGTGCGCCTGGCGCAGCGCGGTGGGCAGTACAAGACCAGCCTGCTGGCAGGCGCCGTCCACGCCGGTGATGACGGCGGTGAAGGCTTTGTGACGGAAGGTTTTGTCCCGGAAGACGAGACCACGTTCCGGATCGTCAAAACCAGCGTGACCGAGATCCTGGCCGACGTCGAGGCGCACGTGACCGGGTATGCCGAGGCCCGGTGGGGCCTGGCCTGCGCCGAGCTGCACGAATGGCTGGCAGCCTGGGGACCGCGCGCCGTCTACGCCCTGTTTCGCCCGCCGTACGACGGTGAACCCTTCGTGGCCCGGCTGACGAATGAGCGGCTGATCACAGAGATGTGCGTGCTGCAGGCCGTCCCTGGGGTTGTGGGACGCTACCGGAACTGCCTGTGCGGCACCGAGTTCGACCTGGACGGCCGGCAACTGATCGTCTATGGGGCATTGAGCCGGCAGGACCGGTGGGACGTGCTGCCCTACGAAGTACCGGAAAGTGTCAGGGAGCTGGACGACCTCTTTGCCAGGGTGGAAGACTACCTGGCTCAGATGATGACCTAGGAGGTGCAGAGTGTCGACGGAACAATGGATTGAGGCTCAGGCGAGCCGGATTGAGGCTGTGCTCGCCCAACAGGGCCTGGCCGATGCAATCGTCACCGGCGGGCGTGTGGCCCCTCACTTTGTATGCTACGAAGTGCAAACCGACCAACTGGCAGCGATAGACGATCTGGGGGACAAAATCGCCGTGGCTCTGCATGTGCCCGCGTGTCGCATCTACCGCCGAGACGGCCATGCCTACGTCGAGGTCCCCCGCGCCGACGCGCCAACGTTGCGCCTCGTGGATCTCTACCGACGGCTGGTAACCGAAGGGGCGCGAGGGCGGGAGACCATCCCGCCGGCTACGGCGGTCCTGGGGCTGGACCTCGAAGGCGTGCCCTTGCTGGTGCAGTTGCCCAGGGTGGGACCCCTGCTCGTCGCCGGCGAGACAGGGGCGGGCAAGACCTCGCTGGCCCGGACCATCGTGGCCTCGCTGGCGATGCACAACC
>CAYLZO010000429.1:0-2210 GCA_964387775.1 uncultured Anaerolineaceae bacterium
TCCTGCCCGGACCTTCTCTTCGGACAAGGCCAACTCCCGCTGCAAATGTCCGGCCAAGGCACCAAAGACAGCTCCTGCCGCCGAATCGGAGCGCAGAACCACCGGATAGCCGGAATCGCCGGCAGCCCGCACGGCCGGCTCCAGGGGCACCTCTCCCAGAAAAGGCACATCCTCGGCCTCGGCCAGGCGCTGGCCGCCACCCCGGCCAAAGAGGTAGTGGCGCGCCTCACACTCGTCACAGACGAAATAGCTCATGTTCTCCACCACGCCCAAGATCGGCACCTTCAAGCGGCGGAACATGCCGAGTGCCTTGCGGGCGTCGTCCAGGGCCACGTCCTGCGGCGTGACGACGACGATGGCGCCGTCCACGTAGCTGTGCTTCACCAACGACATCGGAATGTCGCCGGTGCTGGGCGGTAGGTCGACCATCAACACGTCCGAATCGCCCCAGGCCACGTCCTGCAAGAACTGGCGCACCATCTTGTCCGTCATCGGCCCCCGCCACACCAGCGGCGTCTCGGCCGAGACCATGAAACCCACGGACACCAGCTTGACACCGTGCTCGCGGGCCGGCTGGATCTTGCCGTCGCGGGGCTGCGGCAGCTCCTCCACGCCCATCATCCTCGGGATGTTGGGGCCGTAGGCGTCGGCGTCCAGCAGCCCAACGCGCAGCCCCTGGCGGGCCAGTTCCACGGCCAGATTCACCGTGACCGTGGACTTGCCCACGCCGCCCTTCCCGCTGCCGACGGCGACCACGCGCCGTACGCCCGGCGGCCTCGACGCAGGTTCCCGCTCGCCGCGCATCAGCCGGGGCTTGATGTCCACCGGCTTGCCCGCCTGCACTTGCAGCGTCTCGAGTTCCGGCAGGGGCGCCAGCGCAGACCGGATCGAGGCAACGAGCGCCTGCTGGGCCTCCGGCTGAACCTGGGCCAGGTCCAGGTCAACAGTGGCTACGCCATCGCAGGCCGCCACGCGCTGCACCAGCCCAAAGGACACGATGTCGCGGTTATACCCCGGATAGGGGATCGTTTTCAGCGTTTTCCAAATCTCGTCTTTAAGATTCGCCACAGTCTACAACCATCCTAACTCGTCTTTGGCTGCTTCAGACATCATCGTCGGTCGCCACGGTGGCGACCAGATGATCTTGACGTCCACCGACTCGACGCCCGGCACCTGCTGCCAGATGGCCGACTCGGCCATGTTCTTGATCGGCCCGATCAGCGGGCAGCCCGGTGTCGTAAGGGTCATAGCCACGTCCACGTGCCCGTCTTCCATCTCGGCGCTATAGATCAGGCCCAGGTCCACGACGTTAACCCGCAACTCGGGGTCAATGACCTGGCGCAAAGCCTGCACAACCTCCTGATGCATACCTACATCCACCTTTCCGCTCGATTGACAGCGGTAAAAGTATACCACAAAGCGATATTTTTGTCAATTAAATATAAGTAAATTACTTTAAGGGGGCGGTTGTCGAGGCCGGGCGAGAGAGCACTACAAGGGCGCCCGGTTGCTCGGTGCCGGTCACAGAGATCTCGTTCATTTGATCCCCAGGCGGGCCGGTGGTATAATGGCTCGCACAAAAGGAGGAGCCATCGTGCCATGATCGATCCAACTTTGCCGCTTATCGACCTGCACCGTCACCTGGACGGCAACGTTCGGCTGGAGACTATCCTGGAGCTGGGCCGGGAGCACAACCTGCCCCTGCCCGCCCAAAACCTGGAGGGATTGCGTCCTCACGTCCAGGTCCTCGCCGGCGAGTCCAGCGACGCCCAGATGCCGGGCGTCATGGCCTTCATCGCCAAGTTCGAGTGGATGACGCGCGTGCTGGTCGATTACGACGCCTGCCGCCGCGTGGCCTACGAGAACGTGGAGGATGCCCAGCGCGAGGATCTGGATTACGTCGAGTTGCGCTTCAGCCCCTTGTTCATGGCCGAGGCCCACAGCCTGGACCCGGCTGGCGTGGTCGAAGCCGTGGCGGACGGCATCGAGGCCGGCCGGCGCGACTTTGCAGCCCGCGTCAACCTCATCGGCATTCTCAGCCGCACCTACGGGCCGGAGGCAGCCTGGCGTGAGCTGGAAGCCCTGCTCTCGCAGCGCGACCACCTCGCCGGCCTGGACCTGGCCGGCGACGAGGCCAACTGGCCGGGCGAGCTCTTTGTCGAGCACGTGCGCCGGGCGCGGGATGCCGACTGGCACGTCACCACCCACGC
>CAYLZO010000430.1:0-2117 GCA_964387775.1 uncultured Anaerolineaceae bacterium
ATGCCGGGACGGCGCGCCTCCGCTCCGCTTCGCTGCGCTCCGGCTCAGAATGACGTGAGGGAAGTTATTCTTTTACGAACCCCAAGATGTTGACTGATGGGGGCGGGTAAAGTCTCGCCCCCATCAGTCACCGTGCAACCACTACCCGCCTTCTGTTAGAGAATAATCAACCCCAGGCGCGTGGCCCGGACTACGGCCTCGGTGCGACTCTGGGCGCCCAGCTTGCCCAGGATGGCGTTGACGTGGAACTTGACCGTGTGCTCGCTGATCTCCAACTCGACGCCGATGGCCCGGTTCGACAGCCCCTCGGCCAGGAGTTGCAACACCTCCAGCTCGCGGGGGGTCAGGTCTTCGACCAGCAGGCCGGCGGGCGGCTCCCGGCTGGGCAGCACGGCCCCGGCCAGCACCGGGTCGAGGACGGCCAGCCCTTCGGCCACAGCCCCCAACGCCGCGACCAGCGCCCCGGCGCCGACCTCGCGGGGCAGCAGGCCCTGAACGCCGGCCCGCCAGGCCTCCCCTGCCAGGGCGTCGTCGGACAGCAGGGCCACCACGGGGACCGGAAGCGCCTCCAGGTCCAGGGACAGCGAGGCCCCGTCCCAACCCAGGTCCCAGAGCACGACGTCGGGCCGGTAGACGGCCACCGGGTCGGCCGGGTCCGAAGCCGCCGAAACCTGGCCGACCAGGCTCAGATCGGGTTGGTCGTTCAGCATCGCCGCCAGCCCGGCCCGGGCCAGCGGGTCGTCGGCCAAGACGAGCACGCGCAAGCCATCCATGATGGCCCATTATACCCCATCGGGCCGCGAACATATGTAGAGTCGATACCAAAACCCCGCCTGAACAGACGGCCCACTTTGGGGCTTGGCTCCTCACCAGTTGCGAGCTGGGGGGCCAGTCCACGACCCCGGATCTGCTTAGCCTGGCCCGCTGGGTGCCGGGCGATGCCGAGCGGATATTTTTCCTCGACTTGAAGCCGGAGGGCGAGATGGGTCGCCACTGGGTTCGGATTCGAGAGCAGTTCGAGGCGAACTCTGCGGGCCAGGAAGTCGTCCGGGGCTTGCTTTCCGACGAGTTCCGGATCGAGGAATACGGCCTGGACGAGGCCCTGGCCGGCCCGGCACGCCGCCCGGCTGCCCATCGTCCAGACGTTGGCCTCCTGAAAAGACGTTCGTAGTGCGCGCTTCAGCGCGCTTTTACGGCGGCAACCAACCGACCGCGCTCGCCGCTCCGGCATCCAGCAGCCAGGTCAGCCGGCCGGCCGTCGGCTGAATCCGCCGGGCCGGCAGGTCCTCTCCGGCGCCTTCCAGCACCTGCTGCACGATCTCTGCCTTGTCCGCCCCGGTCACCAGAAACCAGACGTGACGGGCCGCGTTGATGGCCGGTGGGGTAAGCGTCACCCGCTGCGCCGGGCGATCCCCATAGTCCGCGGTCACGGCGACGGCCAGCCGCTCCGTCTCGTCGAGGGCGGCCGAGCCGGGAAAGAGGGAAGCGGTGTGGCCGTCGCGCCCCAGCCCCAGCAACACCAGGTCAAAGCGGGCTCGCGGCCCACAGAAATAGTCCTGAAGCTCACGCACGTAGGCTTTGGCCGCCGCGTCCGGCGCAAGTTCGCCCCGCATCCGGTGGACGTTGTCCGGCGGGATGGGCACGGCGGCGATCAGGATCTCCTGGGCCATCCGATAGTTGCTGCCGGGCTGGTCGGGCGGCACGCAGCGCTCGTCGCCCCAGAAGAGGTGGACGTGCGGCCAGGGGATCTGGCCCCGATACGGCGCCCGGGCCAGCAGGCGATAGAAGAGCTCCGGGGTCGAGCCGCCGGAGAGGGCGACGCTGACGCGCCCCCGCGACCCGACGGCCTCCGCGGCCAAGTCGGTGAAGCGCTCGACCGCCTCTAGCGCCAGAGCGTTTGGATCGGGCTTGACGACGATCTGGGGCTTCATCCTCTTCCTCCCTTGTGTGGCATCTCCTGCGTTTGGTCCTCGTTGCACGCGCATGTATGCACGCGCATGTATGCACGCGCATATTATACCACATCCTGCTCGGTCTCGTGTTAAAACCCCATAATAATCATGGTTTTAATCATCTTTTAATTGACAAACGCTCCGCCGCAAGTTATACTGAGGTCG
>CAYLZO010000431.1:0-2094 GCA_964387775.1 uncultured Anaerolineaceae bacterium
CATTATACCGTCTGATTATTTATACTAATCGGACGCTATCAGACAAAGAGGGGGAAGATGACCACAACCGAGCTGACGACCACAACCAACGCTGGCGCCCTGGGCCAGGCCCTCGACCTGGGCCGGGCGGCCAACCGGGCGGCGGCCCTCAACGCTTTCGGGGATTATCGGACCCGCAAGGCGGCCAACACCCTGCGGCGGCAGGATGCGGATCTGGCCTTGTTTGCCGAGTACCTGGCCGAGGCTGGCGCCGGCGACGTGGGCGATCTGGCCCACGACGCGGCGGCCTGGTGGTCTATCACGTGGGGGCTGGTGGAGGGTTTTGTCAAGTGGATGCTGCTCAAAGGCTACGCGGTGGGATCCGTCAACGTTCGGCTTTCGACCGTCAAGACCTATGCCCAGCTCGCGGCCCGGGCCGGGACCCTGGAGCCTGACACTCTGGCCATGATCCGAACCGTGCGCAGCTATGGCCACCGCGAGGGCAAGCGGATTGACGAAAAGCGGGAAGATGCCGGCCTGCCCACCAGGCAGGGGGACAAGAAAGCCGAGCCGGTGAGCCTGAACCCGAAACAGGCATCGGCGCTGAAAGCCCAACCCAACACGCCCCAGGGCCGGCGGGACCGTCTGATTATGGCCCTGTTGCTCGACCACGGCTTGCGCGTCGGGGAGCTGGCGGCCCTGACGGTGGGCGCTTTTGACCTCAAGGCCGGCGAGCTGCGATTCTACCGAGAGAAGGTAGACAAGGTGCAAACCCACCGACTGAGCCCTGACGCCCTCGAAGCGGCCCGGGCCTACCTGGCCCAGGATGCGCCGGCGATCGGCCCCCTGCTGCGGGGATCTCGCAAGGGGGGCAAGCTGACCGAGGCCGGCATGACGGCGCGGCGGATCTCGGCCCGAGTGCGAACGCTGGGCCGGGCGGTGGGGCTGCGGCGATTGTCAGCCCACGACTGCCGGCATTTTTGGGCCACCCAGGCGGCGAGATCCGGAACCCAGGTTGACCGACTGCAAGACGCTGGCGGCTGGGCAAGCCCGGCCATGCCCTTACGCTACGTGGAGGCGGCGGCGATTGCGAACGAGGGGGTAAAATTGGCATGAGAGCCCCCCAGGGCCTTTCCTGGCCGGGAACGTGGGCCACAGGCCCCAAACCGGCGCTTTCGGCCGTCCTGTGCGATTCTGGAGAGTGGAGCCGTGAGAGCGTGCGGCGTTTGCGACCGTGAGATACACGGCAAGCCGGCGGCGAGCCGATCCGGGCGCTGGGGGCTTGACCTGTGCCATGCTTGCTGGCAGCGACTGAGAAAAAGAGAGCTGGCCGGGCGCTGCCCTGCTGACGACGCCCACGGTGATCAGGGCGGCTGAGGTGGCCGAGATAAGCAGGCGGACGGCGGACCGCTACCTGGCCCAGCCAGTTTTCAAGCGGGCGCTGGCCGAGGTGCTGGCCGCCGTGTAAGCTGCGGTGACGGCTGCCGTGGTGGGCGAGATGGGGGAGGCGCTGGCCACTCTGGCCGAGATCCACGCCGACCCCGATGCGCCGGCGGGCTCGCGAGTTTCGGCGGCGCGAGCGGTGCTGGACGCCGGCCCCAAGCTAAGGGAGGCCGGCGACCTGGCCGAGCGGCTGGCCGAGCTGGAGGCCCAGCTCCGGGGGCTGGGCGATGCCTGACACCCGCCGGGCGGCGCGGGCAACCCCCTTTGTGTTTCCGGGTAGGTAGTAGTATAATCTGGGGTGCCGTTTTTCAAACGCCAAGGCACAGAGCGTGCCCAAGATCCTTGCCGGAGGAGATATGGCGCCGTCGTTGTCGCCCCAGGAATTCGTCACCAAGTGGCGCAAGGCTGAGCTCAAAGAGCGCGCCGGCGCCCAAGAGCACTTTCTCGACCTCTGCCGCCTTGTAGGCCACCCCACCCCACCCCGGCCGAGGACGACCCCGCCGGCGAGCGTTTCTGCTTCGAGGCCGGCGCCACCAAGACCCGCGGCGGCCAGGGCTGGGCCGACGTCTGGAAGCGGGGCTTTTTCGCCTGGGAGTACAAGGGCAAGCACAAGAACCTTGCCTTCCCCACGATTTCGCCGGGCGGTCCCGGTCGGCTGCAACGGGTGTTGGG
>CAYLZO010000432.1:0-2087 GCA_964387775.1 uncultured Anaerolineaceae bacterium
TCGCCGTGGTTGCCCTGGTGGTTGGTCAGCCCGAACAGCCGCTCCTTGAGGATCGGATCCCGGCCATTCCAGAGGGCCAGGGCCAGACAGACCTGTTGCTTGTCGTCGCTGAGGCCGGCAATGCCGTCCTCGCCCCAACGGTACGCCCGGCTGCGTGCCATGCCGTGCGGGAAGTAGTCCCACGCGCTGCCGTCGGGGCTGTAGTCCTCGCGCACGGTTCCCCATTGTCGCTCGCTGAGGTACGGACCCCATTTACGCCAGGGCACCCGCCCGGCGGTGATTTCTTGAAGGCGATGTTGCTCAGCGTTCATCGCCATCTTCCTCCCTTGTGGTCGAGTTCAAGTCACCGACAGGTCGGACGCGCAGAGCCAGGACGGTCCGGTCATCGGTCTGCTCCGCTCCGGCAGCGAAGTGATCCATGTCCTCCAGCACGGCAGACACAAGGGGCTCCATCGGCTGGGCTCTGTGATCGGCAAGTTGGCGTAACAGGCGGTCCTTGCCGTAAAGCTCGCCGCGAACATTGCGGGCCTCGGTCAGGCCGTCCGTGGCCAGTAAAATGGCGTCGCCCGGAGCCAGAGGCTGTGTCGTCTCGGTAACCTCGATGTCGGCTTGTACGCCCAGCAACATCGAGCCCAGTTGGGCCAGGCTCCTTACCGTCTTGTCTGTGTCGGCAGGCAAAAAGAACGGCTCGGGCGAATGGCCGGCGTTGACGTAGCTCAGGCAGCGTCGCTGGTCGTCGTAGACGGCCGCGATGAGCACGACAAAACTGCCGTCGGGGGTGAACCGGCACAAGTCGCGGATCACGCAGCGGATGAATTCCGTGAGCGACCAGCCCGTCTCCAGCCACGACTGAAACGCCATTTTCACGATCACCGTGATCAGGGCGGCGGACATGCCGTGCCCGCTGACGTCGGCGAAGACGATGGCGGCACGATGCTCATCCAGTGCGGCCGCGTCGAAGTAGTCGCCGCCGACCTCGGTCTCGGGGTTGAAGTGGCTGGCCCACTCGATGCGATCCACCAGTGGCATCCGCTGGCGGTCGGGCAGGAGTTTTCGCTGCACCGTCCGGGCCAAATCCAGATCGTGCCCGATTCGCTGGGCGTACTGGGTCACCTTGGCGTGCGTCTGGGCCAGGCGATATGCGCTCTCCTCGTTGTCATACTCGACACTGCCCATTCCTCGCATGAACACGTACACGGCCGTGAACAAGAGCACCGCCTCGAAGGCCATGGCGACCACCAGGAACGTCATGCTCCATGTCAGCAGGTAGCCCGCCAGGACCGCGCCGGTCAAGGCCACGGCCAGCAGGCCATACCGCGGCGCGGCATGGAACAGCGCCCGGTGATCCGCAAAGCGCCGATGCCGCCGCTCGAACCATCGCACGGCCAGGCTCAGGCGTGTGACGCAGTAGCTGTACCGCACGACGAGCACACCGTCATGCAGCATGACCTGCATGCAGTTGAAGTGCAGCCCCTCATCGGACCGCAACTGGGTCAGGATACTGCCCCGGTCGGCGGACGCGTCTCGTGAGGCCAGTTTCCGCTTGAAGGCAACCAGCAGGATCAGCACGTCCTCGATCTGGTTGCTCTCCATTCGCGTGTCCACGCGAATGGCCCGAATGGCCAGTCGCTGCAGCAACTCGGCAAGATCGTGGCAGTCACAGATGGACGGTGCTTCCTCTCGGGCCGGATGCTCTACCGCGATGCTGCCGTCCATCCGTGGGATCAGCGTCAAGGCTTCCTCTTTGACCTTGTCAGCGGCCGGAAAGAGGTCCCCCTCCAGCCAGCGACCCAGCCGCCGCATCTGAACGCCCACACGGCTGACACGACAGCGAAGCCTTGCCAGCGCGTAGCGAGCCCGATCCGCCGTTGACAGTCCCGGCGATTGGGCCTGCTCTCTCTCGCGCATTGTGCGTGGGCTGTCGCTCATCGGTTGCTCACTTGCTCCGGAACAGGTCTACCGCCGCCATTTCAATATCAGCCGGAGCAGAGCCGCCGTCCTGGGTGTCAGGCGCGTCCGGTTGTACATGTCGCCCACGCCCTTGATCGCCTCGGCGAGCGTGGGGTACGGGTGGATCACGCTCGCCA
>CAYLZO010000433.1:0-2080 GCA_964387775.1 uncultured Anaerolineaceae bacterium
GCGACGTGGTCTTTCACGCCGCCGCCTACTACCCGCTGCACTCGCTGGACCTGGCCGGCTCGCTGCGCAAAGCGGTGAGCGGCATGCGCCACGTGCTCGACGCGGCCGCCGAGGTGGGCGTGAGCCACCTGGTCTACACCAGCACGCTGACGACCATCGGCCCGCCAGGCAACCCGAACCGCCTGGCCGACGAGCGCGACTTTTACCTGCCCGGCAGCACCGGCAGCGCCTATTTCGAGGTCAAATGGGCCATGGAGGCCGAAGCCTGGCGCGCCGCCGCCGAGGGGCTGCCGGTCGTCATCGTCAACCCCACCGCCGTCTTTGGGCCGTGGGACGTCAAGCCGACGACGGGCGAGATCCTGCTCAACGTGGCCCAGGGCCGCTTCCCCGCCTGGCTCGACCTGGACGTGAACGTGGTCGACGCCCGCGACGTAGGCACGGGCCAGGTGCTGGCTGCCGTGCGGGGCCGCGTCGGCCAGCGCTACATCCTGGGCGGCGAGAACCTGCCGGTGCGCCAGGCGCTGACCGTCGCTGCGCAGGAGGCGGGGGTCCGGCCGCCCCGCTGGCGGGCGCCGCTGGGCCTCGTCAAGGCACTGGTCAAGGCCGGCGAGGCGCTGGGCCGGCTGCCGCTCGTCAAGCCCCTGCCCCTGGAGCATTTCAAGACGCTCGGCGAGTGGCAGGCCCTCAACACTGAGAAGGCGCGGCGGGAACTCGGCTTCGCGCCCAGGCCCTTTGTCGAGACGGTGCGCGACACGCTGGCCTGGTTCCGGGAGCACGGCTACTTGTAGTGTAGCCGACAAGCCTTCATCCTCCAGCTTGACAATTTTCAGCGTGTGTCTTACAATAGCGACAGAAATGTAAGAGCGAGGAGGGTGAAGATGCTGGCCAAACTGTCGTCCAAAGGGCAAGTGGTCATCCCCAGGCCGGTGCGGGAAGCGCTGGGCCTGAAGCGTGGCATTCGATTTGACGTCCGGATTGACGAGGGCAAGATCATCCTGGAGCCCTTGATCGTGTCTCCTGCGGAGACCCTCTATGGCAAATACGCCGGCGCCGATTTTCTCACTGGCCTGGAGGAAGAACATCGGCAGGAGGTCGAGGATGACGCCGCGATTCGTGCTTGATGCCTGGGCGCTGCTGGCGCTGCTGCAGGGGGAGGAACCTGCCGCTTCCCGCGTCAAAACATTGCTGGACGATGCCCAGGAGGGCGACGTTGAGCTATTCATCTCCATCATCAATCTCGGCGAGGTCATCTACCGCATCGGCAAAACCAAAGGAGGGGATGAAGCCTGGAAAACCCTGGATGAGATTCGGCGCCTATCCCTGGTCGTGGTGCCCGCTACCGAAGAGGCGGTGTTTGCAGCCGTCCGGTTCAAAATATGTTTTGCCATCTCTTACGCCGACGCCTTTGCTGCGGCCACGGCCGATGGATTGAATGCCATTCTGTTCACGGGCGACCCCGAGCTCGTGCAGATCGAGAACCATATCCAGATCGAGGAGCTCGATCGAATCTAACCAGGGCTTCTTTAACATCCCGGTCGATCCCCTGTCGGCCATGAACGTGCTGGCCGGCCGCTACGCCGAGTGGCTGGGCAAGCCGCTGGTGGTCATGCAAAAGCGCCGCGAGGGCGTCGACCAGGTGGCAGTGACGCACGTCGTCGGCGACGTCCGGGACAAGATCCCCATCGTCATCGACGACGTCATGGCCGGCGGCAGCGTGCTGACCCAGGTGCCCGACCTGCTGGCCCACGGTGCCCGGCCCGAGGTTTATTTTTGCGTCAGCCATCCGGTGCTGCTCGACTCGGCGCTGGAACGGCTGGCGGCGGCGGACGCGGTCAAGGAGCTGGTCGTCAGCAACTCGATCCACGTGCCGGAGGAGAAGCGGCAGCCCCACACCAAGGTCCGGGTCGAGTCCATCGCCCCCCTGCTTGCGGAGGTGATCCGCCGCATCCACCGGGGCGAGTCGATCAGCCCCCTCATCCGGCCGGCGATGCCGGTGCTGGATGAGGAGCCATAGGCCAAGCCCCGCGCAGAGCGATTTCATCAGATGGCACAGATGTGATATAATGTAGCAGTGCCCGGC
>CAYLZO010000434.1:0-2032 GCA_964387775.1 uncultured Anaerolineaceae bacterium
ACTTCCGGAAAATGCGTGGCGCCCGGTGCGAGGTCCTGCGGGAAGTCCGGATCGTCAGCCTCGAAGACCCCATCTCTGACCCCGACGATGACCTCACCTACCTGGACCGCCTCTCAGCCGCCGCCCAGGAGGCAACCGACCTGCAGCGGCTCGAGTGGCTCGGCCACGAGGACCTGGTGATCGCCCTCGTCAAGGGCCGTAAGGCGGCCGGTGTGTCCCAGCGGGCCATCAGCTATGCCCTGAACCGGGGCACCATCCACAACGAGGCGACCATCATCCGCCTGGCAGCCCAGGGCCATACCAACGAGAGTATTGCCACCCTGCTGGACACCACCGAGGGGACCATCAAGAACCGCCGGCAGCGCATTCGTCGCTGGTTGATGGCCCTGGCGGAAAAGAATGGCGTCGCCGACCTGGTCGAGGAATGGGACAAGTCAGGTGGGGAGCAGAGGAGGGCTGCGCGGATTCAGGCCGCGTACCCGGGCGGCAGAAAAGCGGCACGAACCTTGCCCGGCAGCCACGTGCAGAACTGAATGAGCTGCCGCAGGTCCTGTAGCGCCCAACAAAGAGGCGAGTCTCTGAGCAATCCAGAGGCTCGCCTTTTTTTCTGTCGTCTTGGTTGGGGCAGGCTACATCGGCAGGTATTCGATCCGGTCTCGGAATTCATCCGGCCCGGCTGCACTCCAGATGAGAAACAGATCCTCGATCACCTGGCCCAGCGAGTATCGGCGGCGCAGCAAAAAGATGCCTGGCACGTGCCCACCTGCTGCCAGATGTGCTTGCAGGTGCCGGGGCATGGTGCGACGGTTCCGGCTGACCAGGACATAGCCATTCTGCTCGATCCACTTCAGGATCTCTGGATCCGGCGTGCTGAGAGGGGGCGCTGTCTCATCGCCGATGACCAGGATCGACATCTCTGGCTCACGCAGAAGCAACTGATCCCGCACAGCGTGGGGTGTATTCTCATCCAGCAGGTAGCGGATGCCGGTCAATGGGCAGCGCTCCCCAGGGATTGCGCCCGGGTCTGTTTGATCTGGCGCAGGCGTTCGATCGCCGGCGAGGGATTTCGCTTCTGCTCTTGCCACGCCTGGTCTGTGTACTGCCGCCAGGCCTCCAGGTAGGCGCCTACCTGAGCCTGGTTGTGTAGAAAGTAGGTGATGGTGGCATAGACCTGTTCCAGGGAGAGGCTGCGGTACCGGGCTGCAATCTCTTCCGGGCTGGCTCCTTCCAGGTAGTCGTCCAGGACCGTCTCGATGCCTACCCGCGTGCCTTTGATACGGATATCGTCCTCACTCAAGAATTCAAAATAGTCATCCAGCTTCATCACTGCCTCCATCCTACCATATCCTTACAGTGTCCATCTGGTTTCCAGTGTAGCACATTCTGGTCGAGAGGTCAACCGTGCGGCGTAACCACGCGGAACCACGCCTGTGCTGGCCGTGGGCAAAACGAACAAATGAGACGAACAATTGTCCGTTTATTTGTTCGTTTCGGGCTGGGCATAGGCTGTTTGGATATGGCTACTTCCAGCACTAGCGTGTCCATCACTGCCTCCAGGTATCACGCACTTGTGCCAGCGTCGTCCGCCTTCTCTATGCGCACCTTGATTGTAGCATAGCCTGGCATGTCGGTCAATCGTCCCATGCTAACGCAAATGTGCGTTAGCCGTCAGCGTTCAGTGGTCCTCAAGTCGTCGTCCATTTTTCGCTGGTTGGCCGGCGAGCGGGACGTAGAGAAAACGCTACCGCGTCGAGGTGTGTGGCGGTCTACGACCGTCAAATCCTATTCTGTCTGGAGGTGTCCCGTGTTTGAGTATTGTTATTGTCTAGTAATCGATGGGGGAGCGCTGCTTCAGGGATCGGCTGATAGCGCCGGATATGGTTCTTTCCGCCTTGAAGCGAGAACCGGCCAGAAGCAGACGATCCGCCTCGACTTCGGCCGCGGCGTGACCAAACAACGTGTCTGCGACCCAGCCGAATACCGGACCCTGATCGGTGGCCTGAAGGACCTGGTGGGTCGCATCCAGCGTGCA
>CAYLZO010000435.1:0-437 GCA_964387775.1 uncultured Anaerolineaceae bacterium
GGCTTTGGCCTGCTGTCACTGGCGCCGCCGCCAGGTTGAGCGCCGCGATTCCTACAAGGAATCGATCCAATCCCTATAAGGAATCGATCCGGTTCCTATAAAGAAACTCGAACCATCCAGGGAAAGAACCAGGTTGAGCCGCCGGCCCACTGCCCGGAGGCTCTGCCAGCGGGATCGCGACCTGCTGAGCATCGTGCAAGCCCGGGTTTGCACCTTACCAATCGAATACAAGGAGGTGCAACGTGCGTGATCTACACGAATTACCGAGATTCCGCGATAGCCTGAGCTATCTCTACGTGGAGCGCGTCCGCATCCAGCAAAAGCACAAGGCCGTCGAGCTGCTGGACCAGGACGGCCGGACGATGGTGCCCGCCGCCGCCCTGTCGGTGTTGCTGGCCGGCCCCGGCACGACCATCACCCACGCCGCCGTCAAGGCC
>CAYLZO010000435.1:447-2024 GCA_964387775.1 uncultured Anaerolineaceae bacterium
CTGCCTGCTGGTGTGGTGTGGCGAGGACGGCATGCGCTGTTACGCCCAGGGCGGCGGCGAGACCCGCAAGGCCTACCACCTGCTGCGGCAAGCCGAGTTGGTCAGCGATCCGCAGAAACGGATGGCCGTGGTCAAGCGGATGTATCGCTACCGCTTTGGCCAGGAGGAGTTGCCGCCGGACATGAACCTCTTTCAACTGCGGGGCAAGGAGGGCGCCCGGGTGCGGACCGCCTACGCCGAGGCGAGCCGGACCTATGGCGTGCCCTGGCATGGCCGCCGCTACGACCGCAACAACTGGGGCAGCGGCGACCCGGTCAACCGCGCCCTGTCGGCGGCCAACGCTCTGCTCAACGGCCTGTGCCACACGGCCATCGTCTCCGGCGGCTACTCGCCGGCCCTGGGCTTTATCCACACCGGCAAGCAGCTCTCCTTCGTCTACGACATCGCCGACCTGTACAAGGTCGAGGTGACCATCCCCCTCGCCTTTCGCCTCGCGGCCGAGTCGAAGGAGCGGATCGGCCCCCGGGTCCGCGAAGCCTGCCGCGAGGCGTTCAGGGAACACCGCCTGCTCAAGCGCATCCTGCCCGACATCGACCACCTGCTCGACGTCCCGGAGGAGACGCTGGCCCAGGGACAGGAAGCGGACATCGATCCGGCCCGGCCCGAGCCGCTCTGGTCGCCGCCGAATCCCGCTGTCCAGACGGAAACGGTCACCGCAGCCCACACCGAGCACAACGAGGATAGTGAGGCGCGTCGTCGTCGTCATCGCCGTGCCGAAGAGGGCCTGCGCAGCGGCTGGACGGTTCGCCGGCGAGCGCCGGGCGAGTGGCACGTCGTCACCCGGCCCGAAAGTCCCGGATACACCATCCAGCGTGTCCAAGGCGATGGTCCTGATGTGCAGCCTTCGGGCTGCCACGTCGAAGGGACTCGTCCTGATGTGCAGCCTCCGGCCTGCCATGTCGAAGGAGCCTGGCGATGCAACTGCCCCGACTTTGAGAACAACGGCCTGGGCTTTTGCAAACACACCCTCGCCGTTGAGTTGGTACAGGCGGCGCAAGAGGCCGAGGGAGGCGCGTGATGGTGGTCATGATCCTCGAAAAGGTACCCGTCTCGCTGCGAGGCGAGCTGACGCGCTGGCTGGTCGAGCCGCATCCGGGGGTCTTTGTGGGCCACGTCAACGCCCGGGTGCGCGACAAGCTGTGGAAAAAGTGCTGCAAGGCCAAGCGGGCCGGCGGCGTGTTCCAGGCCTGGTCCACCAACAACGAGCAGCGATTCGAAATGCGTAGCGCTGGCGAAACGCGGCGAGTTGTGGTAGACTGGGAGGGGCTGGCGCTGATCCGCCTGCCGGTGGACGAGCCGGAGACGTAGAGGCGCCACCGCCTAATGGTGGCTACAATCGAATATCGTTTGTCTCTTGCAATTTCTGGGGGAATTGCAAGAGTTTTCCCCACACGCGTGGGGGTGGACCGCTTGACTAAAATCGAATAGCCCGCCGACGATGGGTTTTCCCCACACGCGTGGGGGTGGACCGAGTTGGATTGTATCGGATATGTCACTTGGCAAGTTTTCCCCACACG
>CAYLZO010000436.1:0-2007 GCA_964387775.1 uncultured Anaerolineaceae bacterium
CGAGGTAATCCAGACCGACGCGGCCATCAACCCCGGCAACTCGGGCGGCCCGCTCCTCGACTCGGCGGGGCGCGTCATCGGCGTCAACTCGGCCATCGCCTCGACCAGCGGTAGCAATTCGGGCGTGGGCTTTGCCATCCCGGTGGACGTCGTCAAGCGCGTCGTGCCGGAGCTGATCGACCGCGGCCAGTACCAACACCCCTGGCTCGGCATCTCGGGCCAGAGCATCTCCCCCGAGATCGTCGAGGCGGCGGACCTGGCGGTGGACACCGGCGTCCTGATCTACACCGTGGAGCCAGGCAGCCCCGCCGCCGAGGCCGGATTGCAGGGCGGTAACGAGCAGATCGTCGTCTACAACATGCCGGTCCGGCTGGGCGGAGACGTCCTCGTCGCCGTGGACGGCCAGCCGGTCAAGCGTTTTGACGACGTGGTCAACTACCTGGCGGCGAACACCAGCGTGGGCGACCAGATGACGCTGACCGTCGTGCGCGATGGGCGGGAACTCGACTTGGACGTCACGCTGGAAGCGCGGCCAGGGGACCGCTAGCAACCTATCAAGGTGACTCGTTCATAGTGCGCGCTTCAGCGCTACAAAAGCGCGCTGAAGCGCCCACTACGAACCTGCGTGACCTTTTTGGTATCTGATGGTATAATCGGCCCATGACCCAACGCATTTTGGTCGTAGACGACGACAGAGAGATCGTGCGTCTAGTGCGCGCCTACCTGGAGCAGGACGGCTACCAGGTGCTGACCGCCTACGACGGCGAGACGGCGCTGCACATCCTGCGCCGCGAGCGCCCCGACCTGGTGGTGCTCGACCTGATGCTGCCCGACCGCGATGGCTGGGACGTGACCCGCATCGTGCGCGGCGACGAGGGTCTGGCGGCCACGCCCATCATCATGCTCACCGCCCGCGTCGAGGACCACGACAAGATCGTCGGCCTGGAGCTGGGCGCCGACGATTACGTCACCAAGCCCTTCAACCCCCGCGAGGTGGTGGCCCGCGTCCGGGCCGTGCTGCGCCGCGCCGGCGGCGAGCCGGCCCCCTCGCGCGTCATCCGGGCCGGCCCGCTGACCCTGGATGTGGACGCTCACCAGGTGGCGGTCCGGGGCCAGCCTCTGCACCTGACCCCCACCGAGTTCGGCCTGCTGCAAGCCCTCGCCGAGCAACCGGGCCACACCCTCACCCGCCTGGAACTCATCGAGCAGGGCCTGGGCTACAGCTACGAGGGCCTGGAGCGGACGGTGGACAGCCACATCAAAAACCTGCGCCGCAAGCTGGACGAGGCCGGCGCCGAGGACCTGATCGAGACCGTGTTCGGCGTCGGCTACCGGCTGGGGGTGGACGCGTGAACCGCCTCTGGGTGCGGCTGACCCTGGCCTTTGCCCTGGTCATCCTGGTCACCGTCTCGGCCATCGGCATCCTGGCCGACCTGACGGCGGGCCGGGCCTTCCGCGAGTATCTGTCCTACACCGACATCGCCCGTTTTGGGGACCTGACCGAGAACCTGGCCCAGTACTACCAGACCACGGGCAGTTGGGGCGGCGTCGAGGGTCTGCTGCGCCAGGTGCGCATCGTGCCCGAGGGGATGATGGGTCCCATGCCGGGTCGCCACCGGGGCACGCTCAACTGGGGCGACGACAGGATCCAGCTCATCCTGGCCGACGAGGACGGCCACGTGGTCTATGACAGCTCGAGCAGGGAACCGGAGCGCACGCTCAGCCGCGAAGAACGGGCCGCCGGGCAAGAGATCGTGGTCGACGGCGAGGTAGTAGGCCAACTCATCGTCGCCCGGCCCATCCAGTCGGCCATCCTGGGGCCGCTGGAGCAGGCGTTCGTGAGGCGGCTGCGCTGGCTGCTGGTGGTCGGCGGGCTGCTGGCCGGCGGGCTGGGCCTGCTCCTGGGACTGGCCGTCAGCCGCACCCTGACGGCGCCCTTGCAGCGGCTGGCGACCGCCGCCCGGGCCGTGGCCGGCCGCGATTTCAGCCGCCGCGTCGAGGTGGAGG
>CAYLZO010000437.1:0-1980 GCA_964387775.1 uncultured Anaerolineaceae bacterium
TCTTCCTCGGGGATGTCGGTGATGAGCGCCTCGGTGCTCAGGATCATGGCCCCGATGCTGGCCGCGTTCTCCACCGCGCTGCGCGTCACCTTCACCGGGTCGATGATGCCCTGCTCCGCCATGTTGACGTACACCTCACGCAACACGTCGTAGCCGACGGCCATGTCGTCTTGCTCCTTCTGCGCCCGCCGCACGTTCTCGACAATGACCGCCCCGTCCTTCCCGGCGTTCACGGCCAACTGGCGCATCGGCTCCTCCAGCGCCCGCCGCACGATCACCACCCCCGTCTGCTCGTCGGGGAACGTCATCTCGATGCCGTCCAGCGCCGACGCGGCATTGATCAAGGCCACCCCGCCTCCCGGCACGATGCCCTCTTCCACCGCCGCCCGCGTCGCGCTCAGCGCGTCCTCGACGCGGTGCTTCTTCTCCTTCAGCTCCACCTCGGTCCCGGCGCCCACACGGATGATGGCCACGCCACCCGACAGCTTGGCCAGCCGCTCCTGCAGCTTCTCCCGGTCATAGTCCGAGGTCGAAGCCTCGATCTCGGCCTTGATCTGGTTGATCCGCCCCAGGATGTTCTGGCTGATGGCCTCGTCCTCGACGCCCACGACGGTCGTGTCTTCCTTCGTCGAGATGACCTTCACCGCCCGGCCCAGGTCCGAAAGCTGGGTCGTCTCCAGCTTGCGCCCCATCTCCTCGGTGATGACCTGCCCGCCGGTCAAGATGGCGATGTCCTGCAACATGGCCTTGCGCCGGTCGCCAAAGCCGGGGGCCTTGATGGCCAACACGTTGAACACGCCCCGCAGCTTGTTCAGCACCAGCGTCGCCAGCGCCTCGCCGTCCACGTCCTCGGCGATGATGACCAGGTCCTTCTTGCCCGTCTGCACCAGCTTTTCCAAGACAGGAATGATGTCCTGCGCCGAGCTGATCTTCTTGTCGTGGATCAGGAGGTAGGGGTCCTCCAGCACGGCTTCCATCCGCTCCTGGTCGGTCACGAAATAGGGCGAGATGTAGCCCCGGTCGAACTGCATGCCCTCCACGTACTCGGTCTCGAAGGCCAGGCCCTTGCTCTCCTCGACGGTGATGACCCCGTCCTTGCCCACCTTCTCCATCACCTCGGCGATCAGCTGGCCGATCTCCTGGTCGTTGGCCGAGATGGCCGCCACGTTGGCGATCTCTTCCTTGGTGTCAATCGTCTCCGCCATGTCCCGCAGGGCCTGGACCACGGCTTCCGCCGCCTCAAAGATGCCGTTCTTGATCAGCATCGAGTTGGCCCCCGCCGCCACGTTCTTCAGCCCCTCGTTGACGATCTGCTGGGCCAGCACCGTGGCCGTCGTCGTGCCGTCGCCCGCCACGTCGTTGGTCTTGGTCGCCGCTTCCTTCAGAAGCTGGGCGCCCATGTTCTCAAAGGGCTCCTCCAGCTCGATCTCTTTGGCCACGGTGACGCCGTCGTGCGTAATCGTCGGCGCGCCCCACTTTTTGTCCAGGGCCACGTTGCGGCCCTTGGGGCCGAGGGTCACCTTGACCGCGTTGGCCAGCGTGTCCACGCCAATCTTGAACTCGCGTCGTGCGTTATCTGAAAAGACCAGTTGCTTTGCCATTTCACTTTACTCCTTCTGGGTATTGGATATTGGATATTGGGTATTGGTCATTGGTCATTGGTCATTGGTCATTCGATGATCGCCAGGATGTCGCTCTCTTTGAGGATCAGGTACTTTTTGTCCAGCTTGACCTCGGTGCCCGCGTACTTGGCATAGAGCACCCGGTCGCCGACGGCCACGTCCATCTCGATGCGGTCGCCGTCCTCGTCGCGGCGGCCCGGCCCGGCGGCCACGACCTTGCCCTCCTGGGGCCTCTCTTTGGCCGTCTCGGGCAAGATGATGCCGCTGGCCGTCATCTCCTCTTGCTCGATGGGTTCCACCACCAAGCGGTCTGCCAGGGGTTTCAGGTTCAGTGCCATTTGTCGTTTCCTCCTTACAA
>CAYLZO010000438.1:0-1979 GCA_964387775.1 uncultured Anaerolineaceae bacterium
AAGGGCCGCTCGTCGAGTTGCTCCAGCCAGTCGATCAGGTCATCGTCCTGGCCTGGGTAGAGCCGGACGTGAAGTTGGACGTCGGCATTCCGCCGCCTTTTCCGTCGGGGCATATCGCCTCTCCTGCCAGTGGTAGCAGTTGGTACCAACTGCTACCAACTGCTACCACCATCAGCTCTTGAACGTCCGCGCCGCGTACCGCGCCAGACCCAGGGCGTTGGCCGTGACCGGACTGGGCAAGACCACGCCGTGGGGGTACTGCGCCAGCAGCGCCTTGCGCAACGCCTCCGCCCCGCCGCCGGTGAACAGCAGATGAGCGAACTGGTGGCCGCTGCCCCAGTACCGCTCGACGAAAGTCACGACGGCGGCCGTCGTCGTGTCCAGCGCCTGCCCCACCGGCGAACGGAGGTCAATCTCTCCCTGGCTGGTGTACAGCCGGGGCTGTCTCTGCCGCAGCAAGGCGTCCGCCTCGTGCAAGGACAGCCTCACGCCGTAGGAATCCCGCGCCACGCCGGCGAGCAGTTCCGCCGCCCGGCGCATCCCGACGGTGTCGCCGCCGGTGAATCGGGCGACCACCTCCCCACCCGCGACGCTGAAAAGATCGAGTGTGTTGTACCCAACGTCGCAGATGGCCACCGGCGCTTTCAAACTGCCCTTGCCCCGCGTCCATTTCCCCTGGTCGTTCAGCCCCCAGGCGAAAAAGGTCCCGGCCGGCTGGGCCATGACCCGCACCTCGTTTATGTCAAATCTGACCTCGTGGCCGTTCACGGTGTAGGTGTGTTCCCCGACCATCCAGCGGCGCAGCGCCCGCAGTGTGGCCCGCGCCCGTTGCCGGTCGGCCATCACTTCCACCGGCAGGCCGACCATCACGTTTGCCCGGTGCTTTCCCCTTCGGCCTGGCGGCCTAGGCCGCACATCAGGGCAGGCCTCATCCAGCAGCCGGAAAATCACATTGTAGAACAACGCCCGCAACTCCGGCCCATCACTGAGGCGCAGGAAATCCATGCGCTCCACCGGCCGGGCGTAGCGGACCACCCCCTCGCCCACCAGGTAGGTGACATCTGCGAAGGCGACCTGGTCGGGACGGTTGGCGCGGCGGCGACGGCCCAGGTTGCCCAGGGACAGCAGCCCCACGTCGGTCTCGCCAACTCCAACGACCGACGGGACGGTGGCCACCTGGGCGCCTTCCGGGTGGACAAATGCGGCTTTCATGCCGCCAAAGCCCGGATCGAGTCCGATGTTCAGGACCGTGTCCACATCTTGTAAAGCACGTGTCTCTGCCTTTTTCATCGTCTTTCCCTCCCTCTATCTCTTATGCTACTGCACCCGGCTCTGGGGATGACGCCTGTACCCGACAGGGTGGAGAGGGTCATCCCCATCCGCAGAACCCGAAGCGGCGGTGTGAAGCTCAGGCTATCGCGTTGGCGCCGCGCTCCGCCGCCGTCCCGCCAAAGGCGCTTACAACGTGTGCCAAGGCACTACGCCTCCGGCGCATGCGGCATCCCGGGGAAGTCCCCTCCGGGGAGTACGGCGTGCCTTCGGCTCGCGTCTTCTCTCATCCACCCCAGCCGGGCGACCGGAGGGAGCAAACGTGACTGTTGTCCCCTCCGGGTTCCGCGTCGATGGTGCGCGAAACGGTAGTCGAGCGTGGTGGTTGTGCGGATGATGCCACACCAAAGGCCATGCCCACCGCCCGTAGGGCGTCCTGAAATCCCCGTTGATAGGCTTCCGCCGTCTCCGGGTCGAGGGGCGGCGCCGCGCGCATCGAAGCAGCCATCGTCTCGTGGGTCGAGGCCAAAATGCGCGCTACGTCCTCGCGGAACCACAAATCCAATCCCATCGTCACCTCCGTACCAGTCTCAACGGTCTGCGCTCCGCCGGCTTTGGTTCTGCAAGCGCTTGCATTTCCTCCGGTTCGACGAAAGCCGCCTGCATCCGGCTCACCTGGCCTTTGGCCACCACGAAAAAGTCCCCCCGGC
>CAYLZO010000439.1:0-1962 GCA_964387775.1 uncultured Anaerolineaceae bacterium
GACTTGCGCACCGTGCTGTCGCGCAACCTGGCCCAGGCCGGCATCGACAACGTTCACCTGATTCCCCAGCCGATCGAGTCCCTCGGGGAGGCTGCGCTCGAAGCGGTAGAAACCCTCGCCGGCCCCTTTGACCTGGCATTTGCCTCCTATTCGCTCTACAATGAAGAGATTGACACCGTGATCCAAAACCTGGTGCATCTTGCCAGGCACGTCGTCGCCCTGATGGGCACTGGTGAGCCGCGGGAATGGGAACAAGCTCTGTACCGGCGCTTCCTGGGCATGGAGCGGGTGGCCCCACCCCAGGTCCAGTACCTCTACCCACTGTTGTTGGAAATGGGCATCTATGCCGATGTGCAGGTCTTTTGGACCAGCTTCAACTATGTCTTCGACTCGGAAGAGGCGCTGGTCGAGTGGTGGCAGCGCCGTTTCCGCCTGCCCGAGAGTGAGCGCCCGGCCTTGCGCGCGGCCCTGTTGCCCTTGGCTGAACGCCGGGATGGGCAGCTCGGCATCTATCGGCGCAGCCGCGCGGCCCTCGTATGGACCGAGCGCGGGCGCAACACATGAATGGAGGACCACCATGCTGAGCAGAGAAGCCATCTTTCGCCAGATCGACGTCGACCAGGTGGAGCCGATCCAGCAACGGATCGCCGTGGACTATGACAACAGCCTCCAGGCGCCCCTCGGCTTCCGGCACGACGGGCGGCGCTACGAGGTCACGGAATTGGTCGCTTCCTTCCGCGAATCGTCGGACGATCCCTCGGCCCTGTTCCTGGTGCGCGCTGGGCAGGAGGTGTATGCCCTCTACCAGGACCTGATCGAGCAGGAAGGCCCATTCCTGTGGCGCGGCCAGTGGGTGCTCCACTTTCAGGTGGAGGAAGAGAAGGAGGAACCGATGCTCGTCGATCTGAAGCTCAAGCACGCGGCCGATTTTCACGGCCACCTCTGTCCCGACCTGGCCATCGGCTATCAGGCTAGCCGCTACGCCCTCGACCAACTGGCCGTGGACAGACTATGGGGCGGCGAGCTGCGCGCCGTCGTCGAAAACACGACGTCGGCGGTCGATGCCGTACAGCAGATCACCGGCTGCACCCTTGCCAACCGGCGGCTGCGCTTGCACGACTATGGCCGTCACGTCTACACCTTCCTCTGCGGCGAGGGGCCTGGCCTCCGCCTGGCCCTCAGACCGGGGGCGGCGCCCCCCGATGCCGAGTTCTTGGCGCTGGAGCAGGCCATCGAGGCCGGGCGGGCAACCCTGTTGCAGACGGCTCGCTACCAGACCCTGCTTGACCGGCGCATCGCGGCGCTGCTCCAGTTGGCGCCCGAGACCCTTTTTGACGCGGGGCGTGTCACCGTTGAATGGCCGGAAGCTCCCTGTACTTCGGCCCTCGTCCCCTGTGATAGCTGTGGTGAGCTGGTCGTGGCAACTCACCTGCTATCTGACGGGGAAAGACGGCTTTGCCGGCCATGCAGCGACCGGGAAAAGGGTGGAGAGCGATGAAGATTCGATTTGTGAGCAGGTATCTCCCGGAGGCACGCAGATGACGCATCGATTTCTGATCACGGGCGGTGCAGGCTTTTTGGGGATCAACCTCATCCACTTCCTGCTCCAGCGGGGCCACACGGTCACCTCTCTCGACCTTGCCGATTTCCCCTATCCCGACGTCGTGGACAGGGCCCAGGTTATCCAGGGCGACGTCCGGGATCCAGGCGTGGTCGACCGGGCGTTGGACGGGGTGGACGTCGTCGTCCACGCCGCGGCCGCCCTGCCCCTCTATCCCCGGGAGGAGATCTATACCACGAACGTCGACGGCACGCGCACTGTGCTCGAAGCAGCCTATCGACGCGGAATCCGGCGCTTGATCCACATCTCCAGCACGGCCGTCTATGGCATTCCCGATCACCATCCCCTATTGGAGGACGATCTCCTGAGCGGTGTGGGTCCCTACGGTGAGACCAAGGTTC
>CAYLZO010000440.1:0-1946 GCA_964387775.1 uncultured Anaerolineaceae bacterium
TGTTGTCAGATAGAGCTACCGCCTGGACCTATCACCCGACTTTCAAACTATGCCGTCTCGAGTATCTCTCCTTTGCGCAACCGCCGTGGCCGTCTCATGGGGCACTTGATTGTCCTGCGCGACATCACCGAACGCAAGCAGGCAGAGATCGAACAAGATGCCACGCTGGCGGCGCTCGAGGAGAGCGAGGAGAAGTACCGACGGCTCTTTGAGATGGAATCGGACGCGATTTTTCTGATCGACAACAGGAGCGGGCAGATCCTGGAGACCAACACGGCTGCCTCGGCAATGTACGGCTACAGCCGGGAGGAGTTGCTGAACAAGAGAAACGCCGACCTGTCTGCCGAACCCCAGGAGACGCAACGGGTCACTCAGACAACGCCTGTGGAGGTAGACCAGGTTGTATCTGTGCCACTACGTTTTCACCGCAAGAAAGATGGCACCGTCTTCCCGGTCGAGATCACAGGTCGCTTTTTCACCTGGCGCGGGCGACCGGTACACATCGCGGCGATCCGGGACATCAGCGCGCGCAGAGAGGCCGAGGAGCAGCTCCGGCAACTGAAAGAGTTCAACGAAGGCATCGTCCAGAACATGGCGGAGGGCATTGTTATGCAAGACGCCGCAGGAACTGTCACCTTCGTCAACCCGACAGCGGCGAGCCTGCTGGGCTACACGCCCGAGGAGTTGCTCGGCCGGTACTGGATGGACGTCATCCCGCCTGACCAGCAGCCCATCGCCCGGGCTGCCAAAGAACGCCGGATGCGCGGCCAGGCCGATCGCTACGAGCTGGAGTTGGTGCGAAAGGACGGCACGCGCTTTCCGGTTCTGATCAGCGGCAGCCCTCGCTTCGAAGCCGTGACGGGCCACTTTGCCGGGACCCTGGCCGTCTTTGCCGATATCGGCGAGCGGCTGCAGGCCGAGGATGCTCTGCGCCGCCGGACCGGGCAACTCGAGGCGCTGCGCCAGGTGGGGTTGGAGATTGCTTCCCAATTGGATCTGGATGCCCTGCTCCAGTCGATTCTCATCCGGGCCACCGAACTGCTGGGGGGCGCCGTAGGCGGACTGTACCTCTACCGGCCGGCCGAGGACCGGCTCCGGGTCGCTGCCGACGTTGGCCTCGCATCGTCGCTGGCGGGAACTGCTCTTGGCCCGGGCGAGGGCCTGGCCGGCAGGGTCTGGAACAGCGGCGAACCGCTCATTGTGGACGACTACCGGAGTTGGGATGGTCGGGCGGTCGTCTACGATAGCCACAACTTCCGGGCTACGGTCGGCGTGCCGATCCGTTGGAGCGACCAATTCCTGGGGGTACTGACGGTCACGGCCGATGAGCCGGGCGTGTTCTCCTCCTCCGATGCCGAGTTGTTAGGTCTGTTTGCCAGCCAGTCAGCCATTGCCCTCCAGAATGCCCGGTTGTTCCACGAATCCCAACAACAGCTTATGGAGCTGACCTTGCTGTTCGAAGCCAGCGTCGCCATCTCCAGCTCTTTGAACGCCGACGCCGTATTGCAGGCGGCCGCTCGCCAGGCCACTGCCGCCCTGGCCGTGGACGGCTGTGCCATTTCTGTCTGGGACCGGGAGCAGGATGCCCTGGTGACCCTGCTGGACTATGCTCCCGATCCTGAGTGGTGGGAGCCTGAAGCGCCGGGAACCCTTTATCCGCTGGCCCGCTACCCCGCTTCCCGATGGGTGTTGACGGAGCGACGCCCCCTCGTCGTCCAGGCGAACGATCCCGGAGCCGATGCAGCCGAGGTGGCCTGGATGAAGGCCCAGGAAGTCTGCTCTCTCTTGATGGTCCCGCTGGTTGTGCGTGACAAAGCCATTGGCCTGCTGGAGCTGATGAACGTCGACGAACCACGCAAGTTCGCAGCTTCGGAGATTCGTCTCTGCCAGACGCTGGCCAGCCAGGCGGCAGCCACCCTGGAGAATGCCAGGCTATTCGAGGCCGA
>CAYLZO010000441.1:0-1934 GCA_964387775.1 uncultured Anaerolineaceae bacterium
ATGCGACAAGTGACTGCGCAGACACTCGTGACCCACGAGGTTCGCGATCTGGATGGACTTTTCCGCCTGTTGGCCGAAAGCGACCGGCCGATCTATGTCTCCGGGGAAGAAGCTCAGGGCGTCCTCCTCCGCTATCAGACGTACCAGGCGTTGCAGGCGCATCTGGAGGACCTGGAAGACCGGCTGGCCATGCGGGAAGCGGAAGCCGAGTATCGAGCCGGTGACGGCCGCTCCTTCGACGAGATCCTGGCCGAGATCGAGGCTGAAGAGTCGGCACATGTATCGGGTTGAGGCCCCCAGCAGCCGCATCAAACGAGAGCTCAAACGCACCCCCGGGGCTATCAGGCCCCGCCTGGTCGCAGCGATCCGCGCCCTGGCTGAGGACCCCCGACCGGATGGGATCCGGCAATTGGAGCCAGACGTCTACCGTTTGCGAGTAGGCCAGTATCGGGTGATCTACAAGGTCTTGGACGACGAACAACTGGTCCTGATTGGGCGTGTAACCCGACGTGGTGAGGCCACGTATCGTGACGTAGGCCAGTTGTTTCGTTGACACTCCCCGAAATATTTCCTTCCTCTTGCGTTTGGTGAATAATGGCTGAACATCCACCCAGCCGACCCTGGGACGAGTTCTTGAAGGAGCGCATGCGGGACCCGGCTTTTGCCGAGGCTTTTCACGAGATGGAGCCCGAGTTCCAGGCAGCGCGGGAGGTGATCCGCCTGCGACTGGACCAGGGGCTGACCCAGAAGGAACTGGCCGAGCGGATGGGCACCCAGCAAGCCAGCGTCTCCCGTCTGGAGCGGGCTGCCTACAAGCCCAACGTGGGCTTTTTGCAGCGGGCAGCCGAGGCGCTGGACGCCCGGGTCGAGATCCGGTTTGTGCCCAAAGAGCAGGTGTCTTGACCATTCAGAGAACCTCCGCTCTCAAACACTCACTCCCAGCCCAGCCAAGCAGATAGTCCTGCAGACTTTGTTCCCAGGAGACTATGCGGATGAACGACATCCGCGCGACTCCATCGCTTCCCGTGCCGCCGGGTCGCCGTTCAGCCCCACCCTCAGCATCTGGCGGATGCGGGTCGCCCGCTGCCGGTCGGGCAGCTCCTCCAGCCAGGCGAGCAGATCGTCGTCCCGACCGGTGCGAAAGCGGACCGTCAACCGCAGGTCCGGCTGAAATCGGACGCGGGGCCTGCCCCGTCTCTGTTTTCCTGGTTTTGAAGTCATCGTTTGCCCTCCGAATGGGTCCTTCATTGACTGCCCCGATGATCCGTGCTACAATTGTCGTACGATGAGCACCGAAACCACGATTGAGGTTGCAAGTTATCGCCTGCCGGTGGTGATAGAACGCGTGAATGGGTCCTATCAGGCCACCAGTCCCGCCTTGAACGGTCTCCTGGTCCTGGCCGACACCCTCGACGAGGTATTGGCCCTGGCCCCCGGTGTGGCCCGTGCTCTGCTTCAGGCGATGCGAGACAAGGGCCTGACAAGCACACTGTAGGCCATTCTGCGCCAATTGAGCATAGACCCGGCCGTTTTCTATGATCGGCGCAGGGGGCAATAGCCGCACGAGGCGCTCGCGCACAGCTTGTTGAGAAGCAAAGACCGTCACAACAGGGGAGAATCGACTCAGGGCCAAGCAAGCCCTGACTTCAGGCCAGGGGGCAAAGCGGGCAGGGAGTAGCTGGCAGCTCCTGGCCGCCAGCCGTTTTGATTCACTCAAACGTAGATGGATTCGATTTTGCCTGTCAAACACAAAAAAGCGCCTCCGAATGATCTCTCATTCGGGGGCGCTTGCCTTTTCCAGACTTGTATGCTATACTGTCTGGGTAGCAGTTCCCAGTTCTATACCGGCTCGGTCGGCGTTGCCAATAGGGAGACCCGGCGGCAACGATTCAATTTCGTCGGTGGCGACGGAACTGAATGCGCAATTCCCGTCG
>CAYLZO010000442.1:0-1931 GCA_964387775.1 uncultured Anaerolineaceae bacterium
GTGGCACCGCAGGGTGCCACTCCGGCGGAGCCTGCCTGGACCCACCGGCTCAGTCGAGATAATCGTCCAGGATCAGCAGCGGCGGCTCGGTGACCTGCCGCGCCCAGCGGTGGTCGTTGGTGACGAGGGCACCGGCGCCGGCCCGGCGCGCCGCAGCGACCTGGATGGCGTCAGGGGTGCGCAGGCCGGTAGCGCCCCGCACCAGGGCCGTCTCGCGGGCCAGGGCTGTATCGAGGGGCAGGATCTCCAGGTGGGGGAAGCGGGTCAGGTAGAGCTCATAGTCATACAGCGCCTGCCGGTCGCCGGCCTGGGCCGGGACCGTGAGCAGCTCGGCCAGGGTGAGCGTCGTGGTCAGGCCGGCGACCTGGCCCGATTCGACGGCTTCCAGTACGGCGCCGGCGAGCGGGGCGTAGCGGGGATGGTCCGCCAGTTGGTAGGAAAAGATCATCGTGTCCAGCAGGACCCGTTCGTGCTCGACCAGGTCCTGGCGCAGATCGTCTATGCTCATGGCGCCTCCCAGGAAGCGCGCTCGCCTTCGAGCCACTCGTCGGGGTCGGGCCACAGGTCCTGGTGCAGCCCACGCAGGGTCTCGGCAAAGCTCTCGGGCTGGGGCCGGAGGATGACGGTGTCGCCGTCCACCAGAAAGAGGAGTCGATCCCGGGGCTGGAGGTCCAGCACCTCGCGGACGGCCTTGGGAATGACGACCTGGTACTTGGTGCTCACTCGGGCGCTAATCGTTTGCATCGTTCTACCTTTCACTCTTTGATGGGTATAGAATAGCAGAAGTAAGAACATCTGTCAATCCGCCTACCGAGGTGGGCTAGGGTAATCGCATTTGTGGAAAATCACAATGGCGCCTGTCATTCTGAGAAGCGAAGCGACGAAGAATCTCGCTTGACTTCGGAGAACACTTGGGCACAAGTGAGATTCTTTGCTCCCTACGGTCGCTCAGAATGACAAATGCGATTACCCCGCCAGGTGGGGTAGGTACTACAGAAAGGGGACAAGACCGTGAATTCCGACAGGGGAATGATCTACTCGATAGCTATTCAGCTTTCGCCCACGCGGCCGGGCACGATCCGGGCGACGGTGGGCCACCAGGCCCACGCCGCGTTTTTGCGGGCGGTGAAGGAAGCCGACCCGGCGCTGGCCGACGTGTTACACCACCCTATCCTCAACCAACGGCCCTTCACCGTGTCGCCGTTGATGGGCGTCGAGGCGGAGCAACGGATGAACGGGCGGGTGGCGGTCGAGCCGGAGGAGACCTACACGCTGCGCTTCACGGTGCTCTACGAGCCGATCTTTCAGCAGTTCATGGGCCGCTTTTTGCGGGGCGACCGGCCGGTGTTGCGCCTGGGGCGGGTGTTGTTCCTCATCAAGGAGATCCTGGCCACGCCGGAGGATTCCCCCCTTCGACCCGCCCTCCGGGCGTCAGGGCAGGCGTGGGCGGGATACACGACGTTCGAGGAGCTGGCGGCGGGCGCCGGGACGTCGGAGCCCTTGATCGAGCTGGCGTTTCACTCGCCGACGGCGTTTAGCTTTGGGCAGCGGGCTTGGGGCAAGCAGTTCCACGTGCTGCCCGACCCGAGGCTGGTGTTCAACAGCCTGGCACGCACCTGGCGGGCCTTTGCGCCGCCCGAGCTGAGCCTTGACCCCCGCGAGGTGGAGCGCTACGCCGACGAGAACGTGGTCATCCAGCGGCTGGAAGACCTGGAGACGCGGATGCTCCACTTTGGGCGGTATCCTCAGGTGGGATTCATCGGGCGGGTGACTTACCGGCTGATGGACAAGTCGAAAGAATCCGCCACCTGGCGAAAGAAGCTCCATGCCCTGGCCGAGTTCGCCTTCTACGCCGGCGTGGGGTACAAGACGACGATGGGTATGGGACAGTGCGAGCGAGCCGCGGATTAACGGAAAGACGCGGATGGGGG
>CAYLZO010000443.1:0-1914 GCA_964387775.1 uncultured Anaerolineaceae bacterium
GCCCACCCCGTCGTCCTTCTTGACCAGCGCTCCGTCGCCGTCGTAGGTGAACGTCGTCGTTTTGCCCTGGTAGGTCACCTGGGTCAGGCGGTTTTCATAGTCCCAGGTCTGGGCGTAGGTCACGCCATCCTCGGTGCGGCCAGTCATGTTGCCGTTGGCGTCGTAGGTGAAGCTGCCACCGTCTGAGATGCTGGTCACGGCGTGAGGGCGAGCGCTGCCGGCGGTCGGATAAGTGTAGCTCACCCCGCCCTTGCTCGTCAGGTTGCCGATGGCGTTGTACACATAGGTATGCTCGTAGCCGTCGATCGTTCCGCCGCTGGCCTGGGCGTGGGTCAGGCGGTCCAGGGCGTCGTAGTCGAACGTCTGCACCTGGGGGTTGTACCAATCGCCCACCCCGCGCCGGTCGGTGATCGTCTCGACGTTGCCCACGTCGTCGTAAACGTACTCCAGGTGTTGGCGCAGCGATTCCTGGCCGCCGGGGAAGCCGGTGCGGATCTTGTTCAGGCGGTAGTTGCCCGTCTGGTTGTAGTAGATGTAGTCGGTCTGCGCCCCGTTGCCGAATTGCAGCAGGTCGGTCTGGCCCAGGGCGGTGTAGGCCGCGCCGGTGACGTAGGTGCTGGCGCCGGTCAGGGTTTCGGGCAGTCCCCGGGCGTTGTAGGCGGTCGTCACCACCTCGCCGCCGGGGTAGGTCGTCGTCGCCACCCGGTCCATGGCGTCGTACTCGTATTGCGTAGTGTACGAGTTGCCATCTATCTTTACCGTTTCCTCGACCGTCCGCCCCCGGTCGTCGTACTCGTATAGGTGGCCGTTGGCCGATTCGGTGCCGATGTACATTAACCGCAGCCGGCCCCAACTATTTTTGGCCAGGGCATCATTCTTGTAGTTATCGTACTTGTAGAACACGTCTGAGCCGCTGGGGTAATCCTTCTTGGTCAGCCGGTTCAGGGCGTCGTACTGGAAGGTGATGGTCTGCCCTTTGGCGTCGGTCTGGGTTTTCAGGTTGCCCAGGGCGTCGTAGGTGTAGCTCCAGTCGCCCATGTCCGGGTCGTGCATCGCCGTCTTGCGGCCCAGCATATCATAGTCCATGGTCGAGACGTTGCCGGCGTCGTCGGTGACCTGCAGCAGGTTGTCCCGCACGTCGTAGGCGTAGTGGGTCGTATAGTGAGTCGGCCAGGGGTCCACGTACTCCTTCACCCGCGCCAGCCGCCCGAAGGCGTCCTTCTCATACCGCTTGGCGTGGCCGTTCTCGTCATAGACCGCCTCCCAGGCAAGGTCGCCCTCGACGCCGTAAAAGTGCTGGACCGTCGTCGTGTCGGGATTGGTCACCACCGAGGCGCGGCCCAGGGCGTCGTAGGTCGTCGTCGTGCCGGGATGGCTGTTGCCCCAATCCGACTCGTTGAAAGCACCGAAGCCACTGTTGCCCACGTAGCGCGGCACGGTCGTCTTGGTCGTCATCCCCCGGCTGTCGTAGTGGGTATCGACCACAACCATTTGGTCGTTTTCGGCCTCGGACTGGCTTTGAATAGATCGGCCCAGGCCGTCGTAGAACTGGTAGCTCTCCAGGTACGTGGGATTACTTCCGCCGTCATCATCCCGGTGTTGAGAGTACAGGCGCCGAGCGGCCAAGTCGTATTCGTATACCATCCCGGCCTGGCCTATGTCCCAGGTCGCTTCCCCCGGACGCCACTGGTAGCGCAACCGGGCAAAGCTGTCGTACTGGTACCAGGTGCTGGCATCGTTGTTGGTATCCCACACTCGCTTCAACTGGCCCGGCAGGCCTTCACCCCCGCCGCCTGACTCGTTGACTTGGTAGTACTCCCGTTTCTCGGTCAACTGCACGCCCCCGACCGACGGTTGCCGGATCTCCACCGCGAAGGTATGGTGCGTATCGTCATAGTCCGTCTCTGTGGTGCG
>CAYLZO010000444.1:0-1885 GCA_964387775.1 uncultured Anaerolineaceae bacterium
ACGACGAGCTCATATTCGACGGGAGAAGTCTCTTCGTGGACGCCCGGGGTAACGAGACGCTGCGGGCCGTGCAGCCCCTCCGCGTCGACGAGCGGCGGGGCAATCTCTACCTGATCGCCCACTGCTATCAACGCCAGGCCCTGCGCACCTTTCGCCTGGATCGTGTCGTCGAGTTGCTGGCCGTGGAAGCAGAGTAAAACTCGACAGTCGTGCCATCGATCCCATTTTGACCCAGTCTATATTTTCGTGTATAATGCCCCCAGTTTAGACTGCCTGGGCGGGACGGCAAGGGTGCCAGTTCCCTGGTTTTTGGCTTCACGTCGCTCTCGCCACATAGGCGAGAGCTTTTCATTACAGACGAAAACCTGAAGGGGGACGTGCTATGAAAGTTCTGGTTACGAATGAGGAGTTGTGCATCGGCTGCCATCTCTGCGAGGACATCTGCTCTCACACCTGGTACAAGGAAATTGACCGGAGGAAATCGGCTATCCGCATCACCAGCCTGGGCAATGCGGAATGGGGCATGGCCGTCTGCACCCAGTGCGGCGAGTGCATCGACATCTGCCCCACCGGTGCCCTCTACCGCGACAAATCGGGCGTCGTGCGTCTCAGAAAGAAGGACTGCGTGGGCTGCATGTCGTGCGTGGGTTTCTGCCCCCAACACACCATGTACTATCACGAAGATTATGTCGAGCCCATCAAGTGCATTTCGTGCGGGCTGTGCGCCAAAGAGTGCCCCACCGAGGCCATCTACATCGAGGTGCTGCCCGACTAGGAGTTATTGAATGAGTACAACAGAAATTACGAAAGAACGAGTTGAAGCTTTGAAGGCCGGCCACAAAGTCCTGGCCGAGTTTCAGTACGAGCCGCCGGAGGTCGAAAAGGGCTACGCCGGCCAGACACTTTACGTCAACGTCGGGGAAAAAAGCGTCCAGGCCAAGCCGGTGAGCGACACGATGAAGGAAACGTTCATCGGCGGGCGAGGCTTTGACGTGTGGCTGCTGTGGCAGGCCGTCAACGGCGATACCCAGTGGGACAGCCCGGAGAACGAGATCGTCATCGCCGCCGGCCCCATCGGCGGCATCACCCAGTATCCGGGCACCGGCAAGTCCATCGCCGTGACCATCTCGCCGCTGACCGGCTCGGTGGTCGACAGCAACGTGGGCGGCTATTTCGGCCCCCTGCTCAAGTTCGCCGGGTTCGACGCCATCGAGGTGCAGGGCATCGCCGACGAGGAGGTGATCGTCTACATCGACGGCGACGAGGGCCGGGTCCAGATCCTGGAGGCGCCGGAGGAGTCGGTCAACAGCCACCTGGTGTCCGAAGAGATGGTGGCCCTCTTTGCCGACAAGCCCGCCGAGCGGCAGGGCATCACGTCCGTCTCGGCCGGCGCCGGCGCCGAGCACACGCGGATGGGCTGTCTGAACTTTAGCTTCTACGATCCGCGCCGGGGTGTGGCCCGCCTGAAGCAGGCCGGACGGGGCGGCATCGGCACCGTGCTGCGCCAGAAAAGGGTCAAGGCCCTGGTGGTCAAATACACGGGCCTCTCGGGCGACAGCAACCACCCCGCCGACCTGGCCACCATTCAGCAGACCGGGGCCAAGATGCACCGCGAGATTTACGAGCGGGACCCGGTCATGTTCGAGATGCGCAAGGACGGCACCAACCACCTGACCCAGATCATGAACGATTACGACATCCTGCCGGTCCACAATTTCCGTTACGGCCGCCACAAAGAGGCGCACAACATCTACTCGCCTCACTTTCAGAAATACTTTGACTACCAGGGACCCGATGGCTGCTGGTACGGCTGCACCATGGCCTGCGCCAAGCTCGCGGCCAACTTTGAGCTGCACACCGGGCCGTACCAGGGCCAGCGCGTGTG
>CAYLZO010000445.1:0-1852 GCA_964387775.1 uncultured Anaerolineaceae bacterium
GCCCTGAACCAGCGCCGGGTCCAGATCTGGATCCCGTTCCTGGAGAAAAAGATCGAGGATCTGCGCGCCCGCATCGAAGAGAAACGCGAGGCGGACTAGATGTCATTGCGCACGCTGATTCGCCTGGGGGCGCTGGCCCTGGGGCTCCTTCTTTTTTCGCCCTTGCTGTGGCAGGCGGCGGGACCCTGGCCCCTGCTCGCCGGGTTGAGTTTGCTGGTTCTCATCCCAGGTTATCTATTGCTGGTGGCAGGCGGCGGCCAGAGCACCCGCTGGCAGGTCCGCTACCAACTGGAGGCCCGGCAGGCCAACGAGCGCCTGGACGCCGTCCTGAGCTTCCTGGTCGACAAAGCCGGTCACGTCGTTATCGAGGCCAACAGCCAGGGTCTCTTTCTGGAAGCGCCCACGGCCTTCGATCGCTACGTCCAGGTCCAACTGGAGCGGGTTCTGCCCCAGGCGCGGGTGAGCCGCTGGAGCGGCAACGAGCAGCAGCCGCCAGGAGGAACGCTCCATCTGTCGTTGGATCCCCTGGCAGGTGATCTGCTCCGCTGGGCCGCCGAGGAGCCGGGCCGTCAGATGCGCCTGCACTTCCATCGCGGTTCCTACGCCACCCTCAACGCCTGGACAGCCAACGGGACAAGGCCGCCCGGCCGCTGGATGCCCATCCCTGCGCCGCGAATGCTCACCGCCAGGTTGTGGCGCAGGCTGCCGGTCTGGGACGAGCTGTCGGTCACGGTGCGGCCCGGCCACCTGCTGCCGACCACCGACGACGGCTCTGTTTTTTCCAGCCGGTCGCGCCTGCTCCAGATGGCGCCGCCGGACGGCTATCGGACCAACGGCGATAGAGACCTGGGCGAATCCACCGACGGCCGCCCGCTCTCGTTGAGTTACAGCGTCCCGCTCTTCACCGTCGGCGCGCCGCCCTCGTTCCTGGTCCGCCAGGTCCTCGGCGACCTGGCCCAGGGGCGGGCCGCGGTCGTCGTCTCGCCCCGGCGTCGCGTTCTCAATCTCATTCAGCGGCAGGCGCAAGCCATGAGCTACTGGCTGGACCAGGAGAACGCCCGCGCCTCGGCGCACCTGGCCGTGGTCAGCGCCGGGGAGTGGGCCGGGCAGAGTGTCGAGACCGCCATCCAACTCACCGAGACCTTCCTGGTTGACCTGGGTCTCGACCTGCGCCTGCCCACCGTGCATACCTTGATCCGCCACCTGGTCCGCATCCTGGCTGCCTCAGCCAAAGCCACCGGTCACGACTTTGCCTTCACCGACCTGTACGCCATCAGCCAGAGCACGCAAACGCTCAGGGCCTTCCTGGCCGACCTGCAAAGCCTGATGGATGGGCTCGACCCGGAGACCCGGGACAGCATCGGCCATTTGACGGGCCAACTCGACGGGGACGCGGGCTACGTCCAGGTCGTGACTACCCTGTCCATGCTGCGCACCACCCTCAGCCCGCTGCGCAGCGGGGCCATCCACGTGCTCTGTCAGCCGCCTTTTCTCAACGTCGGCCAGGCCTTGAGCCGGCCCAGTCTTTTCCTCGCGCCGATGAGCAACGCCGACTTTCCCGAGCACAACCGCTTCCTGGCGGCGATGCTCAACCTGGCCCTCGGCCAGGTGTTGGCTTCCGGTCGGGACCTCCGCCTCGCTTTGTACTTGCACGATCCGCATACCTATCACGGCGACGGTGGACGGCGCTGGGTGGAGACCGCTCGTCGAGACTCCCGTCTGTCGCTGCTGCTGGACGTCCAGGAGCCGGACGCATACCGGCAGGTTCTCCGCGAAGAGGGAGAGGAAGGGGAGCTCATCTTCCGCTGCTCCGAAAGCCTGGCTTCGACCCTCATCGGCGATTGGAATCTGA
>CAYLZO010000446.1:0-1815 GCA_964387775.1 uncultured Anaerolineaceae bacterium
CGGATGAGGCGCCAGGCCAGCAGCGGGAAGGCCGGCATGATGACGCCCTTGCTGACGCGGAACAGGACCGGCACGCGGACGACGCGCACGCCGTCGATCACTTCTTTGGCGGGCAGCGCGGGGTCGTAACGCGAGGTGAGCACGGTCACGGTGTGGCCGCGTTGGGCCAGGGCCGCCGCCAGCCGCTGGACATAGATGGTCAGGCCGCTGACGTGGGGGTGATAATAGGTCAATACCAATAAAACGTTCACGGTATGGGTTCAACCTCCGTAGAGATTCGTCGCTGGATTTCGGCGTAGGACAGGTTTTGAACCGCCATGCCCCCCAGGCCGAGCAGCGTGTAGACGACATAGACGACGGCGTGGGCCACCAGGGCGTAGCTCAACGCCGGGCCGGGGGCCATACCAAAGAGGACCATCGCCTCGCGGGCCAGGGCCTCGAACACGCCGATGTAGCCGGGCGACGAGGGCACGGTCATGCCCAGGGCCGTGATGGAGCTGACGGCCAGGCCGGCGACGAAGGGCTGGCCGGGGTCAAAGGCCAGGAGGGTCAGCCAGTAAAAGACGGCGATGTCGGCCCAGATGACGACGGACCAGAGGAGCAGGGGCAGGCCCAGCCGGGCGGTGGTGATGCCGCTCAGGCCGTCGATGAGAGAGTCGGCCAGGCCGACGAGCCCGGCGCGGTCCACCCAGGGAAAGCGGGCCAGCGCCCCGATCCGGGTCCGCAGCGACAGCCCCTCCCAGAAACGGTCCATCCGCTCCTGGCTGGGCCAGTGGAGCAGGCGCAGGATGTGGTTCAGCAGGCGCAGGGTCCACGCCCGGCGGCGGACGAGGATCACAAAGCCGACGAGGGCGACCAACACGGCCGCGCCGACGACCAGTCCGGAGCGGACCATCCAGTCGGGCAGGGGGGCAAAGGGGATGACGATGACAAAGCCGGCGACGGCCAACAGGGCGTCGAGCACACGCTCGGCGACGACGGTGGAAAAGGCCGTCGAGCGGCTCACGTCCTCGGTGTCGCCGATGAGGTAAGCGCGGGCCACGTCGCCCAGGCGGGCGGGAAAGACGTTGCTCAGCAGGTAGCCGACGGCGATGACGGCCGTCAGGTTGCGGATGCGCAGGCCGGTCTCGGGATAAAAGAGCAAACGCCAGCGAAAGGCGCGCAGGAGCATAAAGGCGACCAGGGGCACCAGCGACGCGGCCAGGAGCCAGTAGTTGACTCCGGCCAGTGCCGCCCAGACGTCCTGAAAGTCCACCTGGCGGAAGGCAAAGGCCAGGGCGACGATGCTAATGAGTATGCCGATCCAAAAACGCGCTCTTTTCAACGGATTCCTCCTGGGCGGCCCATTATAGCACCGTTGGGGGGAGATGGCGAATTGCCGGAAAGGGGTGGTCGGTCTGGATTAGGGAAAAATTTTGCCCGGATTCAGGATGCCCTTGGGGTCAAAGGCGGCGCGGACGCGGCGCATGACCTCGATCTGGGCTTCCTCCAGGGCCAGGGGCAGATAGTGGCGGCGGATGGCGCCGATGCCGTGCTCGCCCGTAATCGTCCCGCCCAGCGACAGGGCCAGGCGGTAGAGGGCCTCCGTCACCTGGGGCACCAGCGCCGCCCAGGCCTCGGCGTCGAGGTCGTCGGCCAGGGCGGTGACGTGGACGTTGCCGTCGCCGGCGTGGCCAAAGCTGAGGATGCGCACCCCCAGATTATCGGAAATTTCGTGGATACCGCGCAGCAGGGCCGGGATCTCGGCCCGGGGCACGACGACGTCCTCCATGTGGTTCACCGGGCTGGCGTCGTTCAGGGCGTCGATGATGGCCC
>CAYLZO010000447.1:0-1807 GCA_964387775.1 uncultured Anaerolineaceae bacterium
TCCGCGTGCGCCACGCGCTGCTCGCCCCGCCGGGCACGGCCCAGGCCGACGTCCGGCGCGTGCGCTCCCATCCCCACGCCCTGGCCCAGTGCAAACGCTACCTGGCCAACCGCGGCTGGACGCCCGAAAGCGCCTACGACACCGCCGGCAGCGCCCGCGACCTGGCCGCCGACCCCGAGCCGGGCGCCGCCGCCATCGCCAGCCGCCTGGCCGGCCAGCTCTACGGGCTGGAGGAGCTCGATTACGGCATCGAAGACGCCGTCTACAACTATACCCGCTTTTTTATCCTCAGCCGCGACGACCCGCCCCGCGCCCAGCGCAACAAGACGTCGATCGTCTTTGCCGCCCGCCACCAGCCCGGCGCGCTCTACGACTGCATGGGCGAGTTTGCCCGGCGGCACATCAACCTGACCAAGCTCGAATCGCGCCCGCGCCTCAACCGCCCCTGGCAGTACATCTTTTACCTCGATTTCGACGGCCACTGCCAGGACCCCGCGTGCGAAGCGGCCCTGATGGGCCTGCTGCGCCGCTCGTCGTTCGTCAAGCTGCTCGGCTCCTACCCGGCAGCCACCACGCCAACAGAGTGAGCTACCAGCTATCAGCCATCAGCCGTCAGCATTGTGCTGATACCTGAAGGCTGATAGCTAAAACGGAGAATGATATGATTGTTGTTATGAAACAAGGCGCAACCCGCGCCCAAATCGTCAACGTCACGGCTCGCATCGAGCAGTTGGGCGGCCGGGGCCACATCTCGGAGGGCAAGGAGCGGACCATCATCGGCGTCATCGGCAACGGCCGGACCATCGCCGCCGAGCAGCTCGAACGGCTGGACGGCGTGGAGCGCACGGTGCCCGTGCTGCGGCCCTTCAAATTGGCCAGCCGCGACTTTCACCCCAAAGACACCGTGGTGCCCATCGACGGCGTGGCCGTCGGCGGCAGGCGGCTGGTGGTCATGGCCGGTCCCTGCGCCGTGGAGAGCCGCGAGCAGTTGCTGGCCGCCGCCCGGGCGGTGCGGGCCGGCGGGGGTCAGATACTGCGCGGCGGCGCCTTCAAGCCGCGCACCTCGCCCTACAGCTTCCAGGGCCTGGGGGAGGAGGGCCTGCGCCTGCTGGCCGACGCCCGCGCCGAGACCGGCCTGCCCATCGTCACCGAGGTCATGGCCCCCGAGCAGGTGCCGCTGGTCACGACCTACGCCGACGTGCTGCAAATCGGCGCCCGCAATATGCAGAACTATGCCCTGCTCCACGCCGTGGGCGAGGCCCAGCGCCCGGTGCTGCTCAAGCGAGGCATGATGTCCACCGTCGAGGAGCTGCTGATGTCGGCCGAGTACGTCCTCAGCCATGGCAACGAGCGCGTCATCCTCTGCGAGCGTGGCATCCGCACGTTCGAGAAATATACGCGCAACACCCTCGACATCAACGCCGTACCGCTGCTCAAGCAGCTCAGCCACCTGCCCGTCGTGGTCGATCCGAGCCACGGCACCGGCAAGTGGGAGCTGGTGGCCGCCGTCTCGCGTGCCGCCGTGGCTGCCGGCGCCGACGGCCTGCTCATCGAGGTCCATCCCCATCCCGAGGAGGCCCTGTCCGACGGCGCCCAGTCCCTCAAGCCCGAAACCTTTGCCCAGTTGATGGCCGATCTGCGGGCCGTAGCCGGGGCCATGGGCCGGGAGTTGTGATGGGCCTGCCGGCGCTCCAAGACGCCCGGGTCGCCATCGTCGGCCTGGGGTTGATGGGCGGCTCGCTGGCCGGCGCGCTGCGCGGGCAGTGCCGCGAGGTGGTCGGCGTAGCCCGCCGCGCCGAGACGGTCG
>CAYLZO010000448.1:0-1778 GCA_964387775.1 uncultured Anaerolineaceae bacterium
TTCGGTGCGAGCCACGGGTTGGGTCCGGGTCGCTGTGGGGGCCGGTGCCGGCTTGGTGGAACGGCTGATAAACCGTTCGTCGGTGCTGCGCAGTCGCTCGCTCAGCAACCGGCTCAGGGCCAGGGCCAGGTTGGGATAGGCCGTCACCAGGTCGTCAAAGTCGGCCTGGGTCAGGACCCAGAGGTCTAGGTCGGTGAGGGCAATGACGCTGGCCGAACGGGAGTCGCCCGTCAACAGGGCCATCTCGCCAAAGAGGTCGCCGGCGCCCAGCTCGGCCAGTTCGAGGCGCTCGGGGCCGTCGCCGTCCTCGCGGACCACGTGGACCCGGCCCGATTCGACAAAGTACATCTCGGTGCCCACATCGCCTTCGCGGATGATGGTCTCGCCCTGGCGGAAGCGGACGGGTCTGAGCTTGCGGCTGACGTCTTCCAACTGGCCGGGCGAGAGCCCCGCCAGCAGTTTCAGCCCCCGCAGGTGATTCTCGGTGAACCGCCGGTCCAGCTCGGCCAGTCGCTCGCTTAGAATTTTGCTCAAGGCCAGGCTAATGGACGGATGGCGGTTGACCAAGTCGTCGAAATCGGCGCGATAGAGCACCCAGAGGTTGGTGTGGGTCCCGGCTCTGACGCCTGTGGAGCGGGGCTTGCCCGTCAACAGCGACATCTCGCCAAAGAACTCGTTGGCCCCCAGTCGAGCCAACACGGTACGCCCCTCGTCTCTGCCGGAGAGGATCTCTACCTGACCACTGTCGATCAGGTAGAAGGCGTCTCCCGGCGCGCCTTCGTCAAAGACCAGCTCCCCGGCCGGCACGTGCTGGACCAACATCCGTTGGGCCACTGACCAGAGGACTTCTTCTGAAAGGCCGGCAAAGATGGGCATGGCCGACAGCCGCTCGATGGCCTGGTTCATGTCGCGGGCCAGCAGGGGCTCCCGGAAGGTCTTGCTAAAGGCGAGGCGAATCTCGGGGTGATCGTCTGTCAATGCCTCGAACTCGGCGATGGGCAGCGCCCAGAGCACCACGCCGGTGTCGGCCTGGGCTGTGCGGGCGTGGGGCCTGCCGGTGAGCAGGGCCATCTCGCCAAAGGTCTCGCCCGAACCGAGTTCCGAAAAGTCTCCACCCTCTTCCGAGCTATGCAGATGCACTTGGCCTGACTCTACGATAAAGAGAGCCTCGGGGTCTTGGCCCCCTTCGACGATGAAATCGCCCTGAGCTTTTTCCACCGGCACCAGCCGGCGGGCGATGGCTTTCAGCGATTCTTCGTCGAGGCCGGACAGGAAAGGAAGTTGGGTCAGGTGGTGTTCGACGAGGTAGTTGTCGAAAAGGGCTAGCCGGGAGCCAAAGGCCAGGGCCAGCCTCAGGCCGATTTGGGGTGTCTCGGCGATCAAGTCGGTCAAGTCTTGGCGGGTAAGCACCCACAGCTCAGCGTCACTGGCTATGGTTGCCCCCAGAGAACGAGGTCGCTCCAAAAAAAGATCCGTCTCGCCGACAAGGCTGCCAGGGCCCTGACTGGCCAGGACGGTTCCCCCATTGGCCACCAGCCGCACCCATCCCGATTTGATCAGGTACAGGGCTGAGCTGGCTTCTCCTTTCTGGAACAGCGTCTCGCCACTACGGCGATGTTCCAGGTGCATCCGCTCGGAAATGCGTTCTTGCTCCTGTTCATCCAGAGCGGAGAAAAAAGGTGCATTTCCAACATATCTTAGCTTCACAGTGCTATACCACCTCCTCGCGAGCACCCGCCATTATACCAAATCACGCGCACGTGTCAAGTCTGCTTTTC
>CAYLZO010000449.1:0-1761 GCA_964387775.1 uncultured Anaerolineaceae bacterium
CCCGGATAAACCGGAACCAAAAGGGCGAAACGCTGCCCACAAAATTCTTGCTCAACATGCCAGGATTTCCTGGGTTAGGCCCTAACGAACCCGATCCATCCCCGATGGCTCGTCGAAACAGACCGCCCCACCGCCGGTCCCCGGGTGGTCTCTGGTTCCTTCTCGGACCTTCACCTCAATTCCGACTATACTACAGAACCAGGCCCTTGTCAACGGTGTGGGCAGCCCCGAGCAGGGCTGTTGCAAAGTCGTCATAATCATGCTGAACAGGTCCCAGGCGCAAAGGGGATCAGAAACGGCCATCTTGGGAGCCAGATCGGAGCCGGCTATCGAATCGGCCGGGTCCTCTGGCCTGCGCAAGAGAAGAAATCCAACACCGAGCCAAGGTGAGCTCCCCTTGGCTAGTTGCGTCGCGCCCCACCTGTTGGTATAATCCCTTTCACAATTTCGGGAGGTTTGTCTTTGTGAGTAGACGTAAACGTCGTTCGAGTTTCAGCGAGACCATTATCAAAATCTTGACGGCCCTGGTGGCCGTGAGCATGATCGTCAGCCTGATCATCGTCGCCCTGCCGGGGCCGCCGACGCCAACGCCAACGCCCTATCCAACCGTCACGCCCATCCTGCGGCCGACCGACACGGTTGCGCCCGCCCCTACTGCCTCGCCGCCGCCGACCGATCCGCCGACCCAAGAGCCGACGGCGACGGCAGAAGTAGAACAGACGCCCATGGGCCCCCAGCTTCCCACCGAATCCCCAACCCTCACGGTGACGGCGACGCTATCGCCGACGGTGGAGGCGACAGACGCGCCCATCGGCCCGCAGTTGCCCACCGAGACTCCGATCACGCCGACGGTCACCGCCACCCTGACCCCGACCCCGGCCAGCGCCGCCGCGACCTTCACCTTTGCCGTGGCCGGCGACAGCCGCGACGGCCCCCGCGTCTACCGCCAGGTTCTGGAGTCGGTCATGGCCGACGGCAGCGAGTTCTTGATCCACACCGGCGATCTGGTCAACAAGGGCACCGAGAAGCAGTGGCAGGACTATCAGGAGACGATGGTGGGTTTCACGCTGCCCTTCTACCCCGTGCCGGGCAACCACGACGGCCTGGACGGAAAGCTCGACGGCTACCTGGCCTACAGCGGCGCAACGGCGACCCACTATTCTTTCGACTATGGCCCCGTCCACTTTACGCTGGCCGACAGCCACAATGGCGGTATCAGCGCTGGCGAGCTGGCCTGGCTTCGGGAAGACCTGAGCGCCACCAGCCAGCCGCTCAAGATGGTGGTCCTCCACCATCCCCCCTTTGACCCCGACGGCACCGACCACATCATGGCCTACGGCAACGAGTCCTTCATGGCCCTAATGGCCGGGATGGACGTCGATTACGTCTTTGCCGGGCACATCCACGCCTACGCCCGGGGCGAACGGGACGGAGTGACGTACGTCATCACCGGGGGAGCCGGCGCGCCCCTCTACGGCAAGGATCATCCCCAGTCCTTCCACCACTACCTGCGGGTCACGGTGCAAGGAACAGACGTACACGTCGAGGTCGTGGAGATCTAGCCCGCGCTCTCCTTTTCGCGCAGCACGCTCAACACGTCGCGGCGGTGCAGTCCGTCGTGCAGAGCGACGATGCGCAGGATCTGCCCCACGCTCACCTCACCCAGCGCCGGGTGCTCGCCGCGCGTGGCCAACATTTCTTCGTCCAGTTCGTCCAACAGCGCCAGCGTTGCCTGGTGTGCCGCCTCCAGGTCGGCCAGGA
>CAYLZO010000450.1:0-1758 GCA_964387775.1 uncultured Anaerolineaceae bacterium
GCCAGCACGTAGCGCACGCCGTAGCGGTCGAGGAGGGCGCGGCGCTGGTCGGCGGTGGCGGCGGCGCTGTAAAAGTGCTCGACTTCGGCCTCTTTGGCCTCGGCGTCGATGGTCTCGAAGGGATGGCCATAGACGACGCGGTTGCCGGCCCAGGCGGGGATGAATTGGCCGACGTCGGCCGGGGCCAGCACGGTCTCGGTCCAGGCGGTGTGGTCGGCGAGCCAGGTGCAGGCCGCCGCGACGTCGCGGCTCATCACCAGGGGCGGGCGGCCCTGGGCCACCCCGGCCACCGCGACCAGGGGAACCAAGACGTTGGTCAGGGCCGTCAGGCCGACGAGCAGGCCGGTGATCAGCCCCCGGCGGCGGGCCGAAATCCGGGGCCAGACCAGGCGCGCCAGGCCGATGGCGGCCAGCAGGCTCAGGGGCACGTGCAGGCCGGTGATGAAACGCCGCTGTAGGGCAAATGGCACGTAGAGCAGCAGGGCCACGCTACCGGCCCAGGCCAGCAGAAAGAGATCGGTGGGCGCCCGGCGCCGGGCAGCGATAATGATCCCGCCCAGGGCCAGGAGCAGCACCAAGCCGTAGCCCAGGCCATAGTTCCAGGGCGGCAGCGAGGGCGTCAGGTTCTGGGCCGACCAGGCGGCCAGGGCCGGGTTGGTCCGGTAAACGTACAAGTCATAGAGCATGATCGGCGCGGCCCCGGCGGCGGCAAGAACGACGACGGCGGCCTGGCCCCAGGGCAGGCGACGGTCGTGGAATGTGAGGCCGACCAGGTAGACGGCGAGGACGATCAGGACCACGGGCACGGCGAAGGGCTGCACCAGGGCCAGGAGCAGGCCCAGTCCCGCAGCGGCTGCGAGTCGAAGGGCGGTGGACCGCTGGCCGTGCGTCTGAAGTGCGACCAGGGAGACGAGGAGCATGAGGCCGATGGCCAGGGGAAAGTGGGGATTGGCCAGGATGCTGAGAAAAGTGAATCCCTCGGCGACCCACAGGTCGGCTGTGGTCAGGCCCAGGGGCGCCAGCAGCCAGCCCAGGCCGGAAGAGAATCCGAGCAAGAGGAAGGCGGCGCGGCGGACCGCCAGCCGGTCAAAGACGTGGGCGATGAAGCGGTAGGCGACGAGCAGGAAAAAGACGCCGGCAGCCGCCCGGGCCAGGTGATAGACCCAAGGGATGGACAGGCCGAGGGCCGTCGAGAGGTGGCCCAGGGCCAGGTAAAAGACAAAGATGAAGACGCCGTCGTGGGGCTCGGGGGTGAAGGCCAGGTGAAAGCGCCAGTCGCCCCGGGCGCCCTGCTGCATCTTGGCATAGTAGGACGCGCCGTCGTAGTGGTTGAGGAGCAGGCCGGTGTAGTGGGTGTCGGCAGGGGCCAGTTGCCAGGCTGCCAGGTAGGGCAGGCAGGTCAGCCCGACGATGACGAAGGTCCAGCTAAAGACCCAGCGGCGCTCTTTTCTCGACATAAATTCAGGCACCAGCCACGTCTCCAATCTTTGGAGTCCACATCATTCTACCACATTTGTCAGCTTTGGCAAGGGGGACAAAGGTCCTATGGGCGCGTTGTGCGTTTGCCTGCCCTGGGCGGCTGTGGTATAATGGCGGCGGTGATTTCAGAGGGTTTCAGTGTATGATGCCAAGGGACCGTATCGAGAAGGGAAGGGCCAATGGGGAAGGGACGCGGTGCGCAGCCGTGCCTTCTCCGGTTGCGGCCAAGGGCCTGATGCGCCACGCATGAGGCCCTTTTTTGATGGATGACTCTACTGA
>CAYLZO010000451.1:0-1715 GCA_964387775.1 uncultured Anaerolineaceae bacterium
CCTTCCGGGATGTTGTCGGAGAGAAAGATGAGCGTGTAGCCGCGCCGGCGTAAGTCAGCTTTGAAGAAGGCATTATCCAGATGATTGCGGGCAAACCGCTTCATGTCCCAGAGCAGAACACCATCGGGTGCCGCCGGGTCCCGCGGCTTGCCGTCAGGGGCGAGCTGCCGGCAGAAGTGCATCAACTCGTCAAAGCCGTCGCGCCCGACAACCGTGCTGCCGACCTTGGCCTCGTCGCCAAAGACGCGCACCAGCACCAGGTGGAACCGGGCGCAGTAGGCCTGCGCCTCACGGTACTGCTGCGCTACGCTACGCTCCTGGTCTTCCCCACCGCTGTCACGAAAGTAGGCGACGACCCGGCTGCCGGGCGGAAGGGGACAATCGTTCGCGATCATGGTGGCTCTATGCGTTGATCCGAGCTTTTCTCGGCCAGAACTCGCGGAGCAACAGCGCCGCGCCGCTGAGCAGGACGCCTGCTTGCAGGTTGAAGAAGGCCATCGCTTTGTCACCCGCCAGGTACGCCAGGCCGGCCGCGAGAACCATTCCAAAGAAGGCCAACAATGCTTCGGCGTCATCCAGAATGGGCTTGACCCGCCTGGCCAGGGCCAGCACCAATCGGGCCATGATCCAGTGCCGCCGTTGGCCAAAGCGGGCCAGATCGTCAAGAAAGTCCGGTAGTTCGTCGTGTGTCATTGGATCCTCCACGTGATAAGATGGTACTTCTGACGGAGGCTGCCAGAAAAGCCCCCCAGGTACAGGCTACGCTCCTCCCACCTCAGCCTTTGTGCGCTGCTGCTGTTCCTCCAGGGCGCGCCGGCGAGCATCTTGGGCGATCATGCGGATGAGCCGCATCGCCTCCTCGCGGATGCGGCCTTCCGGCAGCGCCGCCAGCTCACGGACGACCTTTTGGGCCTCGTCCAGCCGCGACTGCTCGACGGGGAAAAAGTAGTACAGGTCCTTGTCCACCAGGCGAGCCATGCGCTCAAGGTCGCCCAGGTTCAACGAGATATTGCCCCGTTCGATGTCAGAAATGTTCTGCTGGCTACAGCCATAGGCATCAGCCAACTGCTGTTGGTTCCACCCTTTTTCCTGGCGGGCGAGACGAATCAGACGGCCAATCTCTTCTTGGTCCATACAGCCTCCACTTGTATTATACCACATTTTCTCTTGACATGTACAGAAATTTCCTGTATAATACACCTGTTCCCGGTTCAAGGATTCGGGACCTTTTGGCAGACTGGCGAACACCAGGGAGGCATGAAATGGATAGGAACAGATCGGGCCGGCAACCGCTGCTGGTCCAACCCAGGCAGATCACGACCCTCGTCGAACAGGGTGTCTACGAACAACTCGCCCACCTGTCGAGGAAGAAACGGTTGTCCATGTCCGAGCTGATCCGGCGCGCCATCGACGAGCTGCTCCAGAAGCAGGCGGCGGACCGGAGCTAGGGCCGGAACCAGGGCTTGGTGCGACTCAGACCGATGACTCAGGCAACCGTATGCAGGGGCAGGAATGGTACCCGGCACAGGAAAGCGGAGTGGAGCGTGGCCGTGGACTCGCCCGACCGCCCGGCCTTCTCCTCCCTGGGCGTCGCCGTCAAACACGCCCGGCCGGCGCTGATGCGCCTGTTCGATGCCTGGACGCAAGAGCAACGTGACCAGGTCGCCGAGTTCAGCGCTCGCTTTGCAGCCCAGCATGGACAAGCCCCTACACCT
>CAYLZO010000452.1:0-1684 GCA_964387775.1 uncultured Anaerolineaceae bacterium
CGGCGGCGACCTGGCGCGGATGGAGACGGCCATGGGCCTGCGCGGCTTTCGCGCCGGACGCTTCAGCATTCGGGGGATGGGCAGCCTGGCCGCGCTGGCCGGCAGCCTTTTGGTGCGCAGCTACGAGCGCTCCGAGCGGGTCTACAAAGCCATGATCCTGCGGGGCTACGGCCAGGGCGCGGGCCGCGTGGGCGATGAGTTCCGGGCCGGCCGCGCCGACGCAGTCCTGTTGGCCGGGCTGCTCCTGGTCGCCGCCGGGTTTGTCGCGGCCGAGATTCTGCTGCGGCAGGGAGGCGCCTGATGGACGAGCCCCTGGCCCTGGACGTCCGCGGCCTGGCCTACTCCTACGCGGACAACCCCGGCGTCCTGCGCGACGTCAGCCTGAAAATCACGCCGGGCGAGCGGGTGGGGTTCGTCGGGCCCAACGGCGCGGGCAAGACGACGCTCTTTTTCCTGCTCTGCGGCGTGCACAAGCCCGACCGGGGCCAGATCATGCTCTTTGGCGAGCCGCTGCGGCCGGGGCGCTTCCGGCCCGAGATCGGCATGGTCTTTCAGAACGCCGACGACCAGCTTTTCAGCCCCTCGGTGCGGGACGACGTGGCCTTTGGCCCGCGCAACCTGGGGCTGAGCCGGGAGGAGGTCGAGGCCCGGGTCGAGGCAGCCCTCGCGACCGCGGGCGTCTCCGAGTTGGCCGACCGGCCGCCCCACCACCTCTCGGGCGGCGAGAAGCGCATGGTCTCCATCGCCGGGGTGCTGGCCATGCAACCCCGGCTGGTCATCTACGACGAGCCGAGCGCCAGCCTCGACACGCGCTCGCGGCGCCGCCTCATCCGCTTCTTGCAGGCGTCGCCTCAAACCCTGCTGGTCGCCTCCCACGACCTGGAGCTGATCCTGGAGGTCTGCGACCGGGTCGTTCTGCTGGACGAGGGGTGGATCGTGGCCGACGGCGCCCCACACGAGATCCTGGGCGACGTGGCGCTGATGGCGGCCCACGGCCTGGAGCGGCCCCATTCGCTGACGCCTCACACCCAGGCCAATCACGACCATCCCCATGTTTGACCTGCTTTTCCTGGGCGGCACCCTGATTGACGGCACCGGCGCACCCCGGCGCCCCGCCGACCTGGGCATCGTCGGCGACCGGGTCGTCGCCTTGGGCGACCTGCGGGGGCGCGAGGCGCGGCAGACGCTCGACCTCGCTGGCCTGTTCGTCACCCCCGGCTTTGTGGACATCCACGCCCACTCCGAGCTGACCCTACTGGCCGACGGGCGCGCTGCGTCCAAGGTGCGCCAGGGCGTCACCAGCGAGATCTCGGGCCAGTGCGGCTTTTCGGCCGCGCCGCTCTTGGGCCTGGCACGGAAGGAGATCCCGGCGTTCATGGACCGCCTCGACCTGGAACCGGACTGGGAGATGATGGCCGGGTTCTTGGCCCGGATCGAGAAGCAGGGCGTGGCGCTCAATTTCGGCACGCTGGTGGGCCACGGCACCCTGCGCCAGTCGCTGATGGGCGGCTCAAGCCAACCCGCTTCGCCCGGCGAGCGGGACGCGATGGCCCGCCTGCTGGCGCAGGGGCTGGACGAAGGCGCTCTGGGCCTGAGCAGCGGCCTGTTCTACGCCCCCGGCTCCTACGCCGACCACGTCGAGATCGCGGCGCTGGCCCGGGCCGCCGCCGACCGCGGTGTCCTC
>CAYLZO010000453.1:0-1682 GCA_964387775.1 uncultured Anaerolineaceae bacterium
TCGCCGTTGCCGTAGTTGGGCGCGCCAACGATGACGTCGCTGTAGCCGTCGCCGTTGACGTCCCCGGCCGTCCCCACCGAGGTGCCAAACTCGGCGCCGGCCTGGTCGCTCTCGGCCGTCCAGGCCGCGCTTGTAGTGAGCCCCGTCGAACTACCGTGGTAGACGAAGGCCCGCCCTTCATCCGCCTCACTGTGGTCGTAGCCGATCGCGCCGATGATGACGTCGCTGTAGCCGTCGCCGTTCACGTCCCCGGCCGTCCCCACCGCGCAGCCAAAGTAGGCGTCGGCCTGGTCGCTCTCGGCCGTCCAGGCCGCGCTGGTGGCCAGCCCCGAGGCCGAGCCGTGGTAGACGAAGGCCCGCCCTTCGTCCGCCTCACCGTGGTCGTAGCCGTGCGCGCCGACGATGACGTCGCTGTAGCCGTCGCCGTTCACGTCCCCGGCCGTCCCCACCGCGTAGCCAAACCAGGCGTTGGACTGGTCGCTCTCGGCCGTCCAGGCCGCGCTGGTGGCCAGCCCCGAGGCCGAGCCGTGGTAGACGAAGGCCCGCCCTTCGTCTACATGGTTGCCGTCGTAGTAGTACGCCCCGACAATGACGTCGCTGTAGCCGTCGCCGTTCACGTCCCCGGCCGTCCCCACTGACCAGCCAAAGTAGGCAAAGGCCTGGTCGCTCTCGGCCGTCCAGCTCGCGGTGGTAACCATAGGGTCAACAGTGATGGGGTAGGTTGCACTGGCGTCATCGATTAGGATGCGGAGGGCGTGGGGCGTAGCGAGTTCGAGGTGGGCCGGGAGGGTTCGACCGGTGGCGTCGTAGACGACCAGGTCGCTGTAGCGCAGGACCTGCACGCCGCCGGCGGTGGTGAATTCGATGGCCTGCCCATCGGCGCTCAGGTGGGGGGTGAGGTCGCCACGCAGGGTTAGTTCCAGGGCGATGCCGGATTGGGCATTGCGCGCCGATGAGGGGGGCGCGTTCAGGGTAAAGTTTTGCTTCAGGCCTTGCGCGTCGTTGAGGTACCATTCCGTGATGCCGGAACCGTGGGCGTACTCGATGCGGTTGCCATCGACCGTTGGCGGGTGAGGTTGGCCCACCGGTTCGAGTGCCGCCGCAGCATAGCCGTAGCCGGTGAGGGTCAGGCCCCACTCCCAGGGGGGCTTCTCGCCCTCAAAGGTGCGCGGGATGACGCGGATGCCCTGTGGGGTAAAGTAGGTGCGCAGGTTGTGGGCGCGGTTGGGAGCCTGGTAGGCCGCGGCCAGGTCGGGCAGGTAGGTGCGGTCTTGCCAGGTGACCTGGTATTCCGATTGGCGGATGTCTTCCTGGACCGTCGTCCACCAATCGAGGCTGGCGCCGTGGATGGCGTCCAGGTCTTGGGGCCGATCGGTTTCTGCCGCCGTTGGCGCGGCCTCGACCGCCGGCCGCGCCCGGGCCTGGAGGTTGCCGGCTCCAAGAGAGAGCAGCAGCACCAGACTGATGAGGCAAGTGCATAGTAGCTTTTTCATTTCGAATCTCCTTTCCTAGCGTAACCATTGCGCAATCAGGCCCAAGATGCTTCTTGGGCAGCGAAAACTGAACTTTGCCAAACGATGATCAAGAATGGTGTGAACTCCCTCCATACTGGCATAATGGGCGTTGTTATCAGACAACCCAAATCCAGTATGGAAGGAGAGTTCACCATGTACCTGCCGCCG
>CAYLZO010000454.1:0-1641 GCA_964387775.1 uncultured Anaerolineaceae bacterium
TCCCCGATTTCCTAATGCGGCCTCTCGCCCAGGGCCGTCAACTCGTCCTCGCGAAACTCTTGCACCGGGGCCGCCTCGTCCAGGCTCCGCCCCGGATGATAGTCAAAGATGGCCTGCGCCTGCTCGCCCACCGCCCGGAAGGCCGTCGCCACCGGGATGTCCACCGGGCAGACGTCGCTGCACAAGCCGCAGCCGACGCAGCTCGTCACCATGTGGTTCAGGCGCGTCAGGTGGAAGAGCAGCGTGTCGGGCATCATCCGCACCGTGCCCTTGCGCGCCGCCCACTGGTAGTAGAGCTGCGACTCGTGCTCGAAGGTCGGCGTGCGAAAGATGCACTCCCGGCAGTAACAAATCGGGCAGTTGATCATGCAGTTGTGGCAGCGGATGCAGGCCGAGAACTCTTGGAGCAGCCCGTCCATGTCGGGGGAGGCCACCCGCCGGCGGAAGGCGGCAAAGGCCGCGTCTCGGGCCTCGGTCCGGGCGGCGATGAGCTTCTCGACGGCCGCCTCCCGGCCACTCGGAGCACCGTTGGCCTCCAGGTCCAGGGCCTCGGCCACGTCCTCCCGCGCCTTCAGGTACACCTGCCCGGCCTCCACGCCTACCAGCCCAACCGCCAGCGCCACGTGCTCGCCCTCGGGTAGCGGCTGCTCACACATCTGGCAGGCAGACCGAAACTCCAACCCCTCGAAGGGCTGCAACTCGCCCGTCACCGCCCCGGCCAGCAGCGCCTCGGCCACCTGCTCCCGATTCCCCGCTCCCTGATACCCGGTCACGCTGTACGTCCCCAGGCAGTCCACGCCGATGATGGTCAGATTCTCCATCTTGGCCTGCTGAAACTTGACCAGCTCGACCAGCGCCCGGATCTCGCAGGCGCGCAGGACCACGCCCAGCTTTTCCTGGTGCCCCGTCATCGTCAACTGCGAGACGGCCCGCGCCGCGTTGATGGGCAGCACCGGCGCCAGCGGGTCGGCGCTCCCTTCGGTCGCCAGCGCCGCCGGGTCCGTGACCAGCATCGGCGCCACCGAGCCCCCCGGCACCCGCATCGGCACCAACAGCGCCTCCACCGCCCCTGTCTCCAGCAATGAGCGGAGCAGGCCCTGGAGGGTGTTCAGCGTACTCTCTTGCACGTCTATCACTGCGTCAATCATGCTCTGTCCTCGTGTCTTGGAGACTGGATATTGGAGATTGGGACACGCCCAGGTTGTCAATATCCAATATCCAATATCAAATCATTCCCACGCCCTTCAGCGGGTTCGGTCCCTTGGCCTTCAAGGCCCCCACCATCTCTGTCACCGTGTCGGCGAAATACTGGCCCTCGCTGGCGCTGATCCAGCGCAACCAGACGCGGTCCGGGTCAAAGCCCATCTGCGCCAGGATGCTCTGCAGGATCGCCACCCGGCGGCGGGCCTTGTAGTTGCCGCTCTGGTAGTGGCAGTCGCCCGGGTGGCAGCCGCCGATGAGCACGCCGTCGGCGCCCTCCAGCAGCGCTTTCGACACGTAGACGGGGTCCAGGCCGCCGGAGCACATCAGGCGGATGATGCGGATGTTGGGCGGGTACTGAATGCGCGACGTGCCGGCCAGGTCGGCGCCGGTGTAGGTGCACCAGTTGCACAGAAAGGCGATGATTCTCGGTTCAAATTC
>CAYLZO010000455.1:0-1627 GCA_964387775.1 uncultured Anaerolineaceae bacterium
GCAAGCAAAGCCGTCCAGGGTGTCGGTCTCGCGCTGCGCCGGGCTGCCGCAACTCGGACACGCGGTGTGGACAAACTCGGGCACGTTGGCCAGCGGCGAGCGGCCATCGCCCCGGGGTTCATAGTTCACCACGTGGGGCAGGCGCACCGGCAGCTCGTCCTCGGACACCGGCACCGGGCCGCAGCGCTCGCAATGGACGATGGGGATCGGCGCGCCCCAGTAGCGCTGGCGGCTGATCAGCCAGTCGCGCATGCGATATTGGACCATCCGCCGGCCATAACCCTCAGTTTCCATCATCGCGGCGATGCCGTCCCACGCCTCGGCCGAGGGTTGCCCGTCGAAAGACCCGGAGTTGACCATCACGCCCTCGCCCTCGTAGGACCGGTCCTCGGTCCAGGGGCCGTCCGGGGGGCGGATGACCTCGACTACCGGCAGATCGTAGCGTTGGGCGAACTCGTAATCGCGCTGGTCGTGGGCCGGCACGGCCATGATGGCCCCGGTGCCGTAGCTCAGCAGCACATAGTCGGCCACAAAGACGGGCACCCGCCGGCCGTTCACGGGATTGACGGCGTAGGCACCGGTGAACACGCCGTCGCGGGGGCGGTCAGTGCGCTGCCGCTCGATCTCGGTCAGGCGCCGCGCCCGCTCGACATAAGCCTGGATTTCAGCACGCCGATCCGGGGTCGTGACCCGGTCCACCAGCGGGTGCTCCGGAGCCAGCACGGCAAAGGTCAGGCCATAGACCGTGTCGGGCCGGGTGGTAAAGACGGTGATCCGTGGTTGGTGGTTCGTGGTCGGTGGCTCTTCACCGGCCACTGACCACTCTTCACTATCCACTGCCATCTCGAACTCGACCCCCTCGCTGCGGCCGATCCAGTGGCGCTGCATGGCCAGGATGTGCTCCGGCCAGTCCAGGTCCTTCGTGGCGGCCAGCAGCTCGTCGGCGTAGGCCGTGATGCGGAAAAACCACTGCTCCAGGTCGCGGCGGGTGACCGGCTGGTGGCAGCGCCAGCAGGTGCCCTGTCCTTCGACAAGCTCAGGATGCACCTCGACCTCGTTGTTGGCCAGCGTCGTCTGGCAACTCTCGCACCAGTTGACCGGGGCCAGTGCCCGGTAGGCCAGCCCGCGTTTGTAGAGCAGCAGGAAAATCCACTGCGTCCACTTGTAATAGTCAGGGTGGGCCGAGCTGATCTCCCGCTCCCAGTCGTAGGAGGCGCCGATGAGCGTCATCTGCCGGTGGTAGTTGGCCGCGTAGCGCCGCGTACTATCGCGGGGATGGACGCCCTTGTCGATGGCCTCGTTCTCGGCCGGCAGGCCAAAGGCGTCCCAGCCCATCGGGTGGAGCACGGCGTGGCCCCGCATGCGCTGATAGCGGCTGATGACGTCGGTGGGCACATAGTTGCGGCAATGGCCCACGCTCAGCCCGGCTCCCGAGGGATAGGGAAAAAAGTCGAGGCAGTAGAACTTGGGGCGCGGGTCGTCGGCGCCGGACGTGCGATAGAGCGCCGTCTCGGCCCAACGTTTCTGCCACTTGGCTTCGATAGCCTGCGGATCATACGGCCCGATTGACTTTGACCTCCCCACGTCAACCTCCTTTCGATTTTGTCACAGTACACTTTTTTGAATC
>CAYLZO010000456.1:0-1562 GCA_964387775.1 uncultured Anaerolineaceae bacterium
GCCGGGGACGTCAACGGCGACGGCTACTCAGACGTCATCGTCGGCGCGTACGGCTACGACAACGGCGAGACGGACGAAGGGCGGGCCTTCGTCTACTATGGCAACGGCGGCGACGGGCTGCACCTGCTCCCCCAACAGCGCCGCGCCGATGACAGCGCGCCGGTCGCGCCTTTGGGCCAATCTATCAGCCCCACCCAAGTCCGCCTGGCTGCCCTGGGGCGCTCTCCCTACGGCCGCGGGGACGTCCGCCTGCAATGGGAGATCAAACCCGAAGGGACAGCCTTCGACGGCAGCGGTCTGAACCAGAGCGGCTGGCAAGACAGTGGCACGGCCGGCTACGCCTTCAACGAGCTGGTCAGCAGCCTGAACTTCGAGACGCGCTACCACTGGCGGGTGCGCCTGTGCTATCATCCGGCCACCACGCCCTTCCAGTCCTACAGCCGCTGGCTGTACGGCAGCACCTTCTTCACCGCCCTGAGCGGCCAGCAGTCCATCGCCGCCACGGGGCAGACCAACCTGCTGGGCCAGTCAGCCTACGTGAACATGACCACCCTGGGCGGCCTGAGCAATCTGACCCTGAGGGGGTATCCGAACACCGCCCATCCGCAGGAGAACTTTGCCGGCGGCGGGGCGGCCATGCTAGACCGCTACTTCAACCTCGAGCCGAACGGCGACGCCGGCGTCTACAACCTGACCCTGTGCCTGAATTACGACGACGCCGAAGTGCCCGGCGGCTACACCGAGGACCAACTGCGCCTATGCCGCTGGACGGGCAGCGCTTGGAGTTGTCCCGACCGCAGCGCCAGCAGCAACACCATCGCCAACCTGGTCTGCGCGGATACCATCAGCGCTTTCTCCGATTGGACGCTGGGCGGGGTCGGGCCGACGGTGGTGACCCTACGCGACCTGACCGCCCACTCCCAACCTGCCGGCCAGGGAAGTGTGGCGCTTCTGCTGGCGGGGTTGTTCGTGCTGTGCGGCGGGTTAGCGTTGTATCGTCTTCGCTGGCGAAGTTCGTAACGCCGCCACCCAGCGGCCCTGCGGTGCTGACCTTCACCCTCTGCGTCACCGACAGCCTGGGCCTGACCGACCCCACGCCGGACGAGGTGGTGGTCACCGTGCAGGCGGCGTATCGCGTTTACCTGCCGTTCGTCATCCGGCAGTAGAGGACCGGCAGCGACCGGAGGCGCACATAGGCAGCCGGTCGCTGCCCAACCCTGTGTGGAGCCGACGCCCACCCTTGCGCTTTTTTGTGGCGTGTCTCGCCCGCGAGGGCGGGTGGGCGCGGCTCACACTAACCGTTATGCCGCCCTACACAGGACAAGGAATGAATTTGATGAGAATACGCGAATTTACACGCCAAAGAGAAAAAGCGACACATCACACCAGATGCCCAAGCATCAGAACGGGATATGCTCCGTCCAAATTGTCCAGGGCTTACCCTTGCCCTTCCCGGACGACAAAGCTGCCTCCAGGCGCAATGGTAAGTTTATCCCTGGACAGAAGGAATAGATGATTCTGTATAAGTTCTTTTCTTCACAATCATCACTGTGAGCCGTGCG
>CAYLZO010000457.1:0-1542 GCA_964387775.1 uncultured Anaerolineaceae bacterium
CCGAGATCCCGACGGTCGCGGCCCTCATCGACAACGAGCTGCGGGAGCTCACCTATCGGGTCGAGGGCGACGTCGAGGTGACGCCCATCACCATGGCCCACAGCGACGGCTTTCGCATCTATCGCCGCTCGCTGGCCTTTTTGCTGGTGACGGCCGTCCACGAGCTCTTTCCCGGCACGACGGTGTACGTCGATCACTCGCTGACCTTCGGCGGCTACTTTTGCCAGGTGCAGAACGGCGCGCCCTTCACCGAGGCGCAACTGGCCCAGGTGGAGGCCCGCATGCGCGAGATGGTCGCGGCCGACGAGCCGCTGCTCAAGGAGCGGGTGCCGCTGAACGAGGCCATGGCGCTGTTTCGGGCCCGGGGCGACGACGACAAGGTCCGGCTCCTCTACCGCCGCAGCAAGGACTACCTGACCCTCTACCAACTGCGCGGCTTTCGCGACTATTTCCACGGCTACATGCTGCCCTCCACCGGCTACCTGACCCTCTTTGAGCTGCAAGACTACCCGCCGGGCTTTATCCTGCGCTTCCCGCGCAAGGACCCGCCGATGACGCTCCAGCCCGTGGTCGATTATCCGAACCTGCTCAACGTCTTTCGCGAGTACGGCGAGTGGATGGAGCTGATGGGCGTCCGCGACGTGGGCTACCTGAATGAGGCCATCGCCGGCGAGCGGGTGCGCGAGGTGGTGTTGGTGGCCGAGGCGCTCCACGAGCAGCGGGTGTCCCGCGTCGCCGAAGAGATCACGGCGCGAAGCGGGCAGGCTCGCGGTGAGCGTGTCCTGGCAGGACCGGGTCGAACCGTGCGACTGGTCCTCATCGCCGGGCCGTCGGCCTCGGGCAAGACGACATTCTCCAAGCGGCTGAGCATCCAGCTCCTGGCCAACGGCCTGCGCCCCTTTGCCCTGGAGCTCGACAACTATTTCGTCAATCGCGAGGACACGCCCCGCGACGAACACGGCGAGTACGACTTTGAGTCGCTGCGGGCATTGGACGTCTCGCTTTTTAACCAGGACCTGCTGCGCCTGCTCGACGGGCAGGCGGTGACGCTGCCCCGGTACAACTTTCAGACCGGGCGACGCGAGGTGGGGCGGACGGTGCAGCTCCGGCCCGACCACATCGTCATCGTCGAGGGTATCCACGGCCTCAATCCCGACCTGGTGCCCGACGTGCCGGAGGAACTCGCCTATCGCATCTACGTCTCGGCGCTGACGCAGCTCAACATCGACAAGCACAACCGCGTGCCCACAACCGACACGCGCCTCCTCCGCCGCATCGTGCGCGACGCGGCCTACCGGGGCTACACGGCCACCGATACCATCGACCGTTGGGGCAGTGTGCGCGGCGGGGAGAAGCAGTGGATCTTTCCCTACCAGGAGCACGCCGACGTGATGTTCAACTCGGCGCTGGTCTACGAGCTGGCGGTGCTCAAGCCGCTGGCCGAGCCGCTGCTCTTGCAGGTCAAGCCCCGGACGCGGGCCTACGTCGAGGCCAAGCGGCTGCTGGCGTTTCTGGAGTGGTTTGAGCCGCTGGTGCCGGATT
>CAYLZO010000458.1:0-1529 GCA_964387775.1 uncultured Anaerolineaceae bacterium
CACACCACCAGAAAAGCCCGCGACCTCCTCTCCCACCGGCAAAATCGCCTTTCCCATATTCGATGGCACAACCTACAACCTCCACGTCGCCCGGGCGCCCACCGGCTGGCAACCCCAACTGCTGGTGAGGGAAGCCAGCCAGCCGGCCTACAGCCCCGACGGCGTCTACCTGGCCTATCGCAGTTGGCGCAGCGACCAGCGTGGCCTGTGGACGGCCCGCGCCGACGGCAGCCAAGCCCGGCGCATCACCGAGCAAAATGCCTGGGAGGACGCGGTCCCCCGCTGGCGCTTCAGCGACCGGCAGTTGGTCTTTTGCCGGCGCGGCCAGGGGATCCCGTCCGAGCTGTACCAGGTCTGGGGCCTGGGCGGCGGGCCGGTGGAACGGATCTGGGCCGCCGGCACGGGCATATACGGCGAAGCACCGGTCTGGCTGCCCGGTGGGACCATCGTATTCCAACGACGGAAGGATACCGGTGATCGGATTGGCTTATGGATCGTGACCGAGACGGGGCAGATCCTCCGGCAGGTGACCGACGACGCCAGCGATACCGCCCCGGCCGTCGCCAAGAATGGCCAGATTGCCTTCATGCGCCGGGCCGACGACGGCCAGTGGGAAGTGTACCAGGTCAACGGCGACGGTTCAGGGCCGGTGAACCTGAGTCAGCACGGGGCCGACGACGGCCTGCCTACCTGGTCGCCCGACGGCAAGTACGTGGCCTTTGTCTCGGACCGGGGCGGGGGGTGGGCCGTCTGGACCGTGCCGGCGGGCGGCGGCGCGGCGCAAAAGCTGTTCAGTGTCGGCCAATTGCACGGCATCCCGGCCAGCGACACGACCCACAGCACGCGGGGCTGGGTGGACGAGAGTATTTCGTGGGCGAAGGAGTAAACGTGACATTGCAGGCAGGCCAAACCATCCTCAACGGCAAATACCTCATTCTGGACCTCATCGGCGAGGGGGGCATGGCCCGCGTCTGGCTGGCCGAGGAGCTGACCTTTGGCGGGCGCAAGGTGGCCATCAAGGAGCCCCGCGCCGACCTGCTGCCCGACCTGGTCCAAGAGGTGCGCCTGCGCTACCAGCGCGAAGTGCAGGTCTGCGCCATGTTGGAGCAGGTCCGGGTGCCCCACATCGTCCGCGCCCTGACCGCCGAACCCTACGAGGGTGACCTGCTGCTGGTCATGGAGTACATGCCCGGCGGCGACCTGGAAACGCGGTTGCGAGAGAACCGCGAGGGCCTGGCCATCGAGCGGGCGGTGGCCATTGCCGCCGACCTACTGCAAGCGTTGGACAAGCTCCACGACTATGCCCTCGAGATCGTGCACCGGGACGTCAAGCCCCGCAACGTGCTCTTTGACGACGAGGGACGGGCGCACCTGGCCGACTTTGGGCTGGCCCAGTTGTCGGGCATGAGCGGGCGCACCCAGCTCCAGGCGGGCCAGCATCCGGGCACGCCGATGTACATGGCTCCCGAGCAGGGGCGCAGCCCCGATCCCTTGATGCCGGCGGCCGACCTTTATGCTTCGGGCTGCGT
>CAYLZO010000459.1:0-1431 GCA_964387775.1 uncultured Anaerolineaceae bacterium
GAGGCGACGCCGATGATGATGCCCAGCATGGTCAGCGCGGCGCGCATTTTGTTGGTCGTCAGGCCGCCGATGGCCGTTCGTAGGCTTTCGTAGATGCTCATAGCTTCCTCCAAGAACAGGTTGTAGTGGGTAGGCTGTAGTGGGTAGGTTGTAGCAACTCATTGCTACAACCTACTGCCTACAACCTACTGCCTACAACCTGTCATCTTTTTCGATGAGCCCATCCCGGATGTGGATCACGCGCCGGCTGTACGCGGCGATTTCGGGGTCGTGGGTGACGAAAATGACGGTGATGCCCCGCTCGTTGAGCTGCTGAAAGATGCGCAGGACCTCGTCGCCGGAGCGGGTATCGAGGTTGCCCGTCGGCTCGTCGGCCATGATGATGCTCGGCTCCGTCACCAGGGCGCGGGCGACGGCCACCCGCTGCTGCTGCCCGCCCGACAGCTCGTCGGGCCGGTGGCCCAGCCGCTCGTCCAGGCCGACGGCCTCCAGCGCGGCTTGCGCCCGCTCCTTACGCTCGCGGGCGCCGACGTCGGCGTACATCAGCGGCAACTCCACCTGGCGCTGGGCCGTGGTGCGGGGCAGCAGGTTGAACTGCTGAAAGACAAAGCCGATCTCGCGGTTGCGGATGTGGGCCAACTGGGTGTCGCTCAGGCGGCTCACGTCCTGGCCGTGGAGGTGGTAGCGGCCCTCGGTGGGTGCGTCCAGGCAGCCCAGCACGTTCATCAGCGTCGATTTGCCGCTGCCCGACGGCCCCATGATGGTCAGGAACTCGCCCTCGTCGATGTGGAGCGACACGCCGCGCAGGGCGCGGACTTTGATTCCAGAGGAGCCCATCTGGTAGACTTTGGTCACGTTCTCGATCTCGATCACGTCAGTTGCCTCCACCTAACCCGGACAAACCGGAAGAAACACTGCCCGAAAAATCCTTGCTCAAGATGCCAGGGTTTCATGGATTAGGCCCCATCTCTCGCATTTGCTGGCCCGCGCCACCAAAGGGCATGGACGAGCCGGCTCCCGATGTCTGCGCCGGGACGGTGGGTAGCACCAGCCGGTCGCCCTCAGAAAGGCCCTCGACGATCTGGGTGTGCTCGCCGTCCCGCAGGCCGATGCGCACCTCCAGGCGCTCGGTGGCGCCGCCTGCCTTCTGACGGGTGACGTAGTAGCGGCCCGCCGCCCGGTCGGCCTCGACGGCCCGATTGGGGACCAGCAGCGCGTCCTCGGCGCGGGCGACCACGATCTCGACGTCGGCCGTCATGCCCAGGCGGATCGGGAGGCTTTGCCCTGCGCCCTCCGGGCGTGTCAAAGGGGCGCCGGGGTCAAAGCGGACTTCCACACCGTAGGCCACGGCGCCGCCCACGTTGGTGGACGAGGGGGCGATGTAATCCACTTTGCCGCCGATCTCCTCGTCCTTCAGAGCGTCAAAGCTCA
>CAYLZO010000460.1:0-1374 GCA_964387775.1 uncultured Anaerolineaceae bacterium
CGGCGATGCACATGGGCGCCGACATCGCCATCCGGGCGCAGGAGACGAACGACCGCTGGGACGAGCGCAAGACCAAGGTCTTTGGTGACCTGGTGCGCGAGGGGGCGCGCATCGGGCGGACGAGCGCCTCATCGCCCGAGGTGTTGCCCTTGCCGCTGCCGAGCCAGGACGTGTCGTGGTTGCCGGCGCCCACCGAGTTCGGCCCGCCAGCGTCTCTTTCGATCGACGAGCCGGACTTTGAGCGGTAAGACAGCGAGGTTGAGTGGAGGGTAGAGATGGAAACGGATCGAGGTCTTTCGGTCAGTCTGCAAGAGGACGAGTCAATTCGGGCTTTTCGAGAGTTAGTGGCGGAGGTTGTCTCCCACGACTTGGACAGAGTTCACGGTGAGCGAAGCCGGTCTGCGCGGGACGGGCGCAGTCGAGCCGTTCAAATCCGGCTGCAGGCCAAAGCCGAAGCACAGAAGTATCTGAGGTGGCTTCGGCAACAGGAAGACTTCGGTGACGCCCCTGGGCGGGGCGAGCCGACAGGAGGGAGGTGGGCAAATGAAAGTGGCAATGACGATTTTGCTGGTCGTGGTCCTGGTCTTGGGGATAGGATTGCTGGCCGGGTGCGAAAGCCCCGAAGCCCAGCGAAAAAACGCCGAGGCCCGGCTTGTCCAGGCGGAAGCAGCGAGGGAGCGAGCACGCGCTGAAGCTGAGGCTCTGCGATTGAAGGCGGAGGCTGAGGCGAGCGCAGCCGAAGAACGAGCACAAGCCGAAGCCGACGCTGAACGGCAGCGGGCGCGGGCCGAGGCCGAGGCCAGCCTGGCAGCGACTCGCCAGATGGAGCGGGACGCTGCCCACCAGCGAATGGTGGAGAACCTGATAGCCCTATCCCTGGTGGTTTTACCGCTGTCCCTGGTGGGAGGAGCAGTGCTGCTGCTAGCCCGACGACGGCAGATCCTGGACCCGACTCTGCTCGTCTATCTTGACCGGCTGCAACTTGACCAGGCAGCGCACGAGCGCGAAGTGTGGCACGCGGTGGCGACGATGCAGAGGCGAGCGTTGTCGGCGGGCGAGCAGCGGGCGGCGCAAGTGATCGACGTCTCGCCGGAGAGGTGACATACAGGAGGGGATACGATGAACACACTATTGAGACAGGCGGGACTGGCAGCCCCGCGTAACGGCGTGGCGAACCTGGTCTTCTTCCAGGTTCGAGGCGATTGCCTGGCCCCGGACATCCGGGATGGAGATATGCTCTTCGCCACCTGGCGGCCGGCGCCGGTTTCTCAGGCCCGGCTGGACGCAGGCGAACTGGCCGTGTTCCTGATCCAGGATGCTGGGACGGGCCAGGTTTGCGCTTTGTTGAAGCGGTGGCGCGGGATGTCAGCCGGG
>CAYLZO010000461.1:0-1320 GCA_964387775.1 uncultured Anaerolineaceae bacterium
AGGCCGCCCTGCGCCGCTCCCTGATCCGCATCAAGGTCGCCAGACGGCGGCGGCGGCGGCGCGAGGGCAGGGGCCAGCGGCCGGGCCAACCGGAATGAGACAGATCCGAATACCCAAATCGAGAATCAGGTGATAGATGCTAACTAAGCGCATCGGCGTGGACCTGGGCACGGTCAATGTCCTGGTCTGGGTCCGGGGCCGGGGGATCATTCTCCAGGAGCCTTCGGTCGTCGCCATTGCTCTCAACGACAACAAGATCGTGGCCGTGGGAAACGAAGCCCGGGCCATGCTGGGGCGGACGCCCGAGACCATCGAGGTGGCCCGGCCTCTGCGCGACGGCGTGATCGCCGATTACATGGTCACCGAAGCCATGTTGCGCTACTTTATCGAAAAGGTGACCGGCCGGCTGCGGATGTTCAAGCCCCTCATCGCCATCAGCGTGCCGGTGGGCGTCACCAGCGTCGAGAGCCGGGCCGTCCACGACGCCGCCATCCAGGCCGGCGGGCGCGAGGCCTACCTCATCCCCGAGCCGCTGGCCGCAGCCCTCGGCGCCGGGATGCCGGTCGATACGCCCACGGGCAACCTGGTGGTGGACATCGGCGGGGGGACCAGCGAGGCGGCCGTCATCTCGATGAACGGCATCGTCGAGTTCTCCTCGATCCGCGTCGGTGGCAACCGCATCGACGAGGCCGTGATGAGCTACGTCAAGCGCAAGTACAACCTGATGATCGGCGACCAGACGGCGGAACAGGTCAAGATCGCCATCGGCAGCGCCCAGGAGCTGGACGAGGAGCTGAACATGGAGGTCCGGGGCCGCGATCAGGTGTCCGGTTTGCCCAAGACCATCCAGCTCTCCTCCGGCGAGGTGACCGAGGCCATCGCCGAGCCCTTGGCCTCCATCGTCGGCGTGGTCCGGGCTGTACTGGAAAAGACGCCGCCCGAGCTGTCGTCCGACGTCATCGACCGGGGGATCGTCATGACCGGGGGGGGCTCGTTGCTGCGTGGCTTCGACCGGCTGCTGACCAAAGAGACCGGTGTCCCCTGCTACGTCGCCGACAATCCCATCGCCTGCGTGGCCCTGGGGGCCGGCAAGGCGCTGGAGAACTACGAGGTCATCAAACGGAGCTTGCCCGTCTACTGAGCGGCGGGATGAGCCCTGAATCTAGGCTTAACGGAGGTGGGGCAGAATCGTCGATTCTGCCCCGCCTCCGTTGAGCTTTATTTTTCTAGTTTAGTGATAATGTGGGGGCCGGCCCCCACATTATCACAGGGACTCCGCCTTGAAACTTAACAATCCTATATCTAGATGTGTCCAGGTTC
>CAYLZO010000462.1:0-1293 GCA_964387775.1 uncultured Anaerolineaceae bacterium
TGGAGAACGCTCTCTCGGTCAGACTGCTAGATGTCCCCAGCTTGATACGCTCACTTCTGTGTGCGTGATGGCCGTGATTCAGGGATAGGGAAATCCCGCAGATGGGCAGGCGCTGACATCGGGGGTTTCCCTCACAGAGGCCCCGCACTTTGCCCGATGCGCTTCCTTGACCGGCAAGGTATAATAGAATGGATGGTAGTATACACTTGGGGAATGGTCGAAAATAGGAGCGAACGAGATGCAGTATCGTAGCCACGGGGGCGAAAAGCTATCCGAGATCGGCCTTGGCTGTTACACCCTCAGCGGGGCCTATGGGCCTCAAGATCCTGAGCAGTTCGTCGCACTGATCCGGCGCGCCTACGAGCTGGGTGTGACCATTTTCGATACCGCCGACGTCTATGGCCCGGCCGAGGAGGTGCTGGGCCGGGCAGTAGCGCCCTTTCGTGATCGGGTCTGGATCGCGACCAAAGTTGGCTGGGGCGCCGACCAGCGGCCCGACTGCTCGCCCGAGCACGTGCGCGCTTCGTGCGAGGTCAGCCTGCAGCGGCTGGGCACCGACTACCTCGATCTGTACCAGATCCACTTTTACGACCCCCACACCCCCATCGTCGAGACAGTGGGCGCGCTGGAGGACCTCAAATCGGCGGGCAAGATCCGCCATTATGGCGTGGGTCACCTGCCCCCGGAGCGAATGGCCGAGTATGTGGCCGCCGGGGAGGTTTTCAATGCCCTCGTCGAGCTGAGCGCCGTCGCCCGCGGGGCGCGGGAGGACCGCCTGCCGCTGTGCCGGGACCACGGCGTGGGCGTCATCGCCTTCAGTGTCACCGGGCGAGGGCTGCTGACGGGCAAGATCGGCGCGGAGCACACCTTCGAAGAAGGCGACATCCGGCGCATAGATCCCTTGTTCCGGCGCGAGCGGCTGGCGTCGGCGCTGCGGATCGTGGAACGATTGGAGGCCCTGGCCCGAAAGGTTGAGCGCACCCCGGTTCAGGTGGCCATCGCCTGGGTCTTGGCCCAGCCCCAGGTGATCTGTGCCCTCACCGGCCCTTCGGAGATCGCTCACCTGGAAGAGAACGTGGGCGGTTCCGGCTGGAGCATCGAGGCGCAGGACATGGCAGCACTGGAGCGGTTCCTTGCCGTCGAGGACGAGCGGATGCGCCGCGAGCAGGCTGATGGCCTGCACAGCCTCCTGACCGGGACGCTAGAGCCTGAGGGCGCCTTTGCCGACCTGGTGTACGTCATGGAGACCGTGGCCGAGAGGGGGCTGGCGCCGGAAGAAGAGGTCATAGGGGT
>CAYLZO010000463.1:0-1284 GCA_964387775.1 uncultured Anaerolineaceae bacterium
ACTTACGCCGGCGCGGCTACACGCTCATCTTTCTCTCCGACAACATCCCGGAAGGCGATGCTGGCATCATCTACGAAGCGATGCTGGAGTGGAAGGCCCAGCAGGACCTGGCCGACATCAGCAAGGACGCCAAGCGCGGCCTGGCCGACCTGGTGAGCACCCGGGACGCAGAGGGCAACTACCTGGGGCTGTGCCCCGGCCGCAGGCCGACCGGTTTCAAGGGCGAGCCGTATACCCTGGGCATCAAGCGTGATGGCCAGCCCCGCGTCGTCCAGCGCCTGGTGCCGGACCCCGAGACCTGGGACACCTGCCGGCGGGCGTGGGAGATGCGCCTGGCCGGCGCCTCCTACACCAAGATTCACCAAGCCACAAACCTGTTCAAGACAACCGGTTGTTACGCGACCTTTTTCCGAAATCGGATCTACACCGGCACGCTGGAGTACGGCGGCGAGGAGTATCCCGATTTTGTACCGGCCCTGGTGACCCAGGACGAATGGGATGTTGTGCAGCAGATGCGCAAACCCCGGGCCGAGCGCCGGCCGCGGCTCGACAGCAGCGACTACCCCTTGTCGGGCCTGGCCTTCTGTGGCCTGTGCACCCGGCCGATGAAGGCCGACTCGATTCCGGCCCGGGAAGACGGTGGCGACGGCTACCCGCGCAGTCGTCACCGGCGCTACACCTGCACCGGCTGGAAGTACTACCGCGACTGCACGCAGCACTATGCCACGGCCGAGATGGTAGAAGCAGCCGTGTTCCAGGTGGTATCGGAGCAGATCCTGCGGCCGGAACACCTGTTTCAGGTCTGGCAGGACGCCCAACCGGGTGAGCAGGAGCGCCAGGAATTGGAGCAGCGGATTCAGCGTCTGGAGGCCGAGAGTGCCAGCGCCCGGCAGGTCATCGCCCGGCTGGTGGATGCGGTCGAAAAGACCGGCTTCAGCCCCAGCCTGGCCGAGCGTCTGGCCGAGCGGGAAGCGGAGCGGGCGTTGCTGGACAGCCAGGCAAGTGAGCTTCGGGGCCGGTTACAGCAGCCCGAAACCACGGTGCTGGTTGAGGTTTTGGAGGAGTTTTGTGCCAAGGCGCAGGTCATCCTGGCACAGGGGGCGGTGGACGACGTCCGGGACTTGTTGCGCGCCTTTATCGTGAGGGTAGAAATCGAACCCCGCCGGGGGAGGCTGATTTACAGTTTCCCTACGGCGGGGCTTTAGAGAGTGCCCCCAAGGGGGTGATTTATACATACCTGTCACCTCGTGGAGGGGGAAGGTGTACGACAGATCCGCTCCTTTT
>CAYLZO010000464.1:0-1256 GCA_964387775.1 uncultured Anaerolineaceae bacterium
AGGAGCGCCCCTCTTGTGCGTCATCCCCTGGAGGAAAACCGATGGAAGACCCGACCCTGACCGACCTGCTGCGCCGGGCCGTGGCGCTGATGCTGGACAAGCTGAACGAGCACAACCCCGAGACCGGCTACCTGTTCGCCATCGACCACGGCCTGACCGAGTATCTCACCATGCTCACCCTGGTCCACGTCTGCGCCAGAAACGCCATCCCCATGGCGCGCGCCATGGAATCTATCAAACAACTGGAGGAACAACGCAATGCATGACATACAGGAACTGACCACTGCCCCGGAGGGGGCAGACGCTGACGCTGCCGAGGATGCCGCTTTCCAGACTTCTGGCTTCAAAGCGGCCGTATTCAAGCCCATGTTCGGGCAATCTCACCAACAGTATTTTACTCCCCGCTGGCTGTGCGAGGCCCTGCCGCCCATTGCCCACCACGCCTTCGGCTTCGAGGGCATGATCCCTGAGGAACGTCCCCGCCTCAACGTCCTCGACCCCACCGCCGGATCGGGCCGCTTGCTGGTGCCTTTCAAGCAAGCCGGCCATCACGTCTTTGGCGTTGAGCTGGACGCCCGCCTGGCCGAGATCGCCGCCGAGGCCCTGGGCAAACGCGCCATCCGCCAGGGCGACATCGTCGCCTACGGGTCGCTGATCCCCGAAAGCCGCTGGCAGGTGGCAGCCATCAACCCGCCCTACGGCCTTTTCTGGAACTGCGGTGACTGTTACAGCGGCTACGAGCTGCGCTCCAGTGAGAACATCGAGAGCCAGCACTTTGCCCTGGAGCTGGTCACCAAGCTGCTGGCCTACAACAACGGCCTGCTGCTCGGCATCTTTTCCGGCAAGTTCTTCGACAACAACCCTCGCGCTGCCGCCTTTCTCAAGCATTACCAGGTCATCGCCAATGTCACGCTGCCCAAACCGTTCAAAGCCGAGTACGGCATCGACGTGGACGCCGCCTTTGTCGTGGCCATCACCGATAGCCCCTACAACCAGCGCAAGAAACCCGCTCCCCTGACGGGCCGCTTCGAGGGCGACGGCCCGGCGCTGGTCCAGGCCGTGAATGCCGCCTTCGACCAGCTCCGACGCAACCCCGGGTACCGCGCGTGGCAACCCGCCGGGCCGGGGAATCCACCGGTGTTCTACCTGCATCCGCCGTTCGGACCTGGAAAGCTGCCCAGGGTGCCCAACCTGGACATGGCCCTCGACGTGGACACCACCACTCTACCGCTGAACCTCACCGCCCGCGGCGTGAG
>CAYLZO010000465.1:0-1253 GCA_964387775.1 uncultured Anaerolineaceae bacterium
ACGATCCCGACAGCGACACCTTCACCAAACACCGGGATGCAGACGATGGCCTGGTCAACGTCATCCATGGCTGGGGCCTGTGGAAATCTGATTCGACGTTGTATGCCGCCGTGAGCGCCCACGCCGGGGACAATACAACCTTCATGGGCCAGATCTTTTCCAGCACCGACGATGGCGCCACCTGGACGCCCAAGAGCGATCTCGGCGACTATCGCGCCTACGACGTCATCGGGTTCGACGGCGACCTGTACGCCATTCACAACGACGCGCTGGGCGGTGCGCTATCCCTGTCCAAAAGCGCCGACGGCGGCACGACCTGGAATCCTGTCACGGGTTTGACCGGCAATACCCGCCGCGTCCACCTGATCGAATTCGATGGCCAGCTCCTGGCCGCCAGTTGGGACAGGGCGTCGCTTTATGCCCTGGATGCGGACGACGATGTCATCACCCACGCCCTGCCCAGCGGCTACCGGGTCGGCGCGACGTATGACGACGTACCGGCCTATACGGACTATACCGTGATGGCGGTGGCCAAGGGCTACCTGTACCTCATCGCCGAAAACGAGTCGTCCTCGGAGGTGGCCATCCTCCGCACCGCCGATTTGAACAATTGGGAACAGATGGTCCACACCGGCGAGAAGCTGATTTCCTTGTCCTACTGGTCAGATCGGGACTGGCTGGTCACGGCCACGCCGGGGACCAACGCCAAATTGTGGAAAGTGGACCTGGGTGGACTGCCGACGGCCGTAAGTCTGGTTTCCTTCACGGCAACCCCGCTGGGCCAGGACGTCCTCGTTAGCTGGGAGACCGCGAGCGAACTCGACAACCTGGGCTTCCACCTCTACCGCGTCGAGGGGCCAGACGGTGCCCCCCTGCGTCTGAACGAAGCGCTAATCCCCGGCCAGTCGCCGGGCAGCCCCACCGGCGCCGGCTATACGTTCCTGGACCCGGCCGTCTCCCCCAACGTCACCTATGCCTACTGGCTGGAGGCCGTGGACGTCCACGGTGCCAGCGCCCACCATGGCCCGGTGACTGCCACCCTGGGTGCCGGGCCCAACGCCGTCGTCCTGAACTCGCTCCGGGCCAACTCTGCTCAGCCCGGCCCCCTGCTGGTCGGTGCGGCCCTGGCGCTGGCCGCTGTTTCGCTCCGGGCCAAATACGTCGCCGCCCTGGTGGCAGGTTCTGGCTAATCCGTGACTCATTCCACTTTTCCTCCGCGAGATTTGAACCTTTTGACCCCCTCGTGCGACTAA
>CAYLZO010000466.1:0-1244 GCA_964387775.1 uncultured Anaerolineaceae bacterium
CAAAAAAGGGACGGCCTCCCCAGGCCGTCCCTTCTGCTTTCCTCTGCGTCGAATCGATTAGCCAGCCGTCGCCGTCGGGCGGGTCGTGTCGCCCAGGGGCGGCGGGGTGATGCCCACCGGCGTCACCCGGCTCGCGTTCTTGCCCAACCGCGCCTGCCGCTGCGCCGCCGTCAAGGTGTTGCGCATCAGCATCACGTTCGTCATCGGCCCCAGGCCCCCCGGCACCGGCGTGATGGCCCCCGCGACCTCTTTCGCCGCCTCAAAGTCCACGTCGCCCACCCACTTGCCGTCCAACTGGGCGAAGCCAAAGTCGAGCACCGTCGCACCGGGCTTGATCATGTCCGCCGAAATCAGGTGCGCCACCCCCGTCACGCTCACCAGGATGTCGGCCTGCTTGGTCATGTCGGCCAGCGGCTTGGTGTGCAGGTCGCAGACCGTCACCGTCGCCCAGTGCCGCGTCAAGAGCAGCGACATCGGCTTGCCGATCAGGTTGCTGGCCCCGACGATCACGGCCCGCTGGCCGTCGATCTCGATGCCGTAGCGCTTGAGCATCTCCAGCCCGCCCAGCGGCGTGGCCGGCACAAAGTACGGCCCCACGTTCTGTGGGCTGTCCACAAAGGCCGCCCGGGCCAGCCGTCCCGCGTTCAGCGGGTGCGCCCCGTCCACGTCCTTGGCCGGGTCCATCGCCTCGACCACCACCTCGGCCCGGATGCCCTCCGGCAGCGGCTGCTGGAGGATGATGCCGTGCACGTCCTCGTCGTTGTTCAGCTTACGCATCAGGCGCACCAGCGCTTCCTCGTCGGTGTCGGCCGGCAGGGTGTGGGCCTCAAAGTTGATGCCCGTCTGCTGGCACGTACGCTCGATCATGCCCGCGTAGCTGACCGAGGCCGGGTCGTCGCCGGCGCGGACCAGGGCCAGGGTGGGGGTCACGTCGTATTCGGTTTCAAACTGGGCAACTTTGTTCTCGAGTTCAAAGCGGATTTTCTTCGAGACTTCGCGTCCGTTCAGAATCTTGGCCGTCATGATTTCTTCTCCTTTTCCTTATCCTTGGCTGTGTCAGCCTTTGTTTTTGTCGTCGATTGTATCTTAGCACGTCGAGAGCGGTTTGTCATCGTGCGAATCAACCATTTGGCCCTGGAATTTCGGCTTGCGAGAAACGACGGAATCCCTGGCATCGGCTCTACGCGGGTCGTACGAGGGACCCTGCGCGAAATGCGTAGGCCCGCCTACGTGTTTTGGCGTAG
>CAYLZO010000467.1:0-1177 GCA_964387775.1 uncultured Anaerolineaceae bacterium
AAGTCGCCAACCAGGTGGATCTGGTCGGCCCAGACCGAGCCAGGGATCTCGAAGGTGATGACAACTTTGCCTTCATCGGTAGATGGTCGTTTGTAGATCATGGTTCCTCGCACAAGATAGATTTTCTTCCCCGCCAGTATAGCCCAGGCGGATTAAGGCTTGTTTAGCGCGTTGTTAACGCCCGGTTAAGGATGGGCAGCAGGGGGACCACCCACCCCGGCGACGATTGTTAACAGCTTGTTAACAATCCCTTAGCAAATCGTTAACCAATCGTTGACCATTTGTTAAAGTATGCGTGATACACTCTCACCGGTAGCGGATGTCACGCAGCTTGCCACGGCAACTGGCTTGCTGCGGACAAAGCCGTCTGCCAAAAAAGAAAAAACGGAGGAGAACGTATCATGCGTCGAATTTTGTTCGTCAGTCTCGTCATCCTGACTCTGCTGCTGGCCGGCTGCGGGTCAACCCCCGAGCCAACCCGGGCTCCGGCCGCCCAGCCGACTGAGGCCCCAGAGCCGACCCAGGCCCCGGCTTCCACCGGCCTATCCGGCAAGCTGTCGCTGGCCGGCTCGACCACGGTCCAGCCGCTGGCCGAGGTGCTGGGCGAAGCGTTCATGGAGATGTATCCCGACGTCGTCATCGAGGTCCAGGGCGGCGGCTCCAGCGTGGGCGTCACCTCGGCCGGTGAGGGCACCGTCGACATCGGAATGGCCTCGCGGGCCATCAAGGGCTCCGAGTTCGAGACCTTCCCCGAGCTGCAGGTGTTTGTCATCGCCCGCGACGGCATCGCCATCGTCACCAACCCCGGCATCGAGCTGCCCAGCCTGAGCATCGACCAGGTGGCCAGCATCTTTGCCGGCGAGATCACCAACTTTTCCGAGGTGGGCGGCCCCGACGCGCTCATCACCGTCGTCGCTCGCGAGGAAGGCTCGGGCACCCGCGCCGCCTTCGAGGAGCTGGTCATGGAGGCCGGCGACGAGGAAAAGGTCATCAGCGAGAACGCCCTGCTCCAGCAGTCCAACGGCCAGGTGCGGACCACCGTCTCGACCACGCCGGACACCATCGGCTTCCTGTCCTTCGGCTTCCTGGACGACAGCACCGCCCCGGTGCCCATCGACGGCGTCGAGCCCACGGTGGACAATGTCAAGAACGACAGCTATCCCATCGCCCGCCCGCT
>CAYLZO010000468.1:0-1164 GCA_964387775.1 uncultured Anaerolineaceae bacterium
AGGCCTGGTACAGGTTTTCGAACGACGTCACAGTTGGATACAAATGTTTGTAGGTCTTCACCCCAAAATCCTCCAGCAGCGACTCGCCTTCCCTTCGGCTTCGCTCAGGACAGGCGGCGAGATTTGGCCTCGGCGCCTTCGGCGCACGCTCGCTTCGCTCGCTCCAGAATTCAGCACTCAGAATTCAGAATGCGCCAGGGACACCACCACCCGCAGCCCCACATTGTAGCCAAAGTAGTCGGGTACGTACCTGCCACGGAAGGCGCAGCGGGCGATCCTCAGATCACCGAGCCAGGAGCCCCCACGCAACACGCGGAGGTCGGGGCCGCCGGGTTCCTCGCGACCGTCATCCGGGTCGCAGGGGTAGCCGTAGTCAGGCCGATAAACACTCGTGCGCCCCCAGCGGGTCGTGGTCCACTCCCAGACGTTGCCGGCCATGTCCAGCGCCCCGCAGGGGCTTTCGCCCGCCGGGAAGGCGCCCACGGCGCTGGTCTCGCCGATGCCAGCCTCTTCCGTATTGGCCCGGCCTTCGAGCCACTCGTCGCCCCAGGGCCAGCGGCGGGCAGCCGCACCCCGCGCCGCTTTCTCCCACTGGGCTTCGCTGGGGAGTTGGATATTGGATATTGGGTATTGGAGGCGTGCCCTGAGCACAGTCGAAGGGTTGGAGGCGTTGCCATCGCGCCAGACTTTCAGCTTCTCTCCTTCAGCCTTCAGCCTTTCCCGAAGCCAGGCGCAGTAGGCCAGCGACTCGTACCAAGTTATGCCCACAACCGGCCTGTTGGGCAAGCCCCAGCGAAGATTCCAGGGGAATGCCGTAGGCTCATCCCACCAGAAGGGTCTATGCCGCTTTTCCACGGGCCGTCCGGCCAACCAATCAACATAGTTTTGCCGCACTCTCTCGTTGTCAATGGGCGACAGGTCCGGCTCTTTCTGACCGGTGCGCCAGGCCCAGCCCTCGGGCGTCCAGTGGCGGGCTTCGTCGTAGCCGCCGCTTTCGACGAAGGGCCGATACTGGGCGTTGGTGATGGGGTAGCGGCTGATGAGGAAGGCGGGCAGGTCCACGGTGTGCTGGGGCTTTTCGTCGTCGTAGGCGTCGGGCTCGTCGGCGGGGCTGCCCATCAGGAAGGGGCCGGCGGGCACTTTGCACCAGAGGATGTCGGGAAT
>CAYLZO010000469.1:0-1135 GCA_964387775.1 uncultured Anaerolineaceae bacterium
GGTGCAGGAATTTGTAGAAAGGGTGCGTCAAGAGGCGTACTGGGCGGGTGTCGAAAGGATACCACTGGCAGAGGCGGCGCCCCCCCTGCCCGAGGCGGGATGGGAGCAGCAGGTCAGCGACCGTACCACGTTGTCGATAGCCACTCTGCACCTGGTGGGCAATGGGGCTTACGAAGCGGCCAAGGGGCTGCTGGCCAAACGGGCAGGCCTCCTCTCGGCCGTTCGGGCCTGGCACACCCTGTTGACCCACCTGGTGGCCAGTGGAGGCGCTCGTCTCAGCCAAGCCAAGCACCAAGGCTGGCCCGCGCTGCGGGGTCTGTTGGGCGGACGCCTGGCGGGGACCTCGGCCAGTTTCCTGCGCCAGTGGGTCATAGAAGCGGCGGAGAAGGCCAAAGAGACTATCACCGTCCGGCGCCACGCGGGTCAGGAAGAGACCATCACGCGCTTGCAGGCCTACCAGGAGGACTCGGTAGCGCAGCGGGTGCGACGAGGATTGGTCAAGGCGCGGGCAATCTGGCTCGATTGCTACGTTAGTGGCGTCAGCCGCCGGGAGGCGGTTGCCCGGGCCTGGCACGGCACCAAACACTGGGCGGTCAAAGCCTTTCGGCGCAACATCGCTCAGGACGTAGAGACCGGTCAGGCTGTGACCTGTCCCCTGAGCCCTTCGGATGTCACGCCGCTGCTGGTGTTGAAACAGATGGTGGACATCATCAACGGCGGCCTGGAGCGGGCCGGTGAAGCCTATCGCCTGACGCGGGTCACGGCCGACCGCTGGTGGAGTGTGGCCGACGTTCTGACCTATTGCCTGGATGAAGACCTGGGCTTCCTCTGTTGGGCCAAGGCGGTGAAAACCGTCGCAGAAGCCCTGGAAACGATAGATGAAGAGAATGTCAACTGGAAGGAGATCAAGAAAGAGGTCGTGGACCCGGACAGTGGTCAGGGGAAGGAAGAAATAGCCGGCTATCGGCTGGAGACGGAACTGACGGTCCACGAACTGCCGGAGCCGGTGCGGGTCATTGTGGACTGGGATGGGGTGCCTGGGAGCCGCAAGATAGCTCGCCTGGCAGTGGGCGTGACCGAGACGACGCTGGGAACAGAAGGAGTGTGTGACGAATTGCGTTTCCGACAACGGGTG
>CAYLZO010000470.1:0-1051 GCA_964387775.1 uncultured Anaerolineaceae bacterium
CTGGGCCGCCTCTTGCGGAGACAGCCGTTCCTGACGAACCCACAGATGCACCAGGCAACACAGCGCGGTGCGGTCCGACCGGGGCAACTCAAAGACCACCACGCCTCCCACCCGGAAATGAATGGTCTCTGCCTCCCCTACAATCTGGAGCAGCCCGGCGTCGGGCGCCCATCTAGAGAACAACACCTCGCCCCCTGGCGACGCTTCCGCTGGCTCTACAACACGGCAGGGGACGAGCCAATACAGCGGTGCTTGTTCCGCTGTCTCCATCTCCGCCTGGGGAGCTGTGATCCTTGCCCGACGGCCAGGGGCCAGGAGCCCGCCCATCAGCAGCGGGGTGTACCGGGCCAAAGCGGTGTCTTGAGCGGCTCGACTGAGGCCCCTCCCGAGGGCTCGACTCGCCCAGAGGGCGTCTGCCGAAGCCCTGCCGAAGGGGTCGCTGAAGTCCTGTTGAGGGGGAGAGACCATCAGCAACAGCAACACGGCCCAACCATAGCTCCACTTCAGCCCGTGAGCCAGCAGCCACCAGCGCCGTCGCCAGCGGACCGTACGGCACAGGAGAGCCAAGCCCAGGCAGAGCACTTCGACCAGTGGCCCGACCAGCAACCCCCAGGCAAGTGGGGGACAGGCTGTCCGTTTCCACAGCAGGAGGGCCAACAGCAGTCCGCAGCGGAGCAGCCAGCGCGGCCAAGCGCTGACCAGCCAGTGAGTCAGCCAGGCCAACTTGTATGGGGCAGGTGCTTCCCACAGCGGGCGTGGCCGCGGCCAGCGACGAGTAACGGTCTGGTAGACGGGTTGGGGCATCTCCAGGCACCACAATCCTACAACCTGGTTCGGACTCCCACTGCCTGTCCTGGCGGCCAGGCCAGGGACCAATTGGCCGAGTATGGCCAAGATCAACAGCGCATTCAGCACCCCCAATCGCTGGGAAGTGACAATCGACATCTAGTGGCCTCCTTGCTTGGTTTTCGTCTTCAACGGACGATGACCAGACAAGGATACCGCATTTTGTTAATGTGCCAAGTAGCCCTATCCCTTGCGCAAATTCAAA
>CAYLZO010000471.1:0-1000 GCA_964387775.1 uncultured Anaerolineaceae bacterium
CGCTTCCTGCCGAAAGAGGCCCACCGTGGCGGGGTCTACCACCAGTTGGGGATAGAGGATCTTGAGGGCCACGGGGCGGTCGCTCAGCGTGGGCCGCACTCTATGCACCATCTCTGAACTGCTCAAAGCGCCGCAGGTCCTTGGCCGAAACCGACGGTTTCACTTCCTCCAACACGGCTTCAAAGTCGCCCCAGCCCACGTCCCGCTCCACCCCTTCCTCCACGGCTTCCAGGAAGGGGATGGCGCACGCCTTGCGGCAGACGTTGACAATGTCCGCCCCGGAGTAGCCGGCCAGCCGCTCGGCCAGGGCGTCCAGATCGACCGCGTAGTCCAGGGGGCGTTGCGCCAGGTTCAAGGCCAGGATGCGCCGCCGGGCGGCAAAATCGGGCAGTGGGACGTAGATTTTCTCGTCGAATCGCCCCGGCCGCATCACGGCCGGGTCCAGCGCCCAGGGCTCGTTGGTGGCGCCGATGAAGAGCAGCGCCCCCTCGTCTTTGTGGTGGTCAAAGCCCTCCAGCTCGGCCAGAAACTGGGGCACGACCCGCTGCATGACCGTCGACCGGCTGCTTCGCCGCTTGGGCACCAGGGCCTCGATCTCGTCCGTAAAGATGACGCTGCGCGGCTCGGCGCGGGCCAGGGCAAAGAGATGGGCCACGTTCTGCTCGGCCTCACCCACCCACTTGCTCATCACCTCCGAGGGCTTGACGCTGAAAAAGGTGGCGTCCACCTCGCCGGCCACGGCCCGGGCGATGAGGGTCTTGCCCGTGCCCGGCGGCCCGTAAAGCAGGATGCCGCCGCCGCGCCGCACGCCAAAGCGCTCCGCCTGCTCGGGATGGGTAAAGGGGTAGATCAGCTTGAGGCGGATCTGCTCCTTCACGTCCTCCAGCCCGCCCTTTCGTGAAATCCGAGGGCCAAAGGATTGATGATGGACGAGCAAGGCTTGAAAACGATGTCCGAAACGGTCAAAGAGACGCAACCGGTGGATTGGCTGGCAGACAGC